>NZ_CAZELG010000028.1:0-535988 GCF_964512825.1 Tenacibaculum halocynthiae | reverse complement strand
CATTAGCGCCGATGGTACTGCCACAGGTGGGAGAGTAGGTCGTTGCCTTTCTTTTAAACCGTTCTTTAGTAAAATAAAGAACGGTTTTTTTTTGTGCCAAACTATACTTCTTTATTAAAACCTAAGTAAACATTAATTCAATACTGTGGGAGTAGATCGTTGGAGAGTTTAAACTCTTAATTATATATATTAATTAGTTTAATTTTTTAATTATTTTGATTAAAATTAAGTTGGTTTTAATTGCTAGTAGAATTTTTATTTAGAATTTTTCAAATTCTTTTTTGAAATATTATATTTTTTAAGTTATATTTATGTTGACTAACTATAATAATGAAAAAATTGCCTAATTTATTTAAGTTTGATGAAATATCTGATGGAGATAATGACTTCAAAGATTTAATGATAGGAATTTTTAAAAAAGAATTTCCTATTGAAAAAAAAGCTTTTTTTGACTCATTTGAATCTGAAAAATATAAAGAAAGTGCTGAAGTTGTTCATAAATTAAAGCATAAAATTAATCTGTTGAGTTTAGAAGAAGGTTACATATTAGCTTCAAATTTTGAAAGCCAATTGATTAATAATTCTTTTGAATTATTTGATGAATTTGTTATTATATTAGAAACAATTGAAAATTTCCTAAAAAAAATATAAATGATTAATTCAATAATAATAGATGATGATGAATTAGCTAGAGTTATTATTTCAAAATATTGCTCTAGATTAGATCATGTATCTGTATTAAAGTCTTTCGATAATGCTTTAGATGCTTTAGATTTTATTAATAAAAATAAAGTTGATTTAGTTTTTTTAGATATACATATGCCAGATTTAACTGGATTTGACTTTATTGATAGCTTAAATAATCCTCCAAATATTATTTTAACTACTTCTGATGTTAATTTTGCTCTAAATGCTTTTGAATATAAGTGTATAGTTGACTATCTAGTAAAGCCAATTAAATTACCAAGATTTATAAAAGCCGTTTCTAAAATTGAAGTAGAAAAAAACACATCGGATGCAGATAAAGAAGTAAAGAGTGAAGATAGTAATAATGAGTTGTATGTTAATATTGATAGAAGGTTAGTTAAAATTCTTATTTCTGATATTTATTTAATTGAAGCTAAAGGTGATTATATAAATATTAAGACTGAATCTAAAAATCATATTGTACATACTACAATGAAAAAGATTGAAGATAAACTTCCTGAAGATCTTTTTTTAAAAATCCATAGATCTTATATCATAAACCTTAAACAAATTATAGATATAGAGGATAATAGTGTTCTAATTAAAAAAGAAGTAATACCAGTTAGTAGGTCAAATAGACCAGAATTGATGAAAAGACTTAACCTTTTAAATTAGATTATAATTTAAAGGTTAATTTTTAATTCAATACCTATATCATTAAACTCGAAACCTGAAGCATTACGAACTGCTTGATTGCTATATTTTCCATATAGTTGAGCTGTTATTTTTTCTGATGGCTTATATCCAAAATATAATTCAGCTCTAAAGCTTTGTTGTTTAGGATCTTCATTAATTAACTGATAACCATAAGCAGCATTTCCTTTTGTAATCCATTTCTTTGAGCTAGGAAATAAACTAAAATCAATAAATGCTTCAAATACATAATATTTTTCAGGGCTAAAATATAAATTAGCTCTTTCTTTATCAAACCCCATAATAACGGAATTTAAACCTACTTTTATGGGAGTTTTTTTATTTATAAGATAATAAAGTGAAGTAAATAACAAATTTCTGCTGTTTTCATCTGATTGTTTAGTATAATAATATTGAGTAAATAATCCTATGTCATATTTTGTTAATATATGATAATTAGCAAAAAGATGATTTTGACTAATTTTTGAATTAATTAATTGTACATTAAAATTATGATACTCTTTTTGATAATAAATATTAAAATTCTGATTATAAGCTAATCTTGTTTTTAAACCAATTTTATAGGTTACATCATTATAATTAGCAGCTCCTTTTACTTTTAAACTACCTATTTCTCCTTCTAATTGTATCTTGTTAGTTAAATTATATGAGGTTTTTAAACCTATTGATGTTTGTTTTGAGGTATCATTGTTTAATAAAAAAGTAGATACTCTGTAGTTATAATACCCTCCAATACTAAGTTTAGTTGATAATGGATAAATAACTTCTGTATTGGAATTGATTGATTGATTATCACCACTATCAGATGTTATACTTACCTTTTGATGAATTTTAGATGTATACTTTTTTCGTATTGTTTTTTTTAAGTTTAATAATTGCGTGTTTGATTTATCTAAAAGTAATGCTTCATCTATGGTTTTTAAAGCTGCCTTATTTTGGTTATTGGCTAAATGTGTATAAGCAAGACCAATATATATACCAAGTATTTTAGGATCTAAATTTATACCTTTATTATAATGATAGATGGCTTTACTAAACTTTTTTAAATTACTATATGTATTTGCAAGACCTAATTGAATTATAGGATTGGATTGATATTTTTTTGATAGATTCAAATATTTTTTGAGAGCTATATCGTATTCTTTATTCCATAATAAACATTCTGCAGCGTTTATGTTAAATTCAAGATTTTCAGGTTCAATAGTTAATAATTCATTAAAAATTAACTTGGCTTTTACAGGGTTCCCATTCAAACCTATAGCTCTACCATAGCATAGTTTTGCTGTTTTATTTGTTGGGTATTCTTTCAAATAAGATTTAAAAAATATCTCTGCGTCTTTAAAGTTACCTTTTTCTAGGTAATTAAAGCCTCTATCCATTGAAGATTGGCCTATTCCTTTATTGTTTATTAAAAAGATAATAAGCAATAGTAATGATTTCAATAATCTTTTCATATCTTATATTTTTATTTATGCCAAGTTAAGACATAAATACCTTTTATTAATCTATAGTAAACTGCATTTTGTCGAAACTAATTGAAATATGGAAGTAAAAACAGGAACTTTGAACATGTTAAATTTTTAAAGTTGATTAAATATGTTACAAATAAACTATATTAAAGGAAAATATGAATTAGAAGGAAACTTAGTTTTAGAAAATTCAAGAAGTTTAAAATCGTATTTAGAAACGTTATTAGACTATAATTCTAAAGTTATTTTAAGTTTGAAAAATATTAAAGCTATCGATAATTCAAGTATAGAAGTTCTTTTTGATTTATGCAAAAAAGCATCACAAAATAATAAAGTACTAAAGGTTTTTGGAAAAGCGAATAAAAAAATAACGAAAACTTTAAATAATTCTAAATTAAAGGAGTTTATAAAAGATTAATAGTGTTAATGGGAATTTCAATACTAAAAAAAGAATTTAAAATTAGTGCGTCACAGTGGTTCATGATAAGTGTGATGATTGTTAACGCTGGTAATTATATATATAATTTAGTATTGGGTAGGTGGTTAGGGCCAAGTGTTTTTGCAGATGTAGCATTACTAATTACATTATTATTAGTATTATCATTTTTAGCAATGACCATTCAGCTGTTATGTGCCAAATTTATTATTGAACTACCTAAAGATAAATTATTAAATTTTAAAAGAGTTATATACAAATACACATTATTTGTAAGTGCTATTATAGGTTTATTATGTGTTTTTTCTTCTGAATTTTTACAAACTATATTTCAATTAAATAATAAATATGTTTTTTATCTATTTGGTTTTGGAGTACCTATTTATTTTTTGATGAGTGTTTCTAGAGGTTTAAATCAAGGGAATCAGGAGTTTGTAGCTTTGTCTAAATCATATTTGTTAGAAATGTTTGGTAGACTACTAGTAACATTCTTTTTAATAGGGTTTGATATTGTTGAACCTACATTAGCTGTTGCACTAGGTATTTTGATCTCATTTATTTTTGGATTGTATCCTAACCAATTTACTTTTTCTAGTTTAAAAGAAAAATCAATTCTATCAAAATTAGAAACAAAATCAATTTATAGTTTTTTATTAATAACAGCTTTATATGAAGGGACTCAAATTATTATTAATAACTCAGATATTTTAATTGTAAAACATTTTTTTAACCATAATGAAGCTGGATTGTACGCTTCATTAGCATTAATTGGTAGAGTAGTGTACTTTGTTATTTGGATGTTAATTATGGTACTTCTGCCAAAGGTTATTCAAGCAAAAAAAGAAGGAGAAAACCCACAGAAAATTTTAAATAGTTATTTAAAGTTTATATTAGTTTTAACAATATCGTTAGTTACAGGTTGTTATTTATTTCCTGAAATAATAATTAAACTTTTATTTGGAGAACAATATATAAGTTTGGGATTTTTATTGTATAAATATGCGTTAGCAACATCATTATTTGCTTTGGCTAATTTATTTGTATATTATTTTTTATCATTATCAGACTATAAACCTGTTATAATGGCAATGGTATTTGGGATAGCTCAAGTAACTTTATTAATTAACTT
Source organism: Tenacibaculum halocynthiae (assembly GCF_964512825.1). Taxonomy (NCBI): domain Bacteria; kingdom Pseudomonadati; phylum Bacteroidota; class Flavobacteriia; order Flavobacteriales; family Flavobacteriaceae; genus Tenacibaculum; species Tenacibaculum halocynthiae. Next base: position 531,553 of record NZ_CAZELG010000028.1, on the reverse strand, counting down.
TCATGAATCATTAGCCCAAGTAGTACATATACAAATTATGTTGATGGCTGTTTTATTAATTTGTATTTTATTTTATAATTTAAAAAAAAGAATGAAGGTTAACTATAAATAGCATCATTGTTTTTAAAACTTTTAAATTCCAAAGGATTATTACTTAAATCTAAAACAAACATAGTTTGTTGCTCTTCATTTTTATTTTTGTAACGTACTTGAGGATCAATAATAAATTTCATATTATATTTTTTAAGTTTTAGTTTAATTTCTGAAAATTCTGAGTTAGATATAATACATCCGAAATGAGGTATTGGCACCTTTATTTTATCTACGATACCACAGTAATCTAATTCTATGATATTATTTGAAACATGGGCAGAAAGCTGATGTCCGAAAAAATCGAAGTCTACCCAGTTTTTAGTTTGCCTACCAATTTTGCATCCTAATATTTTATGATAGAAGTATATAGTACTTTCAATATCTTTTACTTTAAATGCTAAATGAAATTTTGAGTTCATATTAATAACCTTTATTTATTGATACAATGTTTAGTAATTCTCTATTGTTAAGAAAGTTCTTATAATTTTGTATAACTTGATTACTAGCAGTTTTAATATCAGTAAGACTAGCAATATGTGGTGTTATTTTAATTTTTGAATGGTTCCAAAAAGGATGATTAAGAGGTAAAGGTTCTTCTCTAAAAACATCTAAATAGGCTCCTTGTAATTGATTACTATCTAAAAATGATATTAAATCATTTTCAACTAAGTGTTCACCTCTACCTACATTAATTATGATTGCGTCTTTTGGTAGTTTTTCAAATAGATTTTTATTTAAAATGTTTTCTGTTTCTATTGTTAAAGGAAGAATATTTATTAAAAAAGATGTGTTTTTTAGTAATACATCTAAGTATTGTTTACCATAAAAACATTCTACATTTGTTATCTCTTTTTTAGAGGTACTCCAGCCTTTAACCTTAAAACCAATTTTCGAAAAATTTGAGGCAACAGTTTTTCCAATTTTCCCTAAACCTAAAATAGTTATTACAGTATCATTTATTGTTTGATAATTATGTTGTTCCCATTTCTTGTTATTTTTATTTTCTAAATAAGTATCTAAGTTTTTTATTTGATTTAATACAGTTGAAATTAAATATTCCCACATATCATTAGATAATTTAGAGTCAACTATTCTTGAGAGAATAATATTATTATTGATATCCTGTGATGATACTATATGATCAATTGAAGCACCAACTGATTGAATAACTTTTACATTAGGAAATTTTTTTAAGATGTTTTTTTCAGGTTTCCAGCAAATAATAAATTCTACATTAGCAGGGGCTTTAACATTAGGATAAGTTTCTATGGTAGTATTAGGCATTTCTTGCTTGAGTTTTTTAGCCCAAGGCTCTGGGTTTTTATTGTTGAAAATAATAAGAATACTCATTGTTATAATTTTAGTAAAGATAAAATGTGTAAGGCAATTTAAAAAATTGATTAATAGTTGTTATTGTATATTAGCCATTTAAATATGCTTTTTATTCAATAATTAAAGTTTAATCAATGGTAGATAAAATAGATTTAAAAATTATAAATATTTTAAAGGAGAATTCTAGAATATCTTTTGCTGACTTGGGACGTGAAATAAGTTTATCTCCTTCATCAATAAGAGAGCGAGTAAAAAATTTAGAAGACAATGAAGTTATTAAAAAATACAGTATTGATATAAATAATAAAAAACTTGGATATGATTTAGAAGCATTCATTTTATTAAAAGTATTTCCTGGAAAACTAAAGAATATGTTATCAATAATAAGTTCATTTGAAGAAGTAAAAGAAGTACATCGAATAACTGGTAATCAAAATATACATTTAAAAATTGTAGTAAAAGATCAACAGCATTTACAATCATTGTTAGATAATTTAATGGAATATGGAGATACTACAACTTTTTTAATACTATCTAAACTATAATTGTATTTTTTAAATACAAAACTACTTTGAAATTTTATCAAAGTAGTTTTGCTTCTATTTAGGGGAAAAAAGGGGAAAATTGTATTTTATTATGCTAGTACCTGATCTATTGTAGTATTATAACTTTTTTCAAAAAGATCTAAATACATTTCACATATTTTAGACATAGGAAAAGCTGTAGCTGCTTTATAATTAGTTTTTTCTAATTGTATTCTATATAATTGTTTTTCAAGAATTACTTGTATAGCATCTGACAGCGTATCTGAATCATTAGAATTAAAAAACTCACCTTGATATCCTTCGTCTTGTATTAATTCTTTTAAATCACCAATATTAGGTAATACAACAGCCTTACCATAACTTCCTGCTTGATGAAGTACTCCAGAACTTCCAGTTGTTGATGTATAAGGAAATACTACCAAAGTACTTTCGTTAAATATCGTTTCAATATTTTCTTCAGGTACATATCCGGTAAAAGTTAATTGAGCTATATCTTTATATTTATTTTGTACATTTTTTAAATAGCCTGGAGTGTTTGGGTTATCAGTACCAGCTATCACAATTTCTATATCTTCATTTGTACGTTTTCTAATCTTCTCAACAGCTTCAATAATAATTTCAACTTTTTTATAGGTTCCAAACTTACCGAAAGTCATTACTTTTTTTGTTCCTTTTATTAGTTGGTAACTTGGTTGTTTAGCAGTTTCAAAAGTTCCATGAGGTATTACAACAACGTTATCAGCGTTATATTTCTTTTCAAGAATACGTTTATATTTTGGAATAGTTACAGCAACATTATTGGCACTTAATATAAGTTTGGTTAAACAATAACCTATTGCTTTATACACGACTTTTAATAACGGATTTTTTGTAAAACCTGCACTTTCTAAATCTACAGTTTCTAAAATATTATGAATTAAAACTGTTGAATGGATACCTAACAAACGAGTGATTTTTGGTAACATTAAACCTAAAGCTGCAGCAATTTTTTTATGGCCAAATTTCATAAACTGAAAATTAAATAAAACTTGATTTGGTTTGTATTGCTTTATTGCTTTAGTAACGGTAAAAATAGAAGTGTAACTATTAAACTTCCAACATTCAACTATTGTAACTTTTTCTGAGTATGGAAAATCTAGTATTTTATCTTCTTCTGTTGTATCACAAAATAGAATGATTTCTTCTATTTTATCTAAAGAAACGAAGTTTTTAACTAAATGATAGGCATATTCATTTAAGGTTATTTTACTTGGAGGAAATGATGTAACAATACCTAATTTCATGTGATAGCATTTTAAGTTATATTATAAATTTAAAATGAATATCCATGTTTGTGTGTTCTATTTCGATAAAATAACAATTACTAAAGACGAATAGTTGTTGATAAAGATTATTTATAAGTAACAATATACTTAGCAGCTTTTTTTAAATTTCCTTTTTTATCAATAAAGCCAAAGTTTTTTTGTGGGCCTATTTTATGAGGCATTTTACCAAAAATTTTTACATCTATTTTAGGAAAGTCGTAAAGAGTCCAACTAACAAAGTGATTAATATTTAAATCATGAAAATTTTGTTGCATATTTTTATGATATTTAGCTTGTTTCTTTTCGCTATATCTATATAAATTCCATATGCTATTGTATGAGTGCCTTCCAAACTCTTGAACTACTATTGGTTTGTTTACTTTCTTTTTTAAATTTAAGTAAGCATTTTTAAAGTCAATAGTTTTTTTATAATAATGAAATGAAATGAAGTCCATTTTGTTTTTTAATAAATGTCCAACTTCAGGAGTACTCCAACCAATAGTTATTGGAGTTTTTTGATCGTATATACGAATCCTAGAACTAATAAAATCTAACCAATTTAAAACTTTCTCTTTTCCATAATTTTTAAAATCTAAATCAGGTTCATTTTTAATGTCATACTGTAAAATAGCTGGATGCTTTTTAATTTCATTTATAATAGTTTCTAAATGTCTATCACAAAGTGTATAATCTAATACTTGATAATTACTGTAAAAATCAAAAAAGGTAACAATAACCTTAAGGTTATTTTTTTTTGCTAGATCTAATGTGTTTTTTAAATGATTTAAATATATTTCTGAAACATTCTCTTTACCAAAAAGTTTATAGGGAATAAAAATTCTAACCGTATTTAATTTTAATTTCTTTATTATGTTAAAGTCTTTATTAACCGTAATACTATCGTATTTTTTCCAAAAGTCAAACCAAGATGTTTTTTGAGGATAATAATTAATACCTTTTATTTTAAAGTTCTTATTAGTAGTTTTAAAAGTTTCATTTTCTTTTAAGAGAATTTTATCACTAATAATGTGCCTAACCCTCCAAAAACCATCTTCAAGTAGTAGAATAGCTTTATAATTTTTTAAAGTTTTTTCTTGATGTATTAATTTTTTCTTTTTGTAATAGAAAGTTTGTTCTTCAACATTTTTATCATCTAAATAAACAACTTGACCATCTTCCGAAAAGAATTTTATAGTTACATTATGATTAACACTTGTTGATCGTATATTAATAGAGTTTTTACTATTGAATTGAATTATTTTTTTAATTTTTACTTGGGCTGAATCTGTATAAAAATCTTCAATAGCATTATAATCATTATTTTGCAAAGCATATTTTTTTACATACCAAGATTTGAGGTAGTCTTTTTTTATATTTTTTATAATTTCCTCATTAGGATCTCGACCTTCTACATTATCATAATTAACTTTTATTTTAGGTAAATAATATGTGTTGTTTTTTAAGTCAATATGTAATAATTTACTTCTATCCGCACCAGAATTAAACTCATAATAAATTTTAGAAAGTAAACTTATTAGTAATAAATTAACAAGAACAAAAGTTGTAATTATTACAACTTGCTTAAATGTTCTTTTATTTAAGGGTGTTTTTTTCATCAATCAATCTATTTTTTTAGTGTATTTTATATTCAAAGAATTGCTTGAAGCAAATCCTTCAACATAAGCTTTGATATTAAATGATTTAATTTTCTCAGGATGAACGAATTTAGTTACTGCAATTCCATTATTTGTTTTTCCGTAAGCCTTTAAATGCGTATCATCATTAGATATATAAAAACTAACAATAGTACCGTTTTCAATAATATTATTAAATTGATCTTTTATAACAGATGTTTTAAAAGTAGTTAACTCTTTACCATCAGCAAATGAATTATTTCTGTCGAAAGAAATAGAAAAATTTGTAGGATTATTTGAGAGTATAGATAATTCTAATAGTTTAGATTTTAAACTATCAATATAAGTTCTAACAAATATTTTACCTGTTTTAGTTTTGCTATATATGTTTTTATAACTTAATAGTTCGGTTGTATTTATATTAGTGTTTAAAGGTGCATTTCTATATAGCTCATAAGCAGTATAATTAGAACGATTTGGGTTGTCATAAATATCGTTTGGTATTACAACAAGCATGGAATAATCGGTTTTAGATGCTACTATATATGGAGGGCCACAGTAAGTTTCAAGTAAAGTTGTTTTTTTTTGGGGTTTAATAATTAGTTTATCAGTTAAAATCTTTTTCTTATTAATAACTATTGCGTAATTTAAAACACCAGAAACTGAAGAAAAGTGTTTAGGAATTATAAAAGTTAATTGATTATTTTTTACTTGCGGTTGCAAAATAGAACTACCATAATCATTATTGATAAATAATAGTATATCACTATTTATAGTATCAGTTTTAAAGGTGAAATGAATATTTTCACTGGCATATACTGATCTAGGTTTATTAATCCAACTAATTTTTGAGGTTTGATTATTAGGTACAAGTTTGATTTTCTTGTTGTTTTTACAAGAAATTAATAATAAAATAAATATGTATAATATGAACCTCATTTAATTACCAATAAAATTAGCGATTTGAAACTTTATTTGAAATTCATTTTTCTGAATCATAATGTTTTTATTTTTAGATTCATTATAGCCTTCTAATCTATCAAATGTTCCCTTTTCATTTTGAACACCATTAACATAACAATTTTCAGTAGTTTCTGATATTATTTCTATCATATCAGTTACTATTGGTGTATAATTAAAGTATCCTTTTCTATGAGGGCGTATGCTTTCTTTTAAAAATAGATGGTCAACCCATACAAGTTTATCATTTTTATAGTACGAAATTAATGTTTGGGCTATAGTAACTTCTTTATAACCTGTATTAAATAACATTCCTGATATTTTATCATTAGTATAATTAAGAGCATTAACTTGTACAGATTGGTACAAATTTTTAGTAGCTACTGTGGTACCAACATGCAATACAAACTTAACAGGTTTTTGATCAAACTTTTTTAAATGAAATTCATTAGGGTTGAAACTTTTATTTTTTTTATCAGAATCAATCCAAGCAATTTCTTCAAAATCTATTTTAAAAACTGTTTTTTCAAAAGGATTCAAATAGTGTTTGTTTTGAAGCTTGGAACTATAACTAGCTAACTCATTATTTTCAGCATCATATAACACAGCTTTTAAATTAATAGCAGAAGGAAAATAGTCTATATTTTGTAATTCACCAATAATATGATACTGATCATTATTTTGGACCAATTTAGCATTATTAATGTATGCAATAGGTTGTGGTAAAACATCTTCATGATGGGTTTGTTGAGTAGTTATTTTACGTCTACCTTGATTATAAAATATAGTTTCAGGAGAATTAAAAAACTGATTAGAGGGTTTGTAAGGATCAGGTTCTTCAGGTACTATAAACCATTTGTTATTTTTCGAAATAGTTTTTATAATTTCTTTTTTATTAATTATTTCTAAAGGAGTAACCCATTTAGTTTTTGCTTCTATTAATACAGTATCATTTCTTTTGTTAATTATTTTAGTTCCGATATTTTCTAATTTAGCATAAGAACTTAATAATCCATCACTAACTGATATTTCAAGCATGAATTGATCTAGTGTTTTTTTTGAATTTTTATCTAAATAAGAATGAGCTTTTGTAAATCTTTTAAAATCTAAAGCATCATAGTATGCTTTTACTACATTTACTGATGAATTTTGTGTTCCATTTTCGTCATATATAAAATATGCACCTATAATAGCGGCAAATAGTAACATTGTATTCCAAAGTAGTAATGTTTTGGAAAAAGAGAAAGATGCAGAAGGAGAATTCTCATTCTTTAAACTCACTATTTTATTTTTTGAAAATAAAAAGGTTCCTATAAACCAAAAAGTAGCTAATGATAATAATATGACAGGAACAAACGACCATATTATTTTTTGATACCTTGGAATATCAATTTTAGGTAATATGGATGCTAAAGGTTTAATATTTTTCTTTTCCCATACCATTATACCGTTTTCAAGATATGAGAGTTTTTCCCATCCTGTAAAATATAAAATAGGATCATAAAATTTATCGTTAGAAAAAATATATTTTAAATTAAATTTTTCTGAATTCGCTAAAAATTGTTGAAGAGATCCAATTCCTTCAATCCCACGATATTTTGAGTTTTCCAGGCGTTCAACAGCTCTAGTGGTTAATTCAGGAAGTCGCCTAGCAGAATGATAGTTACCATCAACTGACAAGGCTCTAGTTTGTGATGCTAACCATGCCATTTGATCACCAAAACCAAGTGTTAAATAACGCCATTTATAATGCATATCTTGGTTTATGAAGTTTACAATTGGTAACATCTTAATAGCTCTAGGTTGTGAAGGTCTAAATTTTCCTAAATTAATAGTGAAAATTGCAAAAAACAGAATAATGCTACCTATTAAACCAATGCAAAAGGTATAATATGTTTTACCAAATTTTTTACTTAAATATGTTTTATAATCAGATTTTGATAAGCGATAAAATAACTCCCCAGCAATTGGGAAACTCATTATAGAAGCCCAAAAGGTAAAACGATCTAATGTCAGTATAGAAAAGGCATTTTCACCTAAAATCATTCTAGGTAGTGGGGTAGTACCACCAGTACCTAATAAAACAAGCATAGAAAATGAAATACCAAAAAATAATAATCGTTTACTAAAAAATCGATAAAAAAGATATGGGAATAAGGTTAAAAGAATTCCATAAGGAATTAAAAAGAACACGAGACCAGATGATAAAACTTCAAGAAAGTTATCACGAGAACCATGTGGTATTGGTACTTGAGTTATTGGATTGTTTTTAGTATTAATCCAATAAGGTAAAATGCATACTATCATTATTACTAATGATAAAAAGCCAAATGTTAAAATTGGTTTCATTGACTTTAGCAAATGTTTTACAAAAAATAAAAAACGGATATTCTTATAACTACCAGTGAGGTCCTTAATGTTATCCATAATAGCTAAACCTATTAAAGGGAATATAAAAAAGACCATTCCGAATATTGGAGTTACATGATGAGAGCAAACCATTAATCCCATTAACAATAAAGAAGAAATCAAATATTTATATTCTTTTGTACGAATCCAATAGTAAATTTCAGGTATTGAATGCATTAGCAAGGATATTCCTGCTAATGTTGGTAATTGACCAAATACATGTAAAGTTTCGATAAAAACGGAAGAGAATACTGAAAAGATAGCAGCAAAGCCGGCATAGTCTTCGTTTTGAGTAAGTAATAAGCTAAATCGATAAACACCAGTAACAAATAGTATAATAATTATAAAAGAGTAACTAAATAAAGCAAATTTAAAACCGCCAATAAATGATAGTATCGCTAATGATTGATGAACAAGTGGCGGATACCCCATTATACTAAATCCAGTGTACCATTTATAAGACCATGGTTCTTGCCAATTATTAGCATAATGCTCTGCAAAAAATAAATGTATTAAAGCATCATAAGTTTGTTCAATAGTATAAAACACTGCACTACCATGAAATAGTAAGGCAAACCCTAGGGCTAATAATAAATATTTATTTATTGAGTTTTTCATTAATTTAATTATAACATTCTAATATAATAAAGTTAAGTAATATGTTAGGTAAACTAATCTATACATTTTTACGTTTCATCGACACTAAAAACCGTACTAAACGATTAAACTTCATAAACACTTAATCTAGAAGCTATTTTTAAGGAGTATTAAAAACAGATATATATGAAGATTGGCATTATCATTCCATGTTATAATGAAGAGAAGGGGGTAAAAATTAAAGCATTTAAAAAGTGCTTAAAAAAATATAGCGACGTTCACCTCTGTTTTGTAAACGATGGAAGTAAAGATAATACTTTAGATGTTTTATATAAATTAAAAGATGAATTTGAAAAAAAAGTTACTATTATAAATATGAAAAAAAACCAAGGAAAGAGTAGGGCTATAAAAGTTGGTGCTCGTTTTTTTTATAGCTTGTCATCTGTTGCACATGTTGGTTGTTTAGATGCTAACTTTACCATTGGCTATGAAAATTTTGGAAGCTTATTAAAGAATTTAAAGAAAATATGATTAAAAATAAAGTGCTAGTTTACTAGTTGTTTTCCCCAACCTTAAAAACCTCATTATAAATTAAATAATGAGGTTTTTTATAGTAGAAAATTAAGTTTTTTCATTCATCGATAGTTAAAAGCATTTCATCGACAGAAAAAAAAGAGTTGAACGATTTTTAGAAATCTTTACTCTATGAAGTGATTATATTTGAATAAGAAAACATAGAAAAAAATATTTAAATTAGTAGTTTGTTTGTATTCCCCAATTATCAAAACCTTATTAAGTAATATTAATGAGGTTTTTTTAATTCGAAAAAAAAGGAACACCCTTTACCTAATTCGCTTTCTAACCATATTTTACCATTATATAAGTCGATAATCTTTTTTACAATTGAAAGACCTATACCTGTAGAGTCATCATTAGGTTCTTCTAAGGTTTCAAATACTTCAAATATTTTTGAGTGGTATTTTTTATCAATACCAATACCATTATCTTTTATAATAAATAGAAATTTATTATCTAAATCTTCTACTTCAATAGTAATAATACCTTTCTCTTTATCATTATATTTAATAGCATTACTTATTAAATTCTGAAATAACTGTTGTAAACGAAATTTATCACCATAAATAATTGGTAGCGTGTTCTTAATTTGAATATTAATATGTTCAGGAACAAAAATTGTATCAATTATATCTGTAACGGTTTTCTGAAGATCAACTTTTTGGTCAGTTTTATCAATCTTATCAATACTTGAATATTTTAATATTCCATTAATAAGGTGATCCATTTTATCAATTTTTTTTAATAAAGAATTAAAATTAACGGTAGTCTCTTCATCAAAAGTACCTTCATTATCTTCTTGTATCCAAGAAATTAATGCGGACATGCTTCTTAATGGAGATTTTAAATCGTGAGAAACTACATGAGCAAAGTTTTTTAACTCTTCATTGTTTTTTCCTAATTGAACCAGTAAAACATCTTTTTCTTTTTGAGTTTTTTTCTCTTTAATTAGACTAATAGCACTATTAAATTGAGCAGAAGCTAAACTAGCTATGTTATGAAAAACCTCAATGTGGTCATTATTGAAATAATTTTTTTTGCTATGTTCAGAGTCAATAATACCAATTACTTTATTATCAGCTATAATAGGAACCGTTAATTCTGAAAAACGAAAAAAATCATCAACCTCGTACAAATCATTTTTTGAAGTGTCATTTACTAATGAATACACTCCTGTTTCAACTACTTTACCAATTACCCCTTTCCCTATAGGTATATGTAAAGGAGGTTTTTTGGTTATATCAATATCAGGGTTATTTGAATAAGCAGCTATTTCTTTTATGATATTAGATTCATAATCAATAGAAAAAACAAGACAATCTTCTAAATCTAAATGATTAGCAGTGTTTTTTGCTATTTCCCAGGCAATTTCATTTAAATCTCTTTTTCCTAATATAGATACAGAAAGACTGTTTAAAGCATTTAACATTCTTGTTTTTTTATCTATTTCAGAAACATCTTCTATTAAAGCAATATGGTACTTTACATTACCTTCATTATCTCTAACTGCACTTACGTTTGTATTACAAGAAACATAGTTACCATCTTTTTTTCTGTATCTTTTTTTTATTAAAAACTTATCAATTTTACTTTCTTCTAGTAGTTTTAGCTGTTTTTTGGCTTGTGGTAAATCATCAGGGTGTGAGAGTTCGTAAATATTGACATTTAATAATTCATCATCAGTATAGCCTAATAAATTTGCAAAAGCTTTATTAAATTTAATTAAGTTATTTTTTTGAGATAAAACAATACCTAAAGATGAGTTATCAACAATCAATTTTAATTGAGCAGTTTGATCATTTAATAAAGCTTCAGTTTTTTTATTGGAAGCAGTTAGTTTTTGGTTAGCCTCAAATAATTCTAATGATTTTTGTTCAAGAATTTCTTCTGCTTGTTTTCTAGCTTTTCTTTCTCTTTGTAAGGCTCTTTCAAATATTTTTACTTTTTCATCAGACATTTCTTACTAGTGTAAATAAAACTTTAGTTCCATCAGAATTCAGTAATTCTTTTTTTATTGTAACCTCTTCATTATAATGCTCTAATGTACGTTCCATAAGTCCTTGTGCAAAGGAAGACATAGCTCTTTCAGATTGGTATTCGATAATTAATTTGGTATCAGTTTCCTCGTGAGTAATGAAACTAGGAAGTTCAGCATCAGGATAAATTTTTCTTACATGAACATGTATATGCTTTTCTATACCCGAGATAAGGTTAAAACCGGTTTTGTAATGTTTAAAAATATTAGGGTATCCATTTTTTAAAGTGTCAAAAAAATATAACCCATAGGTATATATTAAGGTAGGAACGTCTATTTTAGTTTCCTCGCTAAGATTGGTTATTAAGCTTACCATTTCTCCAAAATCGTATGTACCTACTGAAGTGTATACACCCTCTGATTTTAAATTTGATTTTGTAATAATGGTGTCTGTAGTTTCTAATCCAAATTTTTGTTCAACCATTTCCAAAAATTCGGTAAATACAATTCCTTTCATCTAGTTTTATATTGGGGGATTAAAATTAATTAATACTAAAGATGAAATATACTGAAAAAATTATAAAGAGACTAATTCATTCATAGACCAATAGTCAATTATTTTATCAATTTGATTCACATAATCTTCATAACGCAATGGTTTTACAACATAACCAGCAATACCTATTTTGTATGCATTAATCATGTCATGATGATTATTTGAGGTTGTAAATACCACAGTAGGAACAAATTTTAAGTTTTCGTCAGATTTTAAAATAGATAAAAATTCAAACCCATTCATTTTAGGCATATTTAAATCTAATAGAATTAAATTAGGCAAACTTTCTTTACATTTTTGTAAAGCTTCTTCACCATTACTAGCCTTAGAAACTGAATGATTTAACTTTAACTTTTTTAAAGCTCGGTCAAACTTTAGTTTCTCTATTTCGTCATCTTCAACAAGTAATATATTTAAATTCATAATTATTTTTTGTACGTAGGTTTGTATATAACAAATATATTTTTTTTATAACAATTGTTTCTTTTTAAAAGATAGCAACAATTTATCTGTAGATGAATGGTATATATGTGTAGTTAAACGGTTTTTAAGTGTTATTATTTTTAATTACTAGTAGAGATATATAATTGGTATGCACTTACCATATTTAGCTAAAATTTTTATTTATTTTTAAGTAAAATAAATTCACTCTTTTAAGAGCTTTAAATTGTGTACTTAAAGCAATCATTAACTAGTTTTTAAAATAGCTTTAAAAGTCATAATTCATTGTTTTTTTTAATGAAATATTAGACGTTTAATCACAATGAAATTAATTTTTAAGTTATTATTAAAACAAATAAAGGAGGTAAGTACCTCCTTTATTATAATTTATATTTTAAAATTTGCCAATTTATTTGATAACTAACTTTTTGGTAATATAATTTAAGTTATCACTTTTAATTTTAAAGAAATAAACTCCAGTGGCTAATTTGTTTCTGTATATAGTAACTTCATTTTTACCACTATTTATCTTTAAATCACTTTTTTGAATTATTTGACCTAATTGATTGTAAAGGATTAAACTACCATTTTGATATTGTGAGCTATTAAACTGAACATTTGCTGATTCAATCATAGGGTTAGGTGTTACAGAAATTTGATTAGCTAAAGAATTAGCTTCATCATTAGTTGACAACGCACTAGAATTAACTAATTTTAATTCACTAATATTCATTTCTTTTACTTGTTTTTCACCATTTTTAGAAACCATAGTAAATACTAATGTAACTACATCACTGAAATCTGCTTTTGAGCTTTTGGTAGATGTAAAATCATCGAAAAGGATTGTGTATTCTTGATTAGTTGTACCTAAATTAACAGTAGCATTAAATTGATCTTCCCAAACATTAATACTTTCTTTTATAAAACGAACTTCAAGGGTACCTGTACCATTTCCTTTAAACTTTAAAGCATTGTATGAAGAAATATCAACAGATTTAAATCTAGGATTAAATGCTTTATATACGGAAACGTATTCTTTTGTTGAAGCTTTTAAATTTATATTTCTTTCTATAGACATTTCAGTATCATCAGTTTGATCTTCATTTGGTGTTACAGTGAAATCTGTAACATTAGTGCTAGTAGCTGCATCATCAACACCCCATGAACCATCAGACATGAATAAGTCATCTGGTGTATTGGTTCCATCACCAATTCTAAAGCCTATGTCAAATAGTTTACCAGTATCTAAAATTACATTTGAAATGTAATTTTTATCTAAAACTATTGTTGATGACATATTATCTAAATTACTAGTCTCTGTTTGTTTAAATCCGGCATCAAATTCAACAGTAGTACTTCCATTTACATTAACTATGTCTAAATTTAATACGCCATTTTTGTAGAATCCTTTTTTTACAAATACTGGAGGAGGAGGAGAAATGTTATAAGTATCAATTGTTTTCTTTACATCTAATAAACGAATCACTTCGGTACTAAGTAACATTAAATCGTCAATTGAATTAGACCATATTTGGAAATTAAAATATCCAGTTTCAGATTTATACTTATCTAAATTCCAGTGATTTTCAATTATGAAGTTTTGACCGTCACTTGATTCTCTAGCTGATAAACTTAAAACGAATTCAACACCACCATCTACATTTTTAATAATTGATTTAATAAAATTATGTTCTTCAATTTGGATTGTTGAAACAGATAATAATTCAGCACCTAATAAACGATCACATATATATTTAGTGTGCTCATATACTTTGTCTTCAGTTTTTAAAGCTAAGATAGAAGCTACAGTTTTATTTTTTCTTTGATAATCAACAGATACTATATCTGTAGCATTTGTGATTTTTATTAAATCAGTAGGTGATGATTCAATAGCTTCGTCTTCATTTATAACTTTTAGAGGAATAAAATCATTTAAAGTTAATGCTTTTTTAGCACCTCTTTGGGCGTATGTAGATTTTTTCACTATCCTTTTAGCTGTTTCTTTTCTAAAAGTATAATTAGTTTTTATTCTATTATAGTTACGTTTATTAATTTGTTGAGATAATCTATTGTTACTTTCTAAGCCTCCATTATTACCACTAGTTGTTGGTGCAACTATTGTTGGACAAGCAGATACTCCTGAACAAGAAGGATCATCACAATCTGCTAATCCATCACCATCATCATCAATTCCATTTGTACAGTCTTCCATAGGTACTGGCGCAGTTGGGCAACGTGCTCCATCATTACTAGAACTTGATGGTCCAAAAGCAAAAAGATTAGAGTTAATACTACTACCATTATTTATGTTGGTAACTTCATTTATAATATAAACAGTTCCTGTTTGATTTGCTGATACATAAAAATTCCCCATGTTATCAAAATAGACTGCACCATAAGTATAGTTTAACCCAGCTAATGCTGGTACTACACCTAGATTTTCAACATTACCAGTTGAAGCATTAATTCTATATAATTTATTAGTTCCTTTTTCAACAGTATATAGGTGGTTGTCTAAAGAGTTAAATGCCCAATCATGAACCAAAATACTTTGTGAAAGTGTACCTGTTCCTAATGAGGTTAAATGTGTTGGAGATTCAGGGTCTAAGTCTATAATGTAGTATGTGTCTCCACCAGATTTAGAATAATAAATTCCCTCATGACTGACATCACCTATATATCTGTTTGAGGTTGGTAACGCATCAATAGTGTAGGTTGTTGTGGAAAAATTTTTTCCAATTCTAACGATTGACTTTTGAGGGTATGTTAAAGATCCCCATATATAACCATCTTTAGGATTATATCCAGCTCCGTTAATATTTCCTGTTGTTATATCCGTTGCAACTTCATAAGCGGACCCAGATGCTAAATCTACAGCAAATACGTCATTTTTTTGAAAAAGATATGCATAATAATCACAATTGAAAGGAGTGTTTTGTGAAATTAAAGGTTGAATTGAAATAAAGGTTAAAAGAAGAAGGTTAATAAAGTATTTCTTATTCATGATGTTGATTTTGAGGGATTTGTTTAGTGAAAATACAGCTTTTATATATTTCAAAAAAAAATTATAGATGAATGGTAGCTAAGTATAGATGAATTGAAAAAAAAGTAATTATTAATTAAATAATAGTTTAACTTGCTTTAAAACAGATTATTATTTAACTAATAATTGTTCTTTTAATAGAATTAAAGAAAAGTGAAAGAGATGAAGCTTATATTTACTAAATAAAAGTAGAAGTAATAATTGTATTAACAGATAAAAAAAAGCGATTCATAAATGTATGAATCGCTTTTAATTTTATAATGTACAATTTAATTACCCTTTATAAAAAGGTAGTTTAACTACTTTGGCTGCTATTTGTTTTTTACGAACTTGAATAAACACTTCGCTATCAACTTTTGAATTTTCGATAGTTACATACCCTAAACCAATCCCTTTTCCTAAAGATGGGCTCATAGTACCTGAAGTAACATTACCAATTTTAGTACCTTCAGCATTTATAATATCATATCCTTGACGAGGAATTCCTTTTTCTATAATTTCGAAAGCAACTAACTTACGAGTTACTCCGTCAGTTTTTTGTTGTTTTAAAGCTTCAGCATTTACAAAGTCTTTAGTAAACTTTGTAATCCAACCTAAGCCAGCTTCTAAAGGAGAAGTAGTATCATCAATATCATTTCCATATAGGCAATATCCCATTTCTAAACGTAAAGTATCACGAGCTGCTAATCCTATAGGTTTAATACCCCAATCAGCTCCCGCTTCAAAAACTTTTTTCCAAACAGCTTCAACATCTTTATTTTTTACATAAATTTCAAAACCACCAGATCCTGTATAACCAGTAGCAGAAACTACTACATTTGGTAAACCTGCAAAATCAGTAATTTCAAAAGTGTAAAATTTAATAGCTGATAAATCTACAGACGTTAATGATTGCATAGCTTGGGCTGCTTTAGGACCTTGAATAGCTAATAAAGACCATTCATCAGAACGATCTTCCATTACAACACCTAAATCATTATGTTGTGAAATCCAGTTCCAGTCTTTTTCAATGTTTGAAGCGTTAACAACCAGCATGTACTCATTTTCTTCAATCATATATATGATTAAATCATCTACGATTCCACCATCAGCATTTGGCATACAACTATACTGAGCTTTTCCAGGGACTAATTTAGAGGCATCATTAGATGCTATTTTTTGAATTAAAGCCAAAGCATTTTCTCCTTTTAAAAAGAACTCTCCCATATGGCTAACATCAAATACACCAACACCGCTTCTTACAGTTTCGTGTTCAATGTTCACACCTTCATATTGCACAGGCATATTATACCCAGCAAAAGGAACTAATTTTGCTCCTAAACCTTCATGAATGTGAGTTAATGCAGTATTTTTCATTTTTTATGAATTGTTTGTTTATAATTATGCTAAAGTATGTAAAAAAAGGTAAACAAAAATGGAGAAATTGTTTAATATTTATAGCTATTTTAGGCTATTTAATGTTTTGTAACAGTAATAAATAGTTCTATTTTTGAGGTGTTAATATAGTACAGATGAAAATTACTAAAAAATCAATATACAATCTTCTTTTTTTAATAATTATAGGATTGTTGCTTTATCCGCCAACAAAAACCTATTTTATTCGTTTGATTTCTTTTTCGCCTTCCATTATTAAGAGTGAAAAAAGAGATGTTTTAAATGATTATAATTGGTCATTAAAAGGGTTAAATACAATTGATGTAGATTTTAATAACCTAAAAAACAAAGTTGTTTTTATAAACTTTTGGGCAACATGGTGCCCTCCTTGTGTAGCTGAAATTCCTAGCATCCAAGAATTATATAATGATTATAAAGATGAAGTAGTATTTATATTTGTTAGTAATGAAAAATGGGAAGTTATAAATGCTTTTTATAAAAAACATAATTACGATTTACCTACATATAATTTGGGAAATAGTTTACCAAAAATATTTCAAGTAAACTCGATACCTACTTCATTTGTAATCAATAAGAAAGGAGAAGTAGTTATAAATAAAAGTGGAGCTGCAGATTGGAACAGCTCTAAGTTTAGATCATTGTTAAATGAATTAATTAAATAGAAAATGTATTTTCTAAATCATTGTAAATAAGTATGAGTCAAGAGCAACCAAATAATCCATTACATGGAATAAAGTTAGCAACAATTTTAGAAGAATTATTTTTAGAATATGGATGGGAAGAGTTAGGAGAAATTTTAAACATAAATTGTTTTAAGAATAACCCAACTTATAAATCAAGTTTAAAATTTTTAAGAAAAACTCCTTGGGCAAGGGCAAAAGTAGAAAAGTTATATTTAGAAATGATAAATTAATATTATACTGATATATATCAAAAAAATCGTCTGAAATTAATTTCAGACGATTTTTTTTGTTTTAAAATAACTTATGCTTTATTAACCTTTATAGGTAGCGTATAAATTTCTTTTTGTTTTATTTTAGAAGAATTAATTTTCTTATTATTTAATTTTTCTTTTATAAATAAACTTAAATCTTCATTTTTTGAAGTAACATCTACAACAATAATTTCATTTTTATTATTAACAGTAAAGGAAACATCTACTTTTAAAGTTTCATAAGTGTTAAAAGGTACTTTATCTCCTATTAAAGCAATGATTTGATTGGTTAATGAGTTGTCTTTACCAAAGTCGTTTTTTGGAGTAGCAAAAGTTGACAAAGAAAGGAAAAGGCTAATGCTGAAAATAATTAAAGTTTTTACTAAAGTCTTCATAATATATTAATATTTATTGGGTTTATATTTGCTTATAAGACTACAGAAAAAAAATAATGTTTCAGTTAAACTGGACTTTAATATAAAGTTAACAGGTTTTAACTAAAATTATGAAATTAACACTGTAAATGAGTGTTTTAGTTTAGTTTTTGAATTAATTTAAGATTAAATTACTCCATTCTTTTGGAGACTCAAGCATAGGGAAATGTCCAGAGTTTTTTAACCAGAGTAAATTATTATTGGGAATTTCTTGATGAAGTTGATCAGCAATTGCTTTTACAGCAATAGGATCATGAGTTGGCCATACTATTTTTGTAAATATACTAGTATCTTTTAAGGCACCAATCCATCTATGCCAATAAAAGTAACGTTCGTTAATATAATTACTTAATAAATGAATAACCTTTCGCCCACCGTTGTATTCAAGTAAAAACCACATGTCGTTTAGTTCATTTTTAGAGATTTTAGAACTATCAAAATATATATTTTTAATATTCCTATTAAAAATTGTTTGAGTAGCAATTTTAGCTACCAATTTACCTGTGTATTTATTTTTTAACAACTTTTGAATAGTTCTTAGTTTAGCAAGTTCAATGTGCATACTTCCGTTACAAAGAATTAACTCTTTAATATTAAGAGAAAGTTGATTTTGATTATGGCGAGCAATAATCTCAGTAGCTATGCTTGTACCATAATCATGTGCAAGTACAGTTACTTGAGTTATTTTGAGAAATTTCCATAATTGAATAGCAATATCAGCTTGTTCAATTAAAGAATATGAGTAATTTAATGGCTTTTCAGAGTAACCAAAGCCTAAATGATCATGAATAATAACTCTATACTTTTCAGATAAATAGGGGAGTACTTTGTAATAATCAAATGATGAGGTAGGATATCCATGTAAAATGACTAAAACTTCTTTACTTCCTCTGGTATCAACAACAAAAATAGTTTTACCATTAATCGAGATAAATTCTCCTTTAGATTTCCATTCTTTAGCGTTCATAATTCCTTAAAAATTCTGTTTACAATGTAGTGAAATTTGTGTAGTTTTGATATAACATTAAAAGAGCTTTTCTATTTATTTTATAGACGTCATATTACCCATACCTCTAAAAAAAACTTTTACATACTCGGTAACTGAGGCTGAAGCAAGTTTTTTACAAAAAGGAATGCGTGTTGCAGTTTCTTTTGGGAAATCAAAAATTTATACTGCAATTGTATTTAAAATACATCAAATAGCTCCAGTTTTATATGAAGCTAAAGATATTCATCAAATACTAGATGAATATCCTGTTGTTAATGAACATCAATTAAATCATTGGGAATGGATATCATCATATTATTTGTGTTCATTAGGAGATGTATATAGGGCTGCTTTACCTTCTGCGTTTTTATTGGAGAGTGAGACTATAATTTATAAAAATGACTCTTTTACTGAAGATGTAACTTTAGGAGACGATTCTTTTTTAATTTTTGAAGCTTTACAGCACCATTCTCAGTTAACTATTCATCAAGTAAGTGATATTTTAGGTAAAAAAACAATTTTACCAATAATTAATGAATTACTGGAAAAAAATGCTGTTATTATAAAAGAGGAAATTTATGAAACATATAAACCTAAACTAGTTAAATATGTACGTTTATTACCTAAGTATACAACGAATGAAGGTCTTCAAAATTTATTAGAACAGCTTTCTAGAGCAAAAAAACAACGCGAAGCTGTTTTGCATTATTTTCAGTTATCTAGTTCCAAAAAACCTATAAAAGCTAAAGAATTAGAAGAGAAATCAAACGTATCAACTTCTATTTTAAAAGCATTAGTAGATAAAGAGATATTTGAATTTTATCATATTAAAACTGATAGGATTAGTTTTGATGGAACAACAAACGAAATAAAAGAATTAAATGAGTTTCAAGAACAGGCTTATAAAGAAATTAAAAAATCTTTTGAAAAGCATGAAGTTACTTTATTACATGGAGTTACTGGTTCAGGTAAAACAGAAATATATGTAAAACTCATAAAGGAAGTTTTAGCTTTAGGCAAACAAGTTTTATTCTTATTACCAGAAATAGCCTTAACAACTCAAATAATTGTTAGATTACAAAATTATTTTGGTTCTCAAATTTCTGTATTTCATTCTAAATATTCAATGAATGAACGAGTTGAGGTTTGGAATAATGTTTTAAACAATAAATCAAAAGCACAAATAATTTTAGGAGCTAGGTCGTCAATTTTCTTACCTTTTTCAAATTTAGGGTTAATTATTGTAGATGAAGAACATGAAAGTTCGTATAAACAATTTGAACCTTCACCAAGATATAATGCAAGGGATGCAGCAGTAGTTTTAGCATATCAGCATAAAGCAAAAATTGTATTAGGCTCAGCAACACCTTCTATTGAAAGTTATTTTAATGCAACCCAAAATAAATACGGATTGGTTGCTTTACATAGACGTTTTGGAAATATTCAATTACCCAAAATAGAATTAATTGATATTAAAGAAAAGTTCAAAAAGAAAGTAATGAAAGGGCATTTCTCAGATCGTTTATTAGAAATGATAGAGGAAGCATTAAATGAAAAAGAGCAGGTTATTTTATTTCAAAACAGGAGAGGGTTTTCTCCTGTTGTTGAGTGTACTACTTGTGGAAATTCACCCCAGTGTCCTAATTGCGATGTTAGTTTAACGTTTCATAAATACAGAAAAGAATTAAAGTGTCATTATTGTCATTATCAACGTTCTATGCCAAATAATTGTGGTGCTTGTGGAAGTACAACTCTTGATACAAAAGGTTTTGGTACTGAACAAATAGAGTTAGAGTTAAAAGAATTATTTCCAAACCATACCATTGGTAGAATGGATTTAGACACTACTCGTGGAAAGTATGGATATCAAAAAATTATAGGAGCATTTGAGGCTCAAGAAATAGATATATTAGTAGGAACTCAAATGCTCTCCAAAGGATTAGACTTTGAAAATGTATCACTTGTTGGAATTTTAAATGCAGATTCAATGTTGAATTTTCCAGATTTTAGAGCACATGAGAGAGCTTTTCAATTGATGGTTCAAGTATCGGGTAGGGCAGGGCGTTCAAAAAAACAAGGTAATGTGGCTATTCAAACGTATAATCCATATCATCAAATTTTACAACAAGTTTCTACTACAAATTATACAGAAATGTATAAAGAACAATTGCAAGATCGTTGGCAGTACAATTACCCACCTTATTATAGACTAATTAAAATTACATTAAAACATAAAGATTATACAAAAGTTGATACTGGGATACATTGGCTAGCTAGAGCTTTACAAAATATTTTTAAAGAAAATGTTTTAGGACCTACTGAGCCATCTGTATCGCGTGTTCGAAATCAATACATAAAAAATTTAGTTATTAAAATACCACCAAAACAATCATTAGGTAAAACTAAAGAACAATTACAAAAAATTAAAAACACATTTGAAGCAGTAAAAGATTTCAGACCAATTCGTTTTATTATTGATGTTGATGCGTATTAATATATTTAGATATTTTTTAGATATTTTTTGCTAGTTTTAAAAAAAGTGTTATATTGCACATGTCTTAGGAGACGTCCTTAGACTTTCTTTTTCATAGCAATTTTCCCACTCAATTTATTGAGTGGGTTTTTTTATACAACCATTTTACAGTTTGTCTATAGATATTGTTCATTGAAAGATAGTTGTTTAGGTTTGAACCGACCAAGAGTTATTTCATCAAATTTACTTACTAATTTGCAGTATATAACCGTAAAGATTAAGTCATGAAAACAGAAACAGTTAGAATAAAATTAGTTAATAAAGAAGGTAATCAGACAACAAATCAATTTGCTTTTATTGATATACCGGTTACTACATACGAAATATTGTTTAATCAAATATTTATAGTTGAAGATTTTGGGTGTATTTTTTTAAATTAAATAATATTTTACATAAAAAAACGAACTCTATAAAAAATAGAGCCCGTGTATATTTGTATTAGTAGCTTAATTTATAAGTATTATTGTATAGTTATAGGGAAAACTACTTCAATATCAGTTTCTCCACCTGCATTGGTAATATCACCACCTTTTACACCAGTAGCTGTTTTATTAGGTTCATGTCTTAAAATCACTGTATAATTTCCAGTTCCAGCAGCTCCAGTAGCAACCGTAAACTTAATACCTACAGGATTACCATTAGCATCATTTGTTCCTGCGTACGTAAATGTACTATTTACACCTCCAGAAGTGCTATAAAAAAATTGATGCTCATCAGCTTCTTCTGCAACCTCTTTAGTGATATCTTCTGCAGGACTTTCAGTTTCATTTAATAATGTAATATCAGCATTATATGTTGTATTTGCAGCAAGAGTTCCACCAGTGATAACAGGTGCGTTTGGTCCATCACCATCTAAATCTTTACTTTGAATAGTTACAGCATTTCCTCCTGCACTAGGTGTAAGTATTATAGTCATTGTTGTAATTACTTCTTCTTCATTAACTGGTGTAGGTACTTCATCGTCTGAACAAGATGTTATTGTAAATGCAGAGATAAATAATACAGCTAATAATTTAATATGTTTCATAATGTTTTGTTTTTTAATAATTAATTTTTAATTGAATTTTAAAATTCCTTCCTAAGTCATCAGCAAAATATCGTAACCTATTTAAATAGTTTCTATAAGATTTATTAAGTAAATTATCTACTGAAAAGTTTATGTTTACTTTTGTTTTAGACATTTTAAACTCAAAACCTGAAGAAAAATTTAAAAGATGATATGCAGAGGGAGGTGTACTAACATCAACTAATTCATAACGATTTAACGGAGCTATAAAAGCTTGAAAATTATTGTTAGGAAATTCGTTTTGTTTAGCATTAAACTCACTTTCAAGAGAAGCAAAAAAGTTTTTCCAATTTTCTTTCTTAAAAAGTAAGGTAGTAGTGGTTTTAAAAGGAGGAATATCAATCAAAGGTCTTTTGTTTGTTATATCACGTCCTTTTAAAAATGATAATTTACTTGTTAGTAAAAAATCTTCATTAACCTCATATTGTAAATTTGTATCAACACCAAATAAATGAGCTTTAGTTTGTTTGTATGACCAAACAGGAAAAGCACCTCTTAGTGTAGTTTCAACGCCCGAAGGCTCTATATAAATAAAATCTGAAATAAAATTATAAAATCCTTCAAATGTAATATTGAATTTATCATTATTAAACCTGTAAGAAGTTGATATTCTATTTGATGTTTCTGACTTTAAGCGTAAATCACCTAATTCAATTCTAGCAGCTGAATGGTGTAAGCCATCACTAAATAATTCTGATGCATTTGGAGCTCTATTTGACAGCCCGTAATTTACTATAAAAGAATTTTCCTCATCAATGGTATAGGTTAAACCTAGTGAAGCTGAAATATTATGATATGTAAATACTGGATTTGTTAATAATTGAGATCCTTTTACGTCATTATCAATAATGATATTACTAAAATCGTTTTGATAATTTAAAGATTGCCATCTTGATTTTTGATAAAACTTTTGAGCGTTAATGTGCTCTAGATCATATCTAACCCCTCCAGTTATAATCGCTTTTTCAGACTTAAAACTACTTATAGCATAGATACCTAAATTATATTTATCATAATCAGGAATA
Organism: Tenacibaculum halocynthiae; assembly: GCF_964512825.1. Classification (NCBI taxonomy): domain Bacteria; kingdom Pseudomonadati; phylum Bacteroidota; class Flavobacteriia; order Flavobacteriales; family Flavobacteriaceae; genus Tenacibaculum; species Tenacibaculum halocynthiae. The sequence continues at coordinate 507,713 of NZ_CAZELG010000028.1, read as the reverse complement.
AGTCTTCTTACTTCTGTTATTGGATCAGGGAAATTATTTTGAAATCCTCCACTAACACCAAATTTGTGAGTATAACCAGCAGAAGCATCAAGATTTAAATCTGCTCTAACTGTATGCGTTTTTAATGCTAAGTCAACAGCTTGAAGCTCTTTTTTATCACCCCTTCTTTTATCAAATTCAAGTCTATTATTTACTTGATAATCATATTGAAGAGAAAGCTTACCAAATCCTTTGAATCGTTTATAAACTTTAGCTTTTAATAATTGATGCGTAACTTCTTGTTTAGGATTGTTAATATCATAACTAAAATCTTTAATAATCAAAGGAGTGTCACTATTTATAGCATTTACTAAATCAGTTACCCCACCATTATGAGAAGCACTTAAAATTGCAATTCTATTAGATAAACGACTATAAAATAATTCAAACCCTTTTTCAAACCTCTTATATCCAGTACCAATTGTAAAAGCTTTTGAATTTATACCTGTATTTGTTAGGTTATAATTTGAAGCTTCAAAATCACCAGCTCTTTTATAAGAAGCTTGCCCATTGATATACCAACCTGAAGAATAGTTTTTATGTAAACTACTTGTTACGGAAAATAACCTACCATTACTTTGTTGAGAAAATATACTTTTACCATATAAAGTATCTTTTCTACTATTTGTAGCAGGATTAACTATAACAACTCCACCAATAGCATCTCCTCCATATTGAAGAGCGTTAGCTCCTTTTATTACAGAAATTGATTGAGCAGCATTTACATCAATATTTGGAGCATGTTCAATACCCCATTCTTGATCTTGAAGTCTAACATTGTTATAAGAAATTAATATCCTACTACTGTGCAAACCATTAATAACGGGTTTAACAATGGTATTTCCTGTGTTTATTGATGATACACCAGAAACATTTTTTATAGCATCACCTAAACTAGCATCACTAAAATTTTCAAGAGTTTTAGTTTTAATTAAAGTTTCTTGAGCTGTTTTAGTTTTTAAACTTACGTTTCCTTTTATATTAACTTCATTTAATTCTTCAACATGGTGTTCTAAATCAATAACCTTATAAATATCTTTGGTTATATTTAGTTCTAAAATTAGTGGCTCACACGCAACGTGAGAAGTTTGAATAATTATTTTACCTGAACAAACATTTTTAATAGTAAATTTTCCTTCAATATCAGTAGTTGCATACTTGTTTTGGTTTTTTATAAAAACAGTAGCTCCAACTATAGGCGATTTATCATGAAAATCTTCTACCAAACCAGAAAATGTATGTTCGCAATTTTGACTATTTGCTAATGCCGAGCATAATAAAAGCAAAATAATCAAAAGAATACTTTTTGATTTCATTTAAGATTTATTTGTAATTTATATAGTATACTAAATTAAATTACAAAAGGAGGGCCTCTAGGAGTTTTTTTATTAGTGTTGTGTAGTGTTACAGTTAATGGTTGGTTAAACTGCGGATTATAGATTTCTTCTGATATTATTTGATAATCAAAAGGGTAATCATAAGTAGTAACACCAACTTGAAAATGTAATATAGAACAATCTATTTCTTGTTCATGAAAGTGATGTTCATCTATTGACGAACAAATAATATGCTCATGATTTTCGAAAGCATGAATACACTGTATTACTGATGGTAGTAGTAATACAAGTAAACTTAGAAATATAATATGCTTTTTAAATCTAAACATTTGAGCAAAGGTAGTAAAAATAAAAAAACTGATATTTTAATATCAGTTTTTTTAAGTATTATATTATTTAGAGGTTTTTTTCCTTCTCATTCGCATATTAAGCATTTCAACAACTAAAGAGAATGTAATTGCGAAGTATAAATATCCTTTAGGTACTATTCCCATTTCTTCACCAAATAGTTTAGCATGAGATAAATGTGCAGCCTCAGCAATTAACATAAAACCAATTAGTATTAAAAAAGATAAACCTAACATTTGAATTGTAGGGTGTTTGTTTACAAACTTACCAACTGGATTCGCAAACAACATCATAATAATCATAGATAGAATAACAGATACTACCATAATAATCATTGCTCCTTCAACACCATTTGTCATACCTACAGCTGTTAAAATAGAGTCAAATGAAAAAACAATATTAATTAATGTAATTTGAACTATTGCTTGGCTTATTGTGTATTTCTTTCTAGGTTTTTGATCAACACTATGTTCATCAAGCCCTTCAACTTTATGGTGAATTTCTTTAGTACTTTTGTATAATAAGAATAAACCACCAGCAAACAAAATCAAACTTTGTCCTGTTACACCTGCTTTAAACCAAGAAAGATCTACATTAAAAAGAGGAGAATTCATTGCTATTAATAATGAAATTCCGAATAAAAGAACTATACGAAGTACCATGGCTAAAAACAAACCTATATTGGTTGCTTTTTTTTGTTCATTTTCTGGAAGTTTGTTTGCTGCTATTGATATAAATATAATATTATCAATACCAAGTACAATTTCTAAAAAAGTTAAGGTAACTAATGCCCCCCAAGTATCTGCTTGTAAAAATATTTCCATAGTTTTAATTTACTTTATAAACGGTTCCTTTTTGTTTAAATTTTGAATACCCAATTCTAGCTGTAAAGTCATACGAATTATCGGTAACTTTAGTTATTTGTACAAATATAGGATCTTTATCTAAATCTGTTTTTGGGTTCTTCATTTGCAAAGTATATGCAAAATTATTTTTCCATTTAATGAACAACGTATCAGTATGTTTCTCTTCTTTTAGAGTAACTAAACTATCAGATGAAATACTTGTTTTTTTAGTATACTGTTCTATTTGTAAGCTATCTTTTCTAGTAATGATAGTTTTTCCATAAGATTCTCCTGCAGGAATTTCAAAAACTCCTTGTTTAAAACGAGTAGGGTCTCCTTTTTTTTCAGTAGAACATGAAAAAAATATTAAGAGTAAAGAAAATAGTGATAATGTTGTTTTCATTAATTTCATAAAATTATATTCCAGTATAATTTGAAGGTGTTATTACTTTTAATTCTTCTTTTATTTCAGAAGATACTTCTAATGTATCAATGAAATTAGCTATTGATTTTTGCGTAATTTTTTCATTGGTACGTGTTAATCCTTTTAAAGCTTCATAAGGATTTGGGTATGCTTCACGACGTAAAATAGTTTGAATAGCTTCAGCAACAACAGCCCAATTATTTTCTAAATCTTCAGCAAATTTATCAGCATTTAAAAGTAATTTGTTTAATCCTTTTAAAGTAGAAGCAAAACCAATTAAAGTGTGCCCAAATGGAACTCCTACATTACGTAAAACAGTACTATCAGTTAAGTCACGTTGTAAACGAGACACTGGTAATTTTGCTGCTAAGTGTTCGAAAATAGCATTAGCTATTCCTAAATTACCTTCAGAATTTTCAAAATCAATAGGGTTTACTTTATGTGGCATAGCAGAAGAACCTACTTCGCCTTTTTTAATTTTTTGTTTGAAATAATCATTAGAAACATAGGTCCAAATATCACGATCTAAATCAATTAAAATTGTGTTAACACGTTTTAAACCGTCATATAAAGCAGCCATATGATCATAATGCTCTATTTGTGTGGTAGGAAATGAATGGTGTAAGCCAAGAATTTCTTCTACAAAGTTAGTTCCAAAGTTTTTCCAATCTATATTAGGGTAGGCAACTTTGTGAGCATTAAAATTACCAGTTGCACCACCAAATTTAGCAGCATGTGGAGTGTGTTGTATATGTATAACTTGATTATTAACACGCTCAACAAAAACAAAAAACTCTTTTCCTAAACGAGTAGGAGAAGCTGGTTGACCATGCGTACGAGCTAACATAGGAACGTTTTCCCATTCTTCAGATAAATCAGCTAATTTACAAACTAAAGTGTCTAATGAAGGATAATATACTTCTTCCATAGCATCTTTTATAGATAATGGAATAGCAGTATTATTAATATCTTGAGACGTTAATCCAAAATGAATAAATTCTTTGAATTTTTGAAGATCTAAGTTGTCAAATTTTTCTTTAATAAAATACTCAACAGCTTTTACATCATGATTCGTAACACTTTCAATATCTTTTATCTTTTGAGCATCTTCACTAGAAAAATTAGTGTAAATTTCACGTAAATTAGGATACAAATCTTTATTAAAGTCAGCTAATTGAGGTAAAGGAATTTCACATAAAGCAATAAAATACTCAATTTCTACTTTAACTCTGTATTTTATTAAAGCTTCTTCTGAAAAATAATTTGCTAAATCAGCTACTTTGTTACGATATCTACCATCAATAGGAGATATAGCATTTAATTGTGTTAAGTTCATTTTTATCTGTTGTGTTGAAGCAACAAAAGTAAAAATTCTAAAATAGGTATAATAAAAAAAGGGTATCTAATTTAGATACCCTTGTCAAGTTTTTTATAAAATTACTGTTTAATGAATTTTTTTAAAGCAATTTTATTATCTGTGCTTTCAATTTTTATTAAATATAAGCCTTGATTTAATGAAGTTGTATTTATATTTAATTTTGATGTTTGAAGAACCTTTTTACCTAAAGTATTAAAAATACTAATATTTTTAATTATCTGATTGTTCTGAGTTGTAATTTTTAAGCTATTTATTACCGGGTTTGGGTAAATGTTTAATTGATTTGTAAATAGTTTATCAATGCTTGCTGTAGCACCACAATTTTCACTGTATTCAGCCGTTGAATCTTTTTTCCAAAAATTTAGAGTAGGTGCTACATTTTCATCATCAACTTGTATACAGGAAAGGTTTGGGTTTTTGTCTGAGAAGAAAAAAGTTATATTCTTATTATTTGTATTTTGAACATTCAAACTAACAAGCTTATTATTTCTACACGATATTTGTTCTATAGAATAATTTTTAGAAAAATCTAAACTTGTAATTTGATTATTTTCAGAAAAGAAACTAATTAAGTTTTTATTTTGAGATGTGTTTAAAGATTTAATATTATTGTCACCACAATAAACTGTTTTTAAACTTAGATTTTTGTTTAAATCTAAAACATCAATACTATTTTCGCTACAATTTAAATCTGTCAGTTCTGTGTTTTTCGATACGTTTAAAGATTTAAGAAGGTTTTTATTGCAATCTAAGTTTGTTAGTTTAATATTATTGCTAAGACTTAAAGAGGTTATTTTATTCTTTTCACAAGAAAGTTTAACTAAAGCATTAGAATTAGATACGTCTAAACTAGAAATAAGATTATTGTCACAGTCAATATAAGTTAATTTAGTATTATCACCCAAAGTTAAATTACTGATTTTATTGTTATAACATCTTAAATCTGTTAAGTTTATGTTTTTTGTAAGATCTAGATTGTTAATTTGATTTCCTTTACACCATATCCATAATAACTTAGAGTTATTACTGACATCTAATGTAGTAAGTTTGTTAGATTGACATGATAAATTTTCTAAATTTAAATTTTTACTTAAATCTATAGTACTAATTGAGTTTTCACTAAAATATAAACTTTTTAATTTTTCATTTTGAGTTAAATTTAACTCAGTAAGTAGGTTATTTGAACAAGTTAGTCCTTCTAATAGATTATTTTTACTTACATCTATATCAGTGATTTGATTGTAATGACAGCCTAAGTTTTCTAAACTTTTATTTAGAGAAGTATCTATATTTTTTAATTTATTGTTAAAACAGTTTAAACTTAGTAAAGCTAAATTATTAGTAATATCTATACTAGTAAGTTGATTGTATGCACAAGAAAAATATTTCAGATTGATGTTTTTTGAAATATCAATATTAGTAAGTAGGTTGTAATCACAGTAAAAAGATTCAAGTTTTGTGTTTTTACTTATATCAAAAGTTTTGATTAAATTATAATTACAGCTTAATCTAGTTAAGTTAATAAAGGCCTCTATTCCTGTTAAATCAGAAACTTTTTCATTGTCAGGTTTATTTTTCGCATAAAGGTTTATATAGCCTTTAAAGGATTCTGCTTCTGAAAGTTGAATTTCATTGTCCTTGTTGATGTTAATTTCATTATTTGAAATTAAATAGGATTTGAAGTTAATATCAGTAATGTTTACTATTTCAGTAGACTTTTTATCTAAAACAGAAACATTATCAATAAGTATTTTTGAACCTACATTTCCATAAGTTTTGATATATACTTGTATGTTTTCACTAGTTGTTGCAGTAAACTCAAATTCTCCTTTAGTCCATTTATCAGTAGGGAAATTTGTAAACTCTTTTGTAGATAAGTTTTCAGGGAAACTACCTGGTTTGTGCACCAAGTTAAAATTTACTTTATTAAAAGTACCTGAAACTAACTTATAATAAAAGGTACCTATGTACTTAGTATCCTTAACAAATGGAATATTTGGAGAAAAGATAAAATTTTGAGTTTGCCCAGTAGTAACTTCTAGCTCTAAACTAGCAGTTTTATTTTGAGCATCTGAGCTTTTTTTCCATTTCCCGTTACTAAACCTAAACCATTCTGTAGGGTTAGAATCAGAAGTATCCCAACTTTCCATGTTTCCATTGGGAACCAAATTAGTTTGACCTGAAATAGTTAGAAAGGAGAATACGCAAAGCAATAAAAAAAAGTAGTTTTTCTTCATTTTACAATTGTTTTTGAATTATTGAAGGTGCGAAAATACTTTTTTTTAAAACATTATTATTTTAAATTTTAAGTAATAATGTTTTATCGATATACTTTTCTGTTAATTATTTTTAAATATCCTTTTTTTTCCAAGTTTTTGATGGCTCTTATCGTTGTTTCAACTCTAAGCCCTAAAATATCTGCTATTTGTTGTCGTGTGTGAGGAATTTTAAAATTAAATTCACCATGTAACTTATAAACATCATTTTTAAGATAATCAAAAAATCGAAGTACTCTATGTCCTGGTTCTTGACTTGAAATTTCTGAAGCAATAATGGCTTTGTAGTATAATCGTTGTGCTAAACTTTGAGTTATTTTTAAATGAATTTCTGGATGTTTCTCTAATAAAAGTAAAAGTTTGCTTTTTGGAAGGACAATAATGTTTGATTCTGATAAAGTTACTGCATTAGCGGGATATTTTACATCAATAAATAAAGGGGGTTCTCCAAAACTTTGATTTTTGTAAAATATACCTTGAATAAATTCCTTTCCTTCATCATTAAAATTATTCATTTTTACAGCACCAATAACTATTTGATAATAATTACGTGCAATATCGTTTTCTGAAAAAATTAAGCTGTTTTTTTCAAAATGTTTTATTTGAGCTCCAAAATTTAATAAGGTTTCTTGTGGAATCATTATGATTTAAGTCATAAATTGCAAAAGCATAAAGATATACTTTTGATTTAGATTAATTTTATTTTTAAATGAGCAAGAGAGAAATAACTACAAGAGATGATGTTTTTTTATTAGTATCAACATTTTACGATAAGATTAAAAAAGACGATTTTATTGGTCCAATTTTTTTAAAAGTAATACCAGAAAAAATGTGGGATAGTCATTTGGAAAAGCTTACGGATTTCTGGGAAACTAATTTGTTTTTTGTTAGAAAATTTAAAGGTAATCCAATGAAAGTTCATAAAGATGTTGATAAAGAGTTTAGTTATGGTATTTCTCAAGAACATTTTGGTAGGTGGCTTCAATTATGGTTTTCAACAATAGATGATTTATTTATTGGTACTAAAGCAAATGAAGCTAAAGAAAGAGCACGAAACATAGCTTCTATGCTCTTTTTTAAAATGTTCGAAGTAAAACCTAAGCCATCAATTCAATAAGTTGATAGGCTATTAAAAGAATATTTCCTAAAATATTTATTATAAAGGCCCATATAATTGTTTTGAATGATCTTTGACTAATAACAATAGCATTTGCACCCATTGCTGAAATACAAGTAAAAATTAATGGAAACAAAGCTATTTCTTTATGTACAGCTAATGCAGCTGATATGGAAGCAATCATAGTTCCAAGAATTAATAAAATAATAGAAATCCCCATTGCATTCTTTTCTTCAGTAGCTATCCAATCGTTTAACTTAGTAATGCTATGAAAACTTAATTCTTTTTTGTATGTTTTAGTTTGAGTTATTGTGTTTGTAGTGTTCATAATATGAGTTGTTTATAGCAAAATTAATCAGTAATATATTATTAAATTATGACCTTAATCATAAAGAGTATTTTAAATTAAGAGTGTATATACAGTTCGTATTTTAGTAGATATTTTTATATTCACACTTTAAATATAATTTTGTGCAATCAACAACTCTAATTTATATAGTTATAACAGTTTTATGCAGTTTAGTAATTGCTTTTTTTCAATATTTTTTTAAAGAAAAGAAGCAACCAAAAATTGTTATAGCATTATTTATTTTAAAAGCTTTGAGTTTATTTTTAATTGGATTATTATTAATAAATCCTAAAATTGATATTGTTGCTACTCAAAATATCAAACCGAAGTTGTCAGTATTGATAGATAACTCTCTGTCAACTAGGTTTTTTAAAGAAGAAGAAAAAGTAAAAGAGATACTTAATATTATTGTTAATAATGAGGAACTAAATAAAAAATATCAAATATCTAATTTTTCTTTTGGAAACTCTATAAAAGTATTAGATAGCTTATCTTTTTCTGAAACTAGCACCAATATATCTGAAGCTATAAATTCGGTAGATGAATTAGTGAAAAACAATAAAAAAGCTACAATTTTAATTACTGATGGTAATCAAACTTCAGGAAATGATTATGAGTTTTTAATGCCAAAAGATAAAGTATTTCCTATTGTGTTAGGAGATACAACTCAATATCAGGATGTTCAAATAACACAACTTAATGTAAATAAATATAGTTACATAAAAAACAAGTTTCCTGTAGAAGCTTTTTTATTATATGAAGGTAAAGGTGCAGTTAGTTCTGTTTTTACATTATCTCATAATGGAAAAAAGATATATTCAGAAAGAATTAAACTTTCATCTGAAAACCCGTCAAAAACAATAACTGTTAATTTAACATCAAAAGAGAAAGGGCTTCAATATTACCAAGCCTCTATAACAAAACTTAAGAAAGAAAAAAACACTAAAAATAATTATAAAAGTTTTTCGGTAGAAGTTATAGATGAGCAAACTAAAGTATTACTCTTAAGTTCAATAATGCATCCAGATTTAGGAGCTATAAAAAAAGCAATTGAAAGCAATAAACAACGAAAAGTAACCATAGAAGTAATAGGAAACAAGCAGTTGAACTTAAAAGAGTATCAATTTTATGTTTTTTATCAACCAAATTTTTATTTCAGAAGAATTTTTGAAGAAGTGTCTTCTAATTTTTTAGTAATCACAGGAACAAAAACGGATTGGAATTTAATAAACTCATTAAACTTAGGGGTAAAAAAGAATGCAATAAATCAGTTTGAGAATTATGGAGCAATTTATAATGATAGTTTTTTAACTTTTATGCAAGATGATATTGGTTTTGAAGAATTTCCTCCTTTACGTGATAAATTCGGGAAATTAAGATTGTCAAATGAAACACAAATTTTATTATATCAAAAATTAAATGGTATAAATTTAACAGAACCTTTAATAACATCTTTAGAGAAAAATGATGTTAAATATGCTTTTATATTTGGAGAGGGGATTTGGAAATGGAGATCTGCTAGCTATTTAAAAGATAAAACATTTGAAAATTTCGATACTTTTATAAGTAATATAGCACAGTATTTGGCTTCAAATAAAAAAAGAAAACGATTAGAAGTAACCTCTAAAAGCATATATCCAGCTAATGCTATAATACAAATTTCTGCGTTTTATGTTGATCGTAATTATAAATTTGATAATAGAGCTTCTTTACAGTTAAAAATAACAAATTCAAAAACAAAAGAGGTTAAAGTATTACCATTTTCTTTAACTAATAATGCATATCAGGTATCTGTAGAAGGTTTGTTAGCTGGAGATTATATGTACCAAGTTTCTGTTGAAAATCAAAATATTAATAAGTATGGACGATTTAAAATATCAGCCTATCAAATAGAAGAGCAGTTTACAAATGCTAATAGTAATAAATTACAAAAATTAGCAAAAAATTCTAATGGAAAACTGGTTTATTCTAATCAAGTTGAATCATTGATTTCAAATTTACTTGCTGATAAAGATTATTTTACAGTTCAGAAATCAATTACAACCCAAAAGAGTTTAATTGATTGGAAATGGATTTTGGTTTTAATTGCTTCTTTATTATCTATTGAATGGTTTGTAAGAAAGTATTATGGAAAGACTTAATAATTGAATCTAATGTATATAAAAGCCTCAGTAGTTTAAAATTACTGAGGCTTTTTGTTTTAGATAGTTAATTGTTATTAGATTAGTTAATAAAAATTACTCTTCACCAATCATTGAAATATCTGTTCCTGTTTTCTCAAAATCTATAGGTAGCCCTCCAATTTTTTTCAAAACAAAATTAAGTAGCATTGTACCAATTAAACCAAAAATAAACCCAAAAATGAAGTATAGAACAGGAATAAAGATTAAAGCAAGTAATCCACCTCCCATAATTGTAGCAAAAGCTCCCATGTCTCCACTACCAGCACCTATTAATGTGCTAAATAAAGTTGTTATTCCAATAACGATAAAGCCCATTAATGCCATTAATATTCCTGTTATTAAAGCATATTTTACAGGATCAATTCTTTTTAATTTTAATTTTAATTTACTCATAGTTTGATTAAGTTTTTAATTTTTGTAAAAATATTTGAAATTAAAATAAGCCTCTAGATTTTAAATCTAAATACTTATTTATAGTATTTCCAGTTAAGTTTTCTGGTTTAGTTAGTACAGATTGTATTCCGTATTTTTTTAATTCGTTTGCAATTTGTTTTTTCTCATACATAAATTTTTCAGCAATAATTTTATCATATACATCTTCAACTGAACTTGATTTTTGTTCTACAATTGTATTTAATTCAGTGTTTTGAAAGAAAACAACTAATAATAAATGATTTTTAGCAATAGCACGAAGATAGGGGAGCTGCCTTTTAAGTGCATCTAAAGTTTCAAAATTAGTGTATAATATGAGTAAACTTCTACTGGTTATTTTTCGTTTTATAGTAGCATATAATAAACTGTAATCAGCTTCCAAAAAATTTGTTTTGACATTGTATAAAGCTTCAGAAATTAAATTCATTTGCGAATTACGTTGTTCAGCTACAATAATATTTTCTAACTTTTTAGAAAAAGTAAGCATTCCAGCTTTGTCTTGTTTTCGTAAAATAATGTTACTTACAGCCAAAGTTGCATTAATTGCATAATCAAGTAGAGAAAGGTTGTTAAAGTGCATTTGCATTGGTCTACCTTTATCAATTATTGAATATACTGGTTGTGATTTTTCTTCAACATATTGATTGACCATTAATTGGTTTCTTTTAGCTGTAGCTTTCCAATTTAAAGAACGAATATCATCTCCAGAAACATATTCCTTAATTTGTTCAAATTCTAATGAATGTCCAATTCTTCTAATTTTTTTATTACCATAGGTATTTAAGTCGTTAGATACAGCTTTTATATCAAATTCTTTTAGTTTTAAAAAAGAAGGATAGCATTTTAATTTTTTTTCTTCTCCTAAAATATATTTTCGAGTTGCAAGCCTTAAAGGAGAACTAATGTAAATGTTAATATGCCCAAAATCATAAACTCCTCTTTTTTTTGGAGTAAGATTATAATTAATTTTATTTTCTTTGTTTGGTTTTAAAATTTGTTTAAAAGAAAAATTTATTTTTTGAAACTGAAACGGTAATTCTTCAATAATAATAGAATGAATATTGAATTTATAATTACTTTTAAGTAAAATAGATATTTTATTATTATCACCATTTGATAATCGTTCTGGTAAAAAACGTTCAATATGAATTCCTTTTTTTAAGCTGTAGATTAATAATATATCTATAAAAGTTACTACCAGTAAAGAAAATAAAAGAACTTGTCCTAAAGAGAAAAAAAGAGGAATAAAAAAACCAGCAACAAATAATACAGCTATAAAAATTACTCCATAAAATAAGTTGTCGTTTAAAAATAAAGAATTATAAAGTTTCTTCATTATTATCTTGGAATTTCTACAGATTCAATTATTTGTTCAATAATTTGAGTACTAGTTAAACCTTCCATTTCTCTTTCAGGTGTAACTATAACTCTGTGTTGTAGTACAGGAATTGCTGCATTTTTAATATCTTCAGGAGTAATAAAGTCTCTTCCATTAATCCCAGCAAAGGCCTTTGAAGCTTTTAAAATAGCAATTGTAGCTCTTGGAGAAGCTCCTAAAAATAAAAAAGAATTATTTCTTGTGCTTACAACAATGTTAGAGATGTATTTAAGCAGGTGTTCTTCAACTTTTATTTGGGTAATTAACTTTTTATATTGCTCAATTTTTTCACCAGATATAACAGTTTCAATTTTATCAATCTTTGTATTGTTAATTAAAGCTTGCTCTCTTGTTACAATTTCTAATTCTTCTTCAGCAGTAGGGTAGTTTACATTTATTTTAAAAAGAAAACGATCTAATTGTGCTTCAGGCAATCTATATGTACCTTCTTGTTCAATAGGATTTTGTGTAGCTAATACTATAAAAGGAGATCCCATAGAATAGGTGGTTCCATCAATAGTAATTTGTTGTTCTTCCATAACTTCAAATAAAGCTGCTTGAGTTTTAGCTGGTGCTCTATTTATCTCATCAATTAATACCATATTTGAAAAAATAGGACCTTTTTTAAATTCAAATTCAGAATTTTTAACATTAAAAACTGAAGTTCCTAATATATCTGAAGGCATTAAATCAGGTGTAAATTGGATACGGCTAAAATCTATAGTTATAGTACGAGATAGTAATTTGGCAGTTATTGTTTTGGCTACTCCTGGAACACCTTCTATCAATGCATGACCATCAGAAAGTATTGCAACAAGTAATAAATCGATCATTCTTTTTTGACCAACAATAACTTTATTCAATTCTGTTTTTATCTTATAAATACTCTCTTGTAGTTCAGATAAGTTAATTCTGCTTTCGAATTCTAAACTTTCACTAGTAGTATTTGTAGTTGTGTTTTCCATAATTAATTGTTTTCAAAAAAGTTTTCAATTAGCGTATTTAAGCGCATTAATTCATCTTGCGTACAATTTGATTTTTTATTTACTGCTATAATAGTGTTTATCAAATATCGAGTTGTACTTAATTTATTTCCAGATTTAGATGCTAACTTTTCAATAAAAACACTATTTAAGTTATTTGTGTTGATTAAATATTTGGTTCTAACTTTTTCTAAAAAATAAGTTATTTTTTTTGTTACTAAATTTTTATGATTTTCTTCCTTTAAATATAAATTGGCAATAGTATGTGTAAAATCTGAAGTTGAGTTTTTTAATTTTTCAATAGTAGGAACAACTCGTTGTTTTCTTCGAGCATTGAAAAGAATAAAAAGTAATAGCCCCCAAAAAGCAATATATAACGACCATTTTAAAGATGTATGTTTGTTGAAAAATTTAAATACAGACTTTTTATTTTTGTCTGTTGAGTTTTTTCTGGATTTCACTTGTGGGTCCCATAAAATTGTTCTGTCTGGTAAATAAGAAAAGATATTTGAAGCATAAGTACCCTTTTTATTAAGTAAATAATAATTTGTAAAAACGATTGGCTGTGTATGCAAGTATATAGCTCCTTTACCATGGTATACTTTTATAAAGTTAGGTTGTTTTTCATGGTTTATTTTTTGAGTACCTAAAACAATGGTTGTTAAAGAATCGAATTTTGAGAAATAATGACGTCTTATATTACGTTCAAACTTAAAAACGCTATCTTTAAATTGATCATTTTTTAAGTATAAAGATCCTTTTAAATTCTTTAACTCTTGAAGGGCGTATGTGTTCTTATCTAAATTATCAGTACTGATATTTAAAGATTTTTTTAAATTTTCACTAAAATGATTTAAAGAAATAAAAGCATCATTACCAGCAAATACAAATTTAAGCAACTTATTTATTGATCTTTTATCTAGTTTGTTAGCAGATGATTTAATACAGATGTAATTTGCATAACCAGCATCATTATCATAGTATATTTCATTAAAGAAATCGGAGATGTTTTTCTTTAAATATACCTTTTCATTCCCATTATATAAGCTCGTTATTTCATTATGAATTATATAAGTTCCAAATGGAGCTTTTGATTGTTCTCTATAATTTTCTCTCCAATCTGTTTTTTTACATCCAGTAAAAATTAGTGAAATAAATAATAAAAATAATATGTAGTTTTTAGTATTCAATTATAATTTTTTAATGTAAGATTTATAGTTGTTTTCAATAGCATTGAATTTTAATTCATCAATAGGGAATTCTCCATACCAAACATAATCATACAGGTATATTAAGTATGAAAATTGCTTACGACTATTAATACTTTTTAGTTCGAACAAGTATTCTGAATTTGTTTTGTCTTTATCGTATTTGATTATGCCTTTTTGTGACATTATTTTAAGTAATAATAAATAATAGTACCTCGTAGCAAGTCTATAATCATTATTTAGAATTGCTCGTTCTAATAACTTACTATAGTCATTTTTATTAATATCTTCGTCTTCTTCTTCAAATATAAGTGCTTTCTTATGCTGTTTAGTAGATTTGTTAAATTTCCAAAAATCCATTTCAGTAAAAACAAAACTTTTCAATAAAATAAGAATAACAATTAAAGCTAGTAAATAAGGGAAAACAGTACCCAAGAAGCTAATTAAATCTTTAAAAAAGTCTAAAGTATTTTCATTAATTTTCTTTTTTGATTCTTTTTTAGTTTTTTTAGGAGGTGGAGTGCTTTCAGTGTAAATAAAATCTTTGCCTTTATATTTTGATTTCAAGTCATTTCCTAATTTTCTTTTTTTTACATAGTCTACATTTTTATCATACGATATACTATCGTTTTCTAATAACGTATTTATGTCTTGAGAATGCACACAAACACCCAAAAATAAAAAAAGTATTATTATAATATTTCTCATTATCGTAATTGGTGTTTTGAAGCAACTTTATATGGTAAAATCAAATAATAATAAGAAATAGATGCTAAACAAGACAAGATTATGAGTAAGCATATTACAGTAGGCATTTGATTATAATATCTTGTAATATAACCTTCTAAAAAGGCAGCTATAAATGTAAAAGGTATAGTGCTTAAAAAAATAAAGAAAGCTTCTCTTAGTCCTTTTTTAAAAGATTCAATTCTATCTAATGATCCAGGAAATAATATACTAGCTCCTATAATATATCCACAAGCAGCTTCTATAATCATAGCGAAAATTTCATAAGTTCCATGTATCCAGATACCTTTTACACTATCAAAAAAAGTATTATTTTGATAAAAGAAAGCTTGAAAAACAGCAACCATAATACCATTGTATATAATATAGTATCCTGTTCCCAATCCAATAAATAAACCAGATAAAAACATATTTAGTCCTACACGTAAATTATTGTCAAAAATACCGATAAAGCTTCCCCAGTTACTTCCGCCTTTATAAATAGCTAATGCATCACCACTTTCAATATTTTCGAGAGTAACATCAATATATTCATTTCCTAAAATTTCTCTGGCAAAACTATCGTCATTAAATGTAGATAGCAAACCAATAAAAAAACATAAAAAGAAAAAAATAAATGAGATATAAATATATTTACGATGCTTATAAGCAAGTAAAGGAATTTTTTCAAAGAAAAATTGTGCTAGGGTATTTTTATCTTGTTTTTTAGTATGGTAAATTTTCCCATAACTTTTCTTAGCAAGTTTGTTTAAGTATATAACAACCTTACTTTTAGGATAAAACGATTGTGCATACGACAAATCATTCATTATCTTAATGTGCAATTCAGCAATTTCGTCTGGGCTCTTTTTCGTATTATTTGAAATTACTTGTTCAAATTCAAGCCATTTTTCTTTATTTTGCTTAATAAAAGCTACCTCTCTCATTGAGACAAATGTAAATAATGTATGAAAAGACTGCAAGTAAATACCACACAAAATGTTATTATCAATTTTGAATTAGCTAATCTTGGTCAGCGTATACTCGCTTTTTTTATTGATAACATAATAAAATTTGCTTACATATATTTCATCATATACATGTTTAACTTCACTTTAATTAAAGCGGCTGTTGATGGAGATTCTTGGTCTATAAAGGCTATAGATATTTTATTATTTTTACCTATTACGTTTTATTCATTATATACTGAGATGTTGTTAAACGGACAAACTCTAGGTAAAAAAATGTTGAAGTTAAGAGTTATAAATATTGATGGATTTAAACCTTCATTTACAGATTATACGATGCGTTGGTTTTTGCGAGTAGTAGATTTTAATTTATTTATGTTGATTTTTGTATATGTATCTTCTTTAGGAGCAAATGAATATTTAGGTTTGCTATGGTTGATATTTTTAGGTGGTAAAATGGTAGGTTTATTTTCAATAATTATGACTAAAAATAATCAAAGGATAGGTGACATATCCGCTAATACAGTTGTGGTTAATTTAAAAGATGAAGCAAAATTTTCTCAAACTATTCTTGAGGATATTAGTGAAGAGTATGTGCCAACTTATCCAAGTGTTATAAAACTTTCAGATAATGATGCTCGTATTATAAAGGATACTTTTTCAGTTGCTAAAAAAAGTAAAGACTATAAAACTCTTATAAAATTAAGAACAAAAATAGAAGAAGTTACAGAAGTGAAATCAAAAGATAAAACTGACATTATATTTATAGATACTATATTAAAAGATTATAATTTTTATACTCAAAACATGTAAGTTTATTTATCAATTAATATTGGTTTAAAATTAAAAAAAGGTTAAATTTGTTAACCCAGATATAAAATGTTACTTTATTCTGTGTTTATTATAAAATTTTGAAGAACTCTATTGTATACATGTTAATACTATTATTGTTTGCACCTCCAATGCAAGCACATAATGATGTAGTTATATATGATACTATAGAAAACCATTTTGATATTGATGAAGCTCATGAAGATATTCATCATCAAGAAGATTCTAAAGATGAAGAAAATACCGAACATCATCATCATTGTAATGTAGTTTCATTATCATCCGAATTTGTACCAATTTTAGAATATAATTTTCAATTTCTTACTTTTATAACGATAAAGCAAGAAATCAACTTTTATCAAAATACTTACCTTAATTCATTCTTAGAGGAAATTTTCCAACCACCAAGAGTTTAATTTATTATATCATTTATTTAAAATCATGTACGCATCATAAATTTAATATGATGTGAAAAGTAGTTGTATATCAATATATACAATGAAAAAATAATAAATTAAAATCATTGATAATGTTAGATAACATCATAAAATTTTCAATTAAAAATAAATTGATTATTGGTGTATTAGTATTAGCGTTAATAGGTTGGGGTGTATACTCATTTAAACAACTACCTATTGATGCAGTACCAGATATAACAAATAATCAGGTGCAAATAATAACATCAGCACCATCACAATCAGCTCAAGATATTGAACGATTAGTTACATTTCCTATAGAAATGACCATGTCAAGTATTCCTAATATAGAAGAAGTTCGTTCCTTTTCTCGATTTGGACTTAGTGTTGTTACTGTAGTGTTTAAAGATAATATAGATATTTATTGGGCAAGACAGCAGATTAACGAACGTTTAGTTGAAGCTAAAAATCAAATTCCAAGTGGTGTTGGAAATCCAGAAATGGCGCCAGTAACTACAGGATTAGGAGAAATTTATCAATATACTTTAAAAGTAAATAAAAAAAACAAAAAGAAGTATTCAATTATGGAGCTCCGTACTATTCAAGACTGGATGGTTCGTCGCCAATTATTGGGTATTGAAGGTGTTGCGGATGTAAGTAGTTTTGGAGGTAATTTAAAGCAATACGAAGTAGCTTTACACCCTGAAAAATTACAAACGTTAGAAGTTAGCATACAGGAGGTATTTAAAGCATTAGAAAATAATAATCAAAATACGGGAGGAGCTTATATAGATAAAAACCCAAAAGCTTATTTTATAAGAAGTGAAGGATTAATTAAAACTCCAGATGATATTAGAAACATTGTTATCAAGAATACAAAAAATGGCACTCCAATATTAATTAAAAATATAGGAAATGTACAATTAGGTAGTGCAGTTAGATATGGAGCTATGACTAAAAATGGTGAAGGAGAAGTTGTAGGAGGGATAGTTATGATGCTTAAAGGAGCAAATTCATCAAAAGTTATAAAGACAGTTAAAAATCGTATTGCGCAAATAGAAAAAAGTTTACCCAAAGGGGTTGTAATTGAGCCATTTTTAGATAGAACTAAACTAGTTAATAAAGCAATTAATACTGTAACAACAAATTTAATAGAGGGAGCACTAATTGTTATATTTATTTTGGTGTTGTTACTGGGGAATTTAAGAGCTGGATTAATTGTAGCTTCTGTAATTCCAATAGCTATGTTATTTGCTATTAGTTTGATGAATGTATTTGGTGTTTCAGGTAACTTAATGAGCTTAGGTGCTATAGATTTTGGGATAATTGTTGATGGTTCAGTTATTATTGTTGAAGCTACTTTACATTATTTAGGGCTTAAAAAAGCGAATACAGTATTAACTCAAAAGCAAATGGATGAAGAAGTTTATAATTCGGCATCTAAAATTCGTACCAGTGCAGCATTTGGAGAAATAATTATTCTTATTGTTTATTTACCAATTTTAGCGCTGGTGGGTATAGAAGGAAAAATGTTTAGGCCAATGGCTATCACAGTTAGCTTTGCAATTTTAGGGGCATTTATATTATCATTAACCTATGTACCTATGATGAGTGCTTTGTTTTTAAAGAAAAAAATAAGTAATAAATCTACTGTTTCTGATAAAATAATAGAAGGAATACAAAAAGGCTATAATCCTTTGTTAAATTTTGCATTAAAAAATAAATTAAAAGTTGTTATAGGAGCTGTATTAACTTTTATAGCTAGTGTATTTATGTTTACTAAGATGGGAGCTGAGTTTATTCCTTCTTTAGATGAAGGAGATCTTGCTGTACAAGCAGTAGTATCAACAGGGAGTTCATTATCATATTCGGTTGATGCCTCTAATAAATCTTCAAAATTATTATTAAAAGAGTTCCCAAATGAAATAGAACAGATAGTAAGCAGAATAGGTTCTTCAGAAATACCAACAGATCCAATGCCTATTGAGGCTACGGATATAATTATCATTTTAAAAGATAAAAGTCATTGGACGAAAGCTTATACTAAGAATGAGTTGACGTATAAGATGCAAAAATTATTAGAAGATAATATGTTAGGTGTTTCTTTTGGGTTTCAACAGCCAATACAAATGCGTTTTAATGAGTTAATGACAGGGGCAAGGCAAGATGTAGTGTTGAAAATTTATGGAGAAGATTTAGATAAGTTAGTTAAATATGCTAACGAATTAAGCGTAATAATACCAAAAGTAGAAGGAGCTGAAGATTTATATGTTGAAAAAATAACAGGTTTAAAACAAATTGTAATTAACTATAAACGAAACCAATTAGCATATTATGGTTTAAATATATCTGATGTGAATACCGCGATAAATGCAGCTTTTGCAGGTCAAAAAGCAGGCTCTGTTTATGAAGGCGAAAAGTGTTTTGATTTAGTAGTACGATTAGCAAAAAATAAAAGAGAGAGTATAGAAGATATTCGTAAGCTATATATATCTACAGCCACTGGATTACAAATACCACTTGTAAATGTAGCTGATGTTAGTTTTAAAACTGGACCTAATCAAATTCAAAGAGATGATGCTAAGCGAAGAATTACAGTAGGTTTTAATGTAAGAGATCGTGATGTTGAAAGTATTGTTAAAGAATTAAAAAAGAAGGTAAATGAAAATATAAAATTTGATGCTGGATATTATATTACTTATGGAGGGACTTTTAAAAATCTTGAAGAAGCTAGAGAACGCTTATCTGTAGCTGTTCCAGTAGCCTTGTTGTTAATATTTATATTGCTGTATATTACATTTAATTCTATTAAACATAGTGTGTTAATTTTTACAGCAATTCCAATGTCAGCTATTGGAGGAATATTAGCATTATGGTTAAGGGGTATGCCTTTTTCTATTTCTGCCGGTGTTGGATTTATTGCATTGTTTGGCGTTGCAGTATTAAATGGAATTGTATTAATTGCAGAATTTAATAGACTAAAGAAACAGGGGATTACTGATTTATATGAAATAATAAAGAGAGGTACTTCTGTGCGTTTAAGACCTGTAATTATGACAGCAGCTGTTGCTTCTTTAGGTTTTTTACCAATGGCTTTATCATCATCTGCTGGAGCTGAAGTTCAAAAACCATTAGCCACTGTCGTTATTGGTGGTTTAATATCTGCTACATTTTTAACACTGTTGATTTTACCAGTGTTATATATGTTATTTGAAACTATTAAACTAAAAAAAGTTAAACCTTCTGTATTAGGGATTGTTTTACCAATACTATTTTATTGTTCTATATCTAATGCTCAGGAAAGAAATAGAAAAATATCAGAAAATGATGCTATTAAAATAGCATTGAAAAAATCGGTAATTCTTAAAAAATCACAACTTAATATCGAAAAAAGTAAGGCTGGTGTTTCTGGAGCAATAGTATTAAAGCCTATGAATGTAAGATATCAAGATGTTGGTGTTTCTACAGGTATTAATGAAAAAGAATGGTCAATTAACCAGAATTTTGGATCTGTATTGTCGCATTTAAAAAAAAGAGAATTAGCAAAAACAACTGTTGAGTTAATGAATATATCTAATGAGATTTCCGAAAAAGAGTTGATTAAAAAAGTTAAAAGCCTGTATCAAGAATGGAATTATTTATATGGACTTAATGTTTTAATGAATAAACAACAGCAAAATAGTAGTAAAATTAGCACTATAGCAAAAGAATTGCATAAGGCTGGTGAAATAGGTGGTTTAGAAAATGATTTAACAACATTACAGTTTTTGGGTATACAATCTCAAAAAAACAAGATGTATAAGAAGTTACTAGAAGTAGAGAATGAATTAAAAAAGATACTTCAGATAAGCTATGCTATTATTCCGACCAAAGATTTTCCTAAAAAGAAAATAGTATCAAAAAAAGATGGAGTTCTCTCTAGTAGATTTAAAAAGATTTTAAATAAACAGAATGAAAGAGCAAGTAAGCAAGTTTCTTTAGCAAAATCTGCTAATTTTCCTGAGCTTACAGGAGGTTTGTTAAGAAGGAAAACAGGAGTTAATACTAGTTATACTGGGTTTAATGTTGGTGTAAATATACCTATTTCATTTTGGTCTAATAATTCAAAAGTTAAACAACAGAAAATATTTAAAGAAGAGGTTGTATTTGAAAATGAATCAAAGTTTATCGCTATTAATAATAATTTCGAGAGTTTACAAAATCAGATAGTTTATTTAAATAAAGAGTTAAAAGGAATTAATAAAACTGTTCTTGTAGCTGAAAAATTTATAGAAAAGTTACAAATAGCATACAAAGCAGGAGAAATTGATGCGTTTCAATACAGTCAAAGTTTCACAGCATATTTTCAAGTAATGCAAAATTATTTATCACTTATAAATAATTACAATCAAACAGTAATAACGTATGAATTTTATAGTAAAGAATAACACGATGAAAAAATATATAATACCACTACTTTTTATAATAATTACAAGTTGTAATTCTAAAAAAGAAGATCACTCAGGGCATGACCATGCAAAAGAGGATCAAAAAAAACAATCAACAATATCTAAAGAAGAAAATCATGAAGAAAATAAACTTGATTTAACAAAGGAGCAAATACAAAATGCTGACTTAAAAATAGAAGTGCTTAGTAAAAAATTAATAAGAAATAGAATAGCTGTAACTGGAACTATTGAAGCTCCTCCACAAAATAAAGCTACAATTTATGCACCAATGGAAGCATTTGTTTATAGTACTGATGTATTGCCAGGGGATAAAGTAACTAAAGGGCAAACTGTAGCAGTTTTGGAACACCCTAATTTTATAAAACTTCAGTACTCGTACTTAGAGTCAATAAATAATTGTAATGTAGCTAAAGCTGATTATGATAGAAAAAAAATGCTATTAGAAAAAGATATAACTTCTAAAAAATCTTTTCAAGCATCTGAAGGAAGGTATAAGTCGTTGCAAAGTTTGGTAAGTAGTTATGCTTCTCAATTGAAAATGGCAGGTTTAAATCCTGTTACTATAAATAAAAAAGGAATTCAACAATATGTATATGTTAAGTCTCCTATAACAGGCTTTGTAGTTGAAAATAATATAAATAAAGGAAAATTTTTAATGGCTAATTCTGAAATGATTGAAGTGATTGATAATGATCATATTCATGCAGAATTAAATGTTTTTGGTTCTGATATAACTAGAATAAAAAAAGGAAGTGATTTTTCATTTAAACCATCCGGATTAAATCTACAATATGAAGGCTACATTAAGCTAATTAGTCAAAAGGTTGACGATAAAACTAAAACAGTAAATGTTCATGGTCATTTTGAAGACCCAGAAAGAAGGTTGAAGTCAGGTATGTTTATCAATGCTGAAGTTTTATTGGAAGGGAGCAAAGTATATGCTATTTCTGAAAATGCTGTTATAGAGAATGAAGGAAAGAATTTTATTTTCATTGCTATGAATGAAACTGAATTTATACCAGTAGAGGTTAGATTAGGAAATACAGATAAAGGTTTTGTAGAAATTAAAGAGATAGAAGAAGATAATTTTAATGTAAGTGTGGTAATAACTGGAGCGCATTTTTTAAAAGGTAAACTTATGCAAATGTCTGGTGGCATGGATGGACATGCTCATTAAAAAATATAATTATGTGGTTACAAAAATGTAACCACATTTTATTTATAAATCATGCATCTTTTTTGTAAATTAATTGTCTTGTAAATAAAGTAATAAAATGGGACACAATCATTCGCATAATAATTCTTCAGAAAATTTAGCGACAGCTTTCTTTTTAAATTTAACTTTTACTATAATTGAGTTCATAGGAGGGTTTTTTACTAATAGTTTAGCTATAATGTCAGATGCTTTACATGATTTAGGTGATAGCTTAAGTTTGGGATTGGCATGGTATTTTGAGAAAAAGTCAACTAAAAAACCAACTAAGAAGTATACATATGGATTTAAAAGATTGTCTCTTTTAGGAGCTATTATAAATTCAATAATATTAATTATTGGTTCAATTTTTATAATAAAAGAGGCGATACCAAGAACTATGAACCCAGAATATTCTGATGCAAAAGGAATGATGTGGTTGGCTCTTTTAGGGATACTTGTAAATGGAGCCGCTGTTTTTAAATTAAAAAAAGGAACAACCATTAATGAAAAAGTGGTTTATTTACATTTAATAGAAGATGTTCTGGGTTGGGTTGCTGTACTTATTGCAAGTATTATAATGCAGTTTTGGGATTTTCCAATTTTAGATCCAATTTTATCATTATTAATAGCATTATATGTTCTCTTTAATGTTTACAAGAATATGAAAGAAAGCTTAGCTGTAATTCTTCAAGGGATTCCTGAAAATTTATCGATAGAAGATATTAAAAATTATATATTAAAAAATCCTTCAGTTGAAGATGTTCATGATTTTCATCTTTGGACTATGGATGGAGAGTATACTATTCTTACTGTTCATGTTGTTTTAAAAAACAATAGTAATTTAAAAGAGATTACTGTTTTAAAAGGAACTTTGAAAAAAGAATTACATGATAAATACCATTTAGAACACATAACTATTGAATTTGAGTTAAAGACTGAAGAATGCGAATATCAAAATTGTAATTAGTGAATTTAATTGTACATTTGAAATAAAAAACAATGAACAATAACAGGCAATTAGATTTAAAGTTTCCTAAAGGAGGTTTTATGGTAGTTTTATTAGCTGTAATTACAATTATAGCTTTTTCAAAATCAACAGAAACTATAAAGTCAGGTCAAGCTGGAGTTTTGTATAAAACTTTTGGAGGTGGTGTAGTAACAGATGAACCATCATTAGGTGAAGGTTTTCATATTGTGGCTCCATGGAATAAGGTTTTCGTGTATGAAGTACGTCAACAAGAAATTTTTGAAAAAATGCAAGTTTTATCTTCAAATGGATTAGAAATTCAATTAGAAGCTTCTGCATGGTTTCAACCACAATCAGAAAATTTAGGGTTATTACATAAAGAAAAAGGAGAAAATTATATTTCAAGAGTTATTCAACCAGCCATTCGTTCTGCTGCTAGAAGTGTTGTAGGTCGTTATACACCAGAACAATTATACTCTAGTAAAAGAGATGTAATTCAAGAAGAGATATTTGTTGAAACGAAGAAAATATTAGACAAGCAACATATTCAATTAAATGAAGTATTAGTTAGAGATGTTACTTTACCAGCTACTATCAAATCAGCAATTGAACGAAAACTAAAGCAAGAACAAGAGTCATTAGAATATGAGTTTAGGTTAGTAACTGCACAAAAAGAAGCTGAAAAACAGATAATTGAAGCAAAAGGAAAAGCAGATGCAAACAAAATTTTAAGTGCTTCACTTACTGATAAAATTCTACGTGATAAAGGTATTGAAGCAACAATGAAATTATCTGAATCACCAAACAGTAAAGTTGTGATTATAGGTTCAGGTAATAGTGGAATGCCAATTATCCTTGGGAATCAGTAATTTAAAAAGTAAAAAATATAAAAAAGAGATAAATTATTAATTTATCTCTTTTTTTTTGCACTCCATTCTTTTCTTAAATCAGTAGATAATTTACCACTACCATCATGTTTCCATCCTGGTGGTTTAATCAAGTATTTAAGTTTATTTATAATAGATGTTTTAGAAAATAAAAAATCTGATAGCATATTGAACCACTCATGAAAAGCAACTTTAATAGGATTGTATGTGTTAATATTACTAACTAAACCATATATAGGTTTTTCTATTTCTGGTTCAAATGTGCCAAATAATTTATCCCATATAATAAAGATACCAGCATGATTTCTGTCTAAATATTGTGGATTTGTTGCATGATGAACTCTATGGTGACTAGGAGTGTTAAAAATTGCTTCAAACCAATTTGGTAGTTTGTAAATTAATTCAGTATGAATCCAGTATTGATATAAAAGGCTTATACTCATTTGCATTAAAATCATTACAGGATGAAACCCTATAAGGGCTAGGGGAGTCCAGAAAATAAAAGTATAAAAACTACCAGACCAAGTTTGTCGTAAAGCCGTTGATAAATTATATTTTTTTGAGGAATGATGTACCACATGACTAGCCCAAAATAACCTACTTTCATGTGCAATTCTATGATTCCAGTAATACACTAAATCTTCTGCAAACAATAAAATTAACCACGACCACCAAATAAAAGGAACTGTAAAAAAGCGGTATTCATATATAAATAAAAAGAAAGTGAATGTAATTCCTTTAGTAAATAATCCTATAAAAACATTACCTAAGCCCATCGTTATTGAAGTTAAGGAATCTATATATTCATAATTTTCCATTTTTACTTTTACAGTTAAAATTACTTCAATAAGTACTGTAATTATAAAAAAAGGAATAGCAAAATGAATAATATTAGGTAATTCAGGGATTAACATATTTTTGAAATTTTAGAAGGGTTACAAACTTACTCAAAAACAAATAAAAAAATATAGCGTGTAGTTGTTATATATATAGTCTATTTTTTATATATTTGCACCCTTAAAATAAAATTTTTAATTATGAACCATTACGAAACTGTTTTCATTTTGAATCCCGTTTTATCTGAAGGTCAGATAAAGGAAACAGTGCAGAAATTTGAAGATTATTTGACTTCAAAGGGTGCAGAGGTGATTTACAAAGAAAATTGGGGCTTAAAGAAATTAGCTTACCCAATTGAAAAAAAGAAAAGTGGATTTTACCACTTAATCGAGTTTAAAGCATCAGGAGATACTATTACTCCGTTTGAATTAGAATTTAGACGTGATGATAGCATTATGCGTTATTTAACTGTAAGGTTAGATAAACATGCTGCGGCTTGGGCTGAGAAGAGAAAAGAACGTGTTAAATCATCAAAAAAGTAACCTATGTCGTCTATAGATCAACAAGCAAAAGGAAACAAGCAAGGAGAAGTACGTTACTTAACTCCACTTGACATTGAAACTAAAAAAGAAGCAAAATACTGTCGTTTTAAGAAAAATGATATTAAATACATCGATTATAAAGATGCTAGTTTCTTAATGTATTTAGTAAACGAACAAGGTAAAATTTTACCAAGACGTTTAACAGGAACATCATTAAAATATCAACGTAAAGTTGCACAGGCTATTAAAAGAGCTCGTCACTTAGCTTTAATGCCATACGTTGGTGATATGTTAAAATAATAAAGAAGTAGAAACATGGAATTGATATTAAAACAAGACGTAGAAAACTTAGGTTTTAAAGACGATGTTGTAACCGTTAAGAATGGTTATGGACGTAACTGCCTAATACCTCAAGGATATGCAATTTTAGCTACTTCTTCAGCTAAAAAAGTATTAGCAGAAAACTTAAAGCAACGTGCTTTTAAGGAAGCTAAATTAATAGAAGATGCTACTAAATTAGCAGATACTATTAAAGGATATGAACTTAAAATAGCTTCTAAAGTTGGTACAGGAGACAAATTATTTGGATCTGTAAACAATGCTGATGTTGCTGTTGCATTATCAAAAGCAGGAACTGAGATAGATAGAAAATTTATCAAAGTTACTGGAGGTAATGTTAAAAGATTAGGTAAATATAATGCAGCTGTTCGTTTACACAGAGCAGTAGTAGCAGATATTGTATTTGAAGTTGTTGCTGAAAAGTAATAGTTTATTACATATAATATATTAAAAATCCGCTATAAGCGGATTTTTTTATAAATAAAAACAGGGTTTTTCCTGTAATAATTTTATTTTATTTATAGTATGTTTGCAAAACGGATAGATAAATAGGGGAATTTATCTGTAACTTCTAACCAATTCTAATATAATTCGATGAAAGGATTGTATTAAAAAACTCCAATATTTTTTAGAAAATATTGGAGTTTTATTTTAGTTAATAACTACTTGTTCTTGATTTCGTACTATGTCTTCAAAGGTTTCTCTTTTTCTAATTAAATAGTCTTTCCCTTTATAAAGCATAACTTCTGCAGGTCTATACCTTGAGTTGTAGTTTGAAGCCATAGAAAAACAATATGCACCCGCATTATGGAAACATAATATATCATCTTCAGCTATTTCTGAAATTCGTCTATTAGAACCAAAAGTATCGTTTTCACATATATACCCAACTATACTATAAAATCGTTCTCTACCTTTTGGGCTCGATATATTTTCAATATGATGGTATGAATTATAAAACATTGGTCTAATAAGGTGATTTAAACCACTATCAATACCAGCAAAAACAGTAGATGTTGTTTGTTTTATAACATTTACTTTAGCTAGAAAATAACCAGATTCACTTACTAAAAACTTTCCTGGTTCAAACATTAAGGTTACATCTTTACCGTAATTTTTACAGAAATCATTAAACCTTGTTGATAGTTTTTTACCTAATTCATCAATGTTTGTTGAAATATCATCTTTTTTGTAAGGAACTTTAAAACCGCTTCCAAAATCAATAAAATCTATATTTTTAAATTGTTTAGCTACATCAAATAAAATTTCTGTAGCTCTTAAAAAAGTATCAATATCTAAAATATCTGATCCAGTATGCATATGAATACCATTTATATGCATGCCTGTATTTTCAACAACTCTTTTTATATGTGGTACTTGGTGTATTGAAATACCAAACTTAGAATCAATATGACCAACAGATATTTTACTGTTTCCACCAGCCATAACGTGTGGGTTTATTCTTATACAAACAGGTATTTCAGGGTGTTTTTGACCAAAAAGTTCTAATATTGATAAGTTATCAATATTAATTTGCACACCTAATTTAGCTACTTTTTCTATTTCTTGTAAAGAAACTCCATTAGGGGTGTATATAATATCTTTTGGTTCAAAACCAGCCAATAGCCCTAGTTTTACTTCCTGTATTGATACCGTATCTAATCCACTTTTTAAAGAATTAAAAACTTTTAATATGTTAATATTAGATAGTGCTTTTGTTGCATAATTTATCTTTACATTTTTAACTTTAGAAAAAGCGTTTGTAATTTTTTTATATTGATTAATTATTACATCTGTATCATAAACATATAACGGACAACCGTATGTGTCTGCTAGCTTTAGTAATTCTTTTCTGTTCATTTTTAAAAGTATTTTACGGTTCAAATGTAGAAAAGATAGAAAGTCAAGCAAATTAATTTTAAGAAATAAACATATCTATGATTTTTTGTAAAAATTAGATATTAGGATATATTTAATTTTTACTTATTATAAAAAGAAGATTTTATATAAGAAACAAAAAATTACTAGTAAGTTGCTTTATAATTTTTGATAGTTCCATAATACGTTAAGTCAATGAGTAGTTAATTTAAATAATATACAGTTTAGCTTTTTTATTTAGGGTTGCTTTCTAGACGCAACCTTTTTTTTATTTTAAGACTATATAGAAAAGTATATTAATTAAATATAAAACTATTATGAAAAACATTAAATCAGTAATTCTTTTAGTAACAGTGTTATTCTTTTCGTGTAATGAAAATGATTCACCAACAATAAGTTTGAAAGATAATACGTTTGGGCTTTGTTTAGAAAATGAACCTAAATTAACTGACCTTAATTTTACAGGAACAGTTTGTTGTTTTCAAAGAAATTCAACATTGAATATTGGTACTCCAATAGTTTATGAATATGTTACAAATCTATCAGATCCAATTGTAAAATGGGAAATAATTTCAGGAGATATTGAATTTTTGTCAGGGATTGATAATAATAAAGTTACGATACAATTAGGGAATAATTTTAAAAATGGAAAAATTAAGGTGAGAGGTGTTTCATCTGGCGGTTTAACGTGTGATGAAGTTATTATTATTGAAGAAGATTAATTTTTAATTAATAGTATTTTTATAAACTAAAAAGTTATAATCCCATAAAAGGTAATTTTATGGGATTATAACTTTTTTAATATGAAAGAAGTATGAATATTAGTTTCGACTAATAACATTTCCAGAACCAACAGAGTTAGTGTCTACATGTTTTGGTTTTCCTTTATAATAAATATTCCCAGAGCCAACTACGTTAGCCTTTATTTTTTTAGATACAGATGTTTGTATATCTCCTGATCCTGCTATGCTAGCTTTTAAATAAGAAGTTTTTAATTCATATGCTTTAACATCTCCTGAACCAGCGATTGAGCATTTAAAATTATTCGTACTTCCTTTTAATTTAATATTTCCTGAGCCTCCAATAGAAGCTCTTATTGTTTTAGCATTAACCATAGCTTTTATGTTTCCAGACCCAGCTATACTGAAAGAAATATCTTCTTCTTTAATTTTTTTATTTACTACAACGTTTCCAGAGCCTTCTAAAGATACACCATCAATACTTTCAAAAGAAACAGTAACAACAAGTTTTTTAGTAGTTCTTATATTAATATTCTTTTTGAATTTAATTTTTAGTTTGTTGTTTTTTACAATTGTTTCAATGTAAGGAATAATATTTTCTTCACCTTCAATTGATATTTTACCTTCATTACCTTCTACAAGTCTAACATCAAAAGAGCCGCCAACGTTAACTCTATCAAAATCATTCACTTTTCTTGTTTCTGTAGTTACATTACCATTTCCTTTTACTTTTTTTGAACTCCACCAACTTTGAGCTTGTGATGTTAAGCTCATGCTTATTGCTATTAATATTATTATTGATTTTTTCATTTTTAAAGTTTTTATAATTGTTTTAGTCATTTGTTTTTAAAGAAACCCCTCCGTAACTTGACTTTATATTAATTACAGAATTACTATTTGAGTTCCCGAATACTCCTTCATAATATTTTTTTGAGGATTTTTTAATGCTTTTATACATCTCTACTTTATCTTTCGGATAATTGAAACTTGCATATCCTAAACTCATAGTGAATTTGAAATTATTTGTACTGCTTGTTCCTAGCTTTATGCCTGCATAACTACCATCGATACTTATTTTTTCAAAATTATTTGCTATGTTTTGTATTTTAACACTTCCGTAATCTGTATTTATTTCGAGGTTCTTTTTTAAAGTACCAATTTTTACACCTGCATAATCAGAATTACCATATATATTTTCAACATTATTAACAATAAGACTACCATAATCACTATTAAAGTTTATAGTATTAGAGTTTTGAATTTTTACTGCAGAGTAATCAGCATTAATTTTTAGTTTTTCAGAATTATTAATTCTTAATTTAGAATAATCTATAGAGATGTTACCAGATTTTATATAGTTAATTTCCGAAGCACCGCAATAATCTAAATTTATAGTATTGTTAATATTGTTTAGTTTATCTATATCAATATTTCCATAATCACAATTAATGTTTGATTTTCCTTCAAGTACATCAATTTCGATATTTCCATATGCATTATTAAAATCTGCATTATTTGTTACTGGCATTTTAATAAAATAATTAATTTTAAAATTAATATTATTACTTTTCCACCATGATGACCAACTAGATTTTGTTTTTTCTATTCTAGTTCTGGCTTCTACTAAATTTTTAGTAGCTTCAAAATCAACAGTAATAGCATCTAGTTTATTTTCTACTTTATCTAAACTATTTCCCTTTACAGTAATTTTCACATCAATTTGTATACGATTTTCATTCCATGTAGTTACATTAATGTTTCCATATTTGTTTTTAATATATAGTGTAGCATTACTATTTACTGAAAATTGTTTTTTAATGGTCTTACTTTTTTCATGCTTTTTACTACTATTATCATTAATTGTATTTGAGAATAATAGAGCAGGAGTTAAGCCAATAACTAATAAAAGTGTTTTATATAATTTCATCATATTTAATTTCAAATTTTGTTGGGTTTTTTTGATATTCTAATTGAGTAAGTAATTCTCCTAAAATATCTAATCTCTGTTGGTAATTATTTATCATTCTTTGTATGATGTACCTTTTGTTTTCATTTTTAAGTAGCTCTTTAGAGAATGTTTTAAATTTATCTTCAAGGTCTTCAAATTTATCAAGAGCATCTTCAATTAGGGTTTCAGTTTCAATATTTCTATGCTTTTCAACTTCTTTTAATTCTTGCTTAATTGTTGAAACAAAAAAAGTTTCAGCTTCGGCCATTTTAGGAGATATTCCAGCTAAACCATATTGTGTTTTTTTGTTTTGAATATTACCTAGAT
This sequence comes from Tenacibaculum halocynthiae, assembly GCF_964512825.1. NCBI lineage: Bacteria > Pseudomonadati > Bacteroidota > Flavobacteriia > Flavobacteriales > Flavobacteriaceae > Tenacibaculum > Tenacibaculum halocynthiae. Next base: position 476,367 of record NZ_CAZELG010000028.1, on the reverse strand, counting down.
AAAATCCTAAAACTAATATAACAGAAGCTGCTATGCTCATCCATTTCCATGAAGTAAATGTTCTTTTTTTAGGAGTTTGTAACTTGCGTTGAAATCTAATAAGATGACCAGAATGAGGTTCATGAATATCGAAATCATTATCATGAAAAAAGTTATGTAATTTATCTGCCATAAAATTTCATTTTATAAATTCTTATTAATTTATTTAATACTACATCTTTTTAAAAAAGTAGTAACTTTAATTTTTGTCTAAATCGGTCAAAATGTCCAGAACGTGGTTCATGAATATCAAAGTCATTTTCATAAAAAAAGACAAGTAATTTATCTACCATATATTTTTGTTTTAACATCATTTCCAATTAAAATTTGCTTTAACTTTTTCTTTGCTCTAGAAATAGTTGTTCTAACATTTTCATTGGTGTAATTTAAAATTTGAGCTATTTCTTCGTAATCATACCCTTCAATAAGGTTTAGAGTAAGTGTTAAACGGTAATTATCTTTTAAACTTTGAATTACTTTTAATACTTCTTGTATATCTAAATCGTTGTAATTAATTGTATCACTCTCAACTTCATTATTAGGAATTACATCCATTTTTACTTCATCGTAGCGATTGTTTTTTTTTAATTGTGTTAAACTTTTGTTTATTACAATTCTTTTTAACCAAGCACCAAAAGCTACTTCACCTTTAAAAGTGTGTAATTTTGTAAATGCAGTAAGAAAAGCTTCTTGCATTAGATCTTCAGCTTCAAATTCGTCTTTTAATATGCGAAATGCGGTATTATACATTGCTTTATAATAGCTTTTATATACTTGCATTTGCGCATTATTATCCTTCTTCTTACAGCGTTCGATTAGTTGGTTGATATGTAAATTTTGCGATTCCAATAAATATATTCTAACCTAATGACAATCTAATTTTTAATGTGTGACACTTTTTTATAAAAAAGTTTTATGCTTATAAAAATAAAGAAAGAGATGAGAAATTACTTTTTTTATAAGTATTAAATTATTATATCAAAATTTAAAATAAAAAACTAATGAAAATATGTATATTTGGCGCGATGAATGATAGAGTTAAAATTATTGAATGCCCTAGAGATGCAATGCAAGGAATTAAGAGTCATTTTATTTCTACAGATTCTAAGGCAAAATATATAAACTCTTTACTTAAAGTAGGTTTTGATACTATTGATTTTGGTAGTTTTGTTTCACCTAAGGCAATACCACAAATGCGTGATACTGCTGATGTTTTATCAAAATTAAATCTAGCAGATACAGAAAGTAAATTGTTAGCTATTGTTGCTAATGTTAGAGGAGCTAATGATGCATCATGTTTTGACGAAATTGATTACTTAGGATACCCTTTTTCTATATCTGAAAATTTTCAAATGCGTAATACGCATAAAACAATTGAACAATCTATAGATACATTAAAAGAAGTTTTGTCAATTGCCACAAGAACCAATAAAGAAGTAGTTGCTTATTTATCAATGGGGTTTGGGAATCCTTATGGAGATCCTTGGGATGTTGATATTGTTGGAGAATGGACAGAAAAACTTTGTAATTTAGGAGTGAAAGTGTTATCTTTATCTGACACAATAGGTAGCTCAACCCCACAAGTAATTGAGTATCTGTTTACTAATTTAATTCCTCAATACCCTGAAATAGAATTTGGAGCACATTTACATACAACTCCTGACACTTGGTTTGAAAAAGTTGATAGTGCATACAGGTCTGGTTGTAAACGTTTTGATGGAGCTATAAAAGGTTATGGTGGTTGTCCTATGGCTAAAGATGATTTAACAGGTAATATGCCAACAGAGAAATTGTTGTCTTATTTTACCTCTAATAAAGTTAATACCAATATTAAACCAATGAGTTTTGAAAGTGCATATAACAAGGCACTAGAAGTTTTTTAGAATTATGAAGTTTATAGTTGTTACTTTTTTTATTACTTTTTCTTTTTTTCATTATTCTTCAGATGATGAAAACATAGGGACGTGGAATATAAGGAATGGTAGATTTATTAAAAACTATTCTAAAAATGACAAGTTAGCTGCCCTTCATTGGCAAACTTTTTATGAGATTTTCCCTAAATCAATCACAAAAAAATACATTAAAAAATTAGTGCTTATTTCTGATGGTTTAGATGAAAAAACTGGTGCATTGGGAGCTTTAAGTTCTAAAAATGATAAATGGCAATTAGTTATTGATACTTTAGATGTTAATTTTAAATCAAAAAACAAAAAAAGACTACAAGAATCAGTTTATACTTTAGTTCATGAGTTTGGGCATTTATTAACACTTAACAATACTCAGATAAAACCAACCAACAAAATACTTCAAGATGAGGGAGGTTTATATCTTACTTTAGAAGGTGAAGCGTACAAAAATAGTTATTTAAATAGGTTTGTGTCTTTGTTTTGGAAGGGTAGATTGTTAGAAAAGTGGGATGTTATAAAGGAAAGGCATTGTTTTACAGAAGAAAGTTGTGTAGAAAAATTAAATGGATTGTATTTTGATAATCTTGCAGATTTTGTTACAGATTATGCAGCAGAAAGTCCTGAAGAAGATATAGTTGAAAGTTGGACATATTTTGTTTTAAAGAAAAAAGTAAAAAATCCAAAAACAATCGCACAAAAGAAAATAAATTTCTTCTATCAATTTCCAGAATTAGTCGCTTACAGAAAATTAATACGATATAATACACGTTATTATGTTCATTAATATTGTAATTTTGGCTTTTTAAAATTAGCCTTAATGAAACTTAAAAAGCAATTATTTTTCTTTTTACCATTACTACTACTTTATTTTAGTTGTAGTACACAAAATAAAGCATCTAAAGCTTTACTAAAACAATCAAACTACTCATTTAAAAAAGCACCAAACAAAACTTATTTTTCAATAGTACAACTCAATGACGTATATGAAATAGCTCCAATTCAAAATGGAAAATTTGGAGGTATGGCAAGAGTTGAAACTATTCATCAAGAAGTGCTAAAAGAGAATAAAAATTCAATGTTAGTTCTAGCTGGTGATTTTTTAAATCCTTCTTTACTTGGTACATTAAAAATAAATGGAGAACGTGTCAGAGGTAAGCAAATGGTTGAAGTAATGAATGCTATGAATTTTGATTTAGTAGCTTTTGGTAACCATGAATTTGATTTAAGTTATACTAATTTACAAAAAAGGTTAAACGAAAGTAATTTTGATTGGATTTCTGCAAATGTTCTTCATAAAGAAGTTGAAAGTAAAAAGTATTTTTATAAAATTAAAAATCAAAAAAAACAAATACTTAAAGATTCTTATATAAAAGAATTTAAAAACTCAGATGGATCTATTTTAAGAGTTGGTTTTATTAGTGTTTGTATACCTTCTAACCCTAAAAACTATGTTTTTTATGGTGAGATGTTTGAAGAAATAAAGAGGGCTTATAATGAAATTAAACCCAAAGTTGATATTGTTTTAGGTTTAACACATGTAAAAGTTGAACAGGATAGAATAATTGCAAAATTACTACCTGATTTAGCATTAATAATGGGAGGGCATGAACATACTAATAGTTATGAGAATATAAATAATGTTATAATAGCGAAAGCTGATGCAAATGCGAAAACAGTTTATATTCATAGATTTGAATATGATAGATTAACAAAAAAAGTAAAAGTTAAATCTGAATTAAAAGAAGTCAATAAATCAATTATTCCAAATAAAAAAATAGAAAATATTGTTAGTAAGTGGGAAGGGATTTTAAACACTAAAATTAAAGAAGTAGTAGCAAGCCCTAATGAAGTTATTTATAATACAAAAGAACCTTTAGAAGCTCGTGATACACCTGTACGCAGTATTCAAACTAATATGGGTAATATGATAACTAAAGCTATGAGTTATGCTTATAATGATAAAGTAGACTGCGCTTTGGTTAATGGAGGTTCAATTAGAATTGATGATGTACTTGAAGGGAAAATTACTGCTGTAGATGTTTTTAGAGTGTTGCCATATGGTGGGGCAATATTGAAAGTTGAAATAAAAGGAAGTTTGCTTAAAAAAGTTTTAGATTTTGGATTATCAGCTTCCGGAACAGGTGCATTTTTACAACGTTATAATGTATCAAAGAAATCTGGTTATTGGTATGTAAAGGCTAAAAAAATTGATGAAAGTAAAGTATATAAAGTAGCTTTTTCTGATTACCTTTTAAAAGGGTTTGATATTCCTTTTTTATCAAATAAAAACCCTGAAGTTTTATCTATCTATAAGCCAAAATCCATAGAAAAAGCATTTGATATTAGAAAGGCTATTATTGATTATATGAAAAAACTATAATTTTTTTACTAAAAAAAGAAGATAAAGTAAATTTAGTTATTTAAAATAAGCTTTTGATTTTTCCCAGTAAACATCCATTTCACTTAAAGTCATGTCAGATAATTCTTTGCCTTCTTTTTTTACTGCCTCTTCTAAAAACTGGAATCTATTTATAAATTTTTTATTAGTTTTTTCAAGAGCATTTTCAGGGTTAACACCAATAAAACGAGCGTAATTTATCATTGAAAATAATACATCACCAAACTCTTTTTCAGTTTTTTCTTGGTTCTTATTTTTAATTTCTTCATTAAGTTCAGATATTTCTTCCTGTACCTTTTCCCAAACTTGATGTGGTTCTTCCCAGTCAAAACCAACTCCAGCAACTTTATCCTGAATTCTACTTGCTTTTATTAAGGCAGGTAAACTTTTAGGAACTCCTTCTAACACAGAGTTTTTACCTTCTTTAAGCTTAAGTTTTTCCCAATTTTGCTTTACTTCTTCTTCATTGTTAACCTTAATATCACCATAAATATGAGGATGTCTATTAATTAACTTGTCAGAAATAGAATTTGCTATATCAGCAATATCAAAAGCACCTTTTTCACTTCCTATTTTAGCATAAAAAACGATGTGCAAAAGCACATCGCCTAATTCTTTTTTTATCTCTTCTAAATCATTATCTAAAATAGCATCAGCTAACTCATAGGTTTCTTCAATAGTTAAATGACGTAAACTTTCTAAGGTTTGTTTTTTATCCCATGGACACTTCTCTCGAAGTTCATCCATAATATCTAACAAACGATTAAAAGCTTCTAATTGATTTTTTCGAGTATACATGTTTTATTCTTCTTCTTCAGAAACTACTTCTTTTTCAATTAAAGAACTAAAATCAAATCCAGCTTTAACTAAAGAATTATACCATTGAATTACTTTCTTAATGTTTGAAGCATACACACGTTCTTCATCAAAGTTTGGTAAAACTTCACTAAAATAAGCAACTAGTTTATTAGAACTTTCTTTGTGAGAAATTGTTTCTTTTCCGTCTTCTTTATCGGCTATGTTTTTTATAACTTTAGCTAATGGAACCTCTTCTTCATATGTATAAATAGCAATATTCTCTAATAAACTAACGTTATGAGTAGCTGTAATAGGAAAACGTTTACCGTCAGTAATTGACTTAACAATCACACCAGTTTTTGTTTGTGATAAGATTTCAAATAAACCAGGTTTTCCAGTTACAGATATAATTTTGTTAAACTCCATATATTTATATTATTAATGTCTTGTTTTTTATTTTCTCTTAGCATTAGGAAAACGCATTCTATAATCAGCGTTTACCTTTCCTTTTGAAATGTTTTCTAATTTTTTCTTAATTAATCGTTTTTTTAATGATGATAATTTATCAGTAAATAAAACTCCTTCAATATGATCATATTCATGTTGAAAAACTCTTGCAGCCAACCCACTTAGTACTTCAGTATGCTTTTTGAAGTTTTCATCTTGATATTCTATTGTAATTGTTTCTTGTCTCCACACATCTTCATTTACTGACGGAATACTTAAACAACCTTCATTAAAAGCCCATTCATCTCCTTCTTCTTTTATAATTTTAGCATTGATAAAAACACGATTAAAATTACCTAAAATTTCACGTTCCTCTTCATCAAGTTCTTCATTATCTTTAAAAGGAGATGCATCAATAAGAAACAAACGAATATCTTTTCCAATTTGTGGAGCAGCTAAACCTAAACCATTAGCGTTATACATAGTTTCCTTCATATTAGTAATTAATTTACTTAATTCAGGATAGTCAGCATCAATATCTTTTCCTACTTTACGTAATACAGGATCACCGTATGCAACAATTGGTAAAATCATTTATTTATTTTTTAGTGTCGGCAAAAATACAAAGAAAGGAGTTTGTATAAAATTATTTATTGTATAAATAAGATTGAAGAATGATTGTAGCACTAATTTCATCAACTAAAGCTTTATTTTGGCGTTGCTTCTTCTTAAGTCCGCTATCAATCATTGTTTGAAAAGCCATTTTTGAAGTAAATCGTTCATCAATACGTTTTATAGGAATATTAGGGATTGCTTTCGAAATTTTCTCTAGAAAAGGAGTAATTAAAACTTCACTTTCGCTATCAGTATTATTTAACTGTTTTGGTTTACCAACAAGAAACAAATCAACAGTTTCTTTAGTGATATAATCTTTTAAAAAAGAAATCAGATTATTAGTGTCAATAGTAGTTAAACCAGAAGCTATAATTTGCAGCTCATCTGTTACTGCAATACCAGTTCTTTTCTTTCCAAAATCAATAGCTAAAACACGGCCCATACTTTCTGTTTTAGGCAAAAGTAATGATTTTTAACAAGAGTAAATTATCTGTTTAAAAAATGTATCTTCGTGCTTAATTCATGAACACAAATTATATTTGTAGCAAATTAATTAAAGATGACAGAGTTACAATCTATTATAGAAAAAGCTTGGGATAACCGAGATTTATTAAAGGAAGAAGAAACAATAAGTGCTATTAGAAAAGTAGTTGATTTATTGGATGCAGGTGATTTAAGAGTAGCCGAACCGATAGAAAATGGTTGGCAAGTAAATGAATGGGTAAAAAAGGCTGTAGTATTATATTTCCCTATTCAAAAAATGGAAACATTAGAAGCAGGTATTTTTGAATATCATGATAAAATTCCATTAAAGAGAAATTATAAAGAAAGAGGAATTAGAGTTGTTCCTAATGCAGTAGCTCGTCATGGAGCATATATTTCTTCAGGAACAATCTTAATGCCAAGTTATGTAAATATTGGTGCTTATGTTGATGAAGGAACAATGGTAGATACATGGGCAACTGTTGGTTCATGTGCACAAATAGGTAAAAATGTTCATTTATCAGGAGGAGTTGGTATAGGTGGTGTTTTAGAGCCTTTACAAGCTGCACCAGTAATTATTGAAGATGGTGCTTTTATAGGATCTCGCTGTATTGTAGTTGAAGGTGTAAAAGTAGAAAAAGAAGCTGTTTTAGGAGCCAATGTTGTATTAACAATGAGCACAAAAATTATCGATGTTACAGGAAATGAGCCAATTGAAATGAAAGGTGTAGTTCCTGCTCGTTCTGTTGTAATTCCTGGAAGTTATACTAAAAAGTTTGCAGCTGGTGAATATCAAGTACCTTGTGCATTAATTATAGGTAAACGTAAAGAAAGTACTAATAAAAAAACATCATTAAATGATGCTTTACGTGAGTATGATGTTGCAGTTTAGAAATAAATTTCAGTATTTGGGAAATATATATGCTATATCTAAGTTTTTAAAATAATATATTTGACAAAAAATAGATAATTGACCAAATTAACAGTAATAATACCTACATTAAATGAAGAATCCAACATTCAAAGAGCGTTGGATTCTGTTTTTTTTGCAGATGAAATTATTGTAATTGATTCATATAGTTCAGATAAAACAGTTACCATTGTTAAAAAGAACAATGTAACTTTACTTCAAAGGAAGTTTGATGATTTTTCATCACAAAAAAATTATGCAATACAAAAAGCTTCAAACGATTGGGTTTTGATTGTTGATGCTGATGAGGAAGTTACAGATGAGTTGAGCAAAGAAATTAAAGAGATATTTTCTAAGGAGTTAAACTATGTAGGCTTTTATATAAGAAGAAACAGCTACGTTGAGAATAAAAGACTTCAGTTTGGAGGCTATTCTAGTAAAATAGTTCGTCTTTTTAACAAAAAATATTGTTTTTACGAAGGAATTGTACATGAAACAATAAAAACAACAGGGAAATTAGAAAATTTAGTAGGTAGATTAAATCATTATACGTACAAAGATTATACACACTTTAAGAAAAAAATGAATTATTATGCAAAACTTAGAGCACAGGAGTTATTTGCTAAAGAAAAAAAAGTAACAATATTCCATTTATATATAAAGCCTTTTATTAGATTTTTAATTCATTACATTTTTAAATTAGGCTTTTTAGATGGGAAAGAGGGAATTATATTTTCATACTTAATGGCGTATGGAGTTGCAAAAAGATATAAAGAATTAACACTATTAAATAATAAATAAATGAAGATAGGGTTTGATGCTAAACGTGTTTTTCATAATACTACTGGTTTAGGGAATTATAGCAGAGATTTGATAAGAATTTTAGCAAAATTTTATCCTAAGAGTACTTATTATTTATACAACCCAAAGCCAAAAAAAGTATATAGATTAGAACTAACTCAATCAATGCATGAGGTTTTACCAAATACAAAATTCTGGAAAAAGTATTCTTCTTTATGGCGTCAAACAGCTGTATTAAAACAAATTAAAAGTGATGGAGTAGATGTGTTTCATGGCTTATCTGGGGAAATACCAAGAGGATTAACAAAAAATAAAATTAAATCGGTAGTAACAATTCATGATTTAATATTTATGCGTTATCCTAAATTATATTCATTTTTTGATAGAAAAATTCATTTTAAAAAGTTTAAATATGCTGCGAAAAATGCCAATAAAGTAATTGCGATTAGCGAGCAAACTAAAAAAGATATTATTACTTTTTTTAAAATTGATCCGTCAAAAATTGAAGTTGTCTATCAAGGCTGTAACAACGTTTTTAAAGAGGAAAGAAGTGTTATAGAAAAAAAAGAGTTTCTTGATAAATATAAGATACCTGATACCTTTTTATTAAATGTAGGAACAATTGAAGAAAGAAAAAATGCGTTGAGTATTGTAAAAGCTGTAAAAGAAATTGATATTCCTTTAGTTATTGTAGGAAGAAAAACAAAATATTACACTCAAATTGAAAATTATATTCAGAAAAATAATTTAGAAAACAAAATCTATTTTCTAGAAGGATTAACGTTAAAAGAACTATCTACAGTATATCAATTAGCCGAAGTTTTTATTTATCCAAGTATTTTTGAAGGATTCGGTATTCCTATAATAGAGGCTTTATTTTCAAAAACGCCAGTTATAACATCAAAAGAGGGAGTGTTTCCAGAAGCAGGTGGACCAAACTCTTTATATGTTGATCCTTATAATATAAAGGAAATGATAGAAGCTATAGAATTATTATTAAAATCAAAAAATAAAAAGGAAGAGATGGTGAATAAAGGGTTTGATTTTGTACAACAATTTAATGACGAAATTATAGCAAAGAAAATTAAAGCAATATATAAAGAGCTATAATCTATATATAGTATATTTGTTGGTAATAAGGTTAAATTAATCTATGAAAACAAATTTTAAAACGTCTTTAATAATAGCTACTTATAATTGGCCAGAAGCGTTAACACTTACTTTAAATAGTGTATTATTACAAAAGGAGTTACCTGATGAAATATTAATAGCTGATGATGGTTCAAAAGAAGAAACTAGAGTTTTAATAGAAGAATATAAACGAAGAATTAAAGTCCCTTTTATTCATGTTTGGCATGAAGATAAAGGTTTTCGATTAGCTGAAATTAGAAATAAAGCAATAGCTAAAGCTACAGGAGATTATATAGTACAAATTGATGGAGATGTAATAATGCATCCTTACTTCATTAAAGATCATAATAGGTTTGCAAAAAGAAATACATTCGTAAGAGCAAGTAGAATTTATTTAGATACTGAACTTTCAAAAAAAAAGTTAGATACTAAAGATGCTTCAATAAATATTTTCGCCAAAGGAGTAAGTAATTTTTTTAGTTCATTTAGATTTCCATTGGTTTGGAAATATTTCGAAAAAAACTATAAAGTTAATGGGGATGAAAGATGGGAAATTCATGGATGTAATATGGCATTTTGGAGAGCAGATGCCATTAAAGTTAATGGGTATAATGAATCGTTTTATGGTTGGGGGCCTGAAGACAAGGAATTTGTTGCTCGCCTTTTGAATTCAGGAGTAGAGAAAAGGTTTTTAAAACTTGGTGGTGTTATTTTTCATATAGATCATCCAATTAACGAAAAAGAATTTTTAGGAGAGAATTTAGCAGTATTTGAAAGCACAAAAACTGATGGAGTTAAGTTTTGTGAAAAAGGAATTAATAAGTATTTATAGAAAATGGATATAGCGTTATTGATTTCAACATATAATTGGCCTAAAGCGCTTCATATGGTTTTAAGTACAGTACATAATCAAACAGTACTACCAAATGAAATATTAATAGCGGACGATGGATCTACTGAAGATACCAAAAAAGTAATAGAAGAATGGAAAGAAAAATTAACTATTCCAATTAAGCACCTATGGCATGAGGATAAAGGGTTTCGAAAGACTATAATAATGAACAAAGCTGTAGCTTCCTCTTCTTCTGATTATATTGTTCAAATAGATGGAGATATATTATTAGAAAAACACTTTATACAAGATCATATAAAAAATGCTAAAAAGGGATTCTTTATTAAAGGAAGTCGAGCTTTAATATTAAAAGACAGAACAGAAAACATATTAAATAACCAGATTTTTGTTTTAAAAGAAGAAGTAAAGTATGTAAAAAATACAATTAATGCTACTAGGATGCCACTTTTTGCTCCTATTTTTAGAAAGGATAAATTTAAATCGAATAACGTAAAAGGATGTAATTTTGCTTTTTGGAAAAAAGATTTTATAGCTGTGAATGGTTACGATAATGATATGGATGGGTGGGGACATGAAGATATTGAACTTGCAGCTAGACTAACAAATCTAGGGATAAAACAACGACAACTAAAAATGGTTGCTATTTGCTTTCATTTACACCATAAGTTTAATGACAGAGGTAATGAAAATATTAATTATAGTAAATATTTAGATGTTGTTAAAAATGGGGTTGTAAGATGTAAAAATGGATTTAATTAATAGTTTATATGAAACATGTTTTTTGGATACATAGTCACATAACTTTTTTAGTTTCTGAAATGGTAATAAGTCAATTAAAATTAAAAAAAGAAGACTTAGTTTTTTTGACTTATAGAAATTATAAATTACCTAGACCAATTGAGGGTGTAACTTTATATGAAATACCTACTTATGATCCAATTTTAAAAGAATCAGAAGATGGTATAAAAATAAAGTGGTCAGAAATTTTAAATTTTGATTTTGAATTTTATATTCCTCAATCAAGAGAAAAATTAATACACTTAATCCTTAGTATTGATAATTGTAAATCTTATAATTATATAGAAGAAGGATTGTTAGCGTATAATTATAAAGACAGTAAATTTAAAATAGCATCACATGTCCTTTTAAGAAGAACAGGGTTACGTAAAAGAATGAGAATGCTAGATTATACAAATAAGAAGTTTAAAAAAGCTTTTTGTATTAATGATAAAGCATTCAAAAACTGTAAAGAAAAAAAAGTTTTACAAGCCTCTTATACTAAACCAAATTATGAAGATAAAGACTTGTTTGGTACTTGTATAATATTAGTTTTTGATGCTATTGTTCCTTATAATATGGTTTCTCAAGAGGAAAGCATAAAATTATTAGAAATAATTATTAAACATTTAATAATTACTAATCAAACTAAGGTGTTTTTTAAATTTCATCCTGAGCAATTAAGAATTAAAAATCAAGCAGAAATTTTAGAAATAAAGAATGTATTTTTTAAAAATAGTGATATAGAATTTAAAGAGTTAGGTAGTAATGTAATTTTAGAAGAGTTGTTGTTTTTTAATAAAAACATTACGATATATAATTATGTTTCATCAACAGGTTTATATGCAAATTTACTTGGAAATGAAGTAGTTTCAGTTAGTGATAGAATAGATGTTAAAATAGCAAACTCAATAAAGAAAGATTGGAAACAAATATAGAGTACACATATATTAATAAAGTAAGTGAAATTCTTTTAGAAGGAAAAACTATTTTATATCCAACTGATACTGTTTGGGGGTTAGGTTGTGATGCAACAAATGACAAAGCAGTAAGTGAAATTTATAAAATAAAAAAAAGAAAAGAATCTAAGAGTTTAATAGTACTTGTCAATTCTTTAGAAATGTTAAAAGAGTATGTTTTTGTTCCTGAGGAAGTTATAAAAATTATAAAAAATTCTACAAAACCAACAACTATAATTTATCAGGATTCAAAAGGAATTTCAGAGAAGATAATTAACAAAGAAGATAACTCAGTAGCTATAAGGATTGTAAAAGATGAATTTTGCCATAAATTAATTAGTCAATTTGGTAAACCAATTGTATCTACTTCAGCTAATATTAGTGGAGAAAATACACCTAAAGTTTTCAAAGATATTTCTGAAGAGGTTAAACTAAAAACTGATTTTATAGTTAGCCATTTATATGAGAAACAAAAGGATACCAAACCATCTACTATTTTAAAAATAGGAAAAGATGGTTCGGTAATAACTTTAAGAGCTTAGTTTTTTTCTATATGGTTTAGATCTAAAGGAGTTCCCTTTTCAAGATCGAATAAAAGTTTTTTTCCTAAAATATCATTATAGTATTTTGGATGTAGTCCAAAACCAGGTCGAATAGACCTTACGTTTTCTTCAGAAATAAATTCTCCCTTTTTAACATCTTTACAAATATATAATGAACGAGAAAACTCTCTACCATTTTTCATTTTTTCTGTTAATTGGTAACTTATTCTTCCACTAGCTTTTTCAGCAGCTCTAACAGCACTTACCATTTGAGTAAACTCTGTTTCATCTAAAGAAAATGAAGCATCAGGACCTCCAATTTCTTTGTTTAAAATAAAATGTTTTTCAATAACCGTAGCACCTAAAGTTACAGCAACTACAGGAGTAACAATACCCATTGTATGATCAGAAAGCCCAGATTTTACATTAAAACGTTTTTTTAAATCTTTAATCATTACAAGATTAGCTTCTTCAATAGGAGCTGGATAAGATGATGTACATTTTAATAAGGTAATATCATTATTTCCAACATCTCTACATGTTTTAACAGCTAGTTCAATATCTTCATCTGTTGCTATTCCAGTTGAAATAATGATAGGCTTCATTGTTTTTGCACAATATTCAATTAATGGAATATCAGTAATTTCAAAAGAAGCAATTTTATAAATAGGATTATCTAAAGACTCTAATAAATCAACTGCTGTTTTATCAAAAGGAGACGAAAAGACTATCAAACCTTCTTCTCTAGCAACTTTGTATAGATCTTCAAACCATTCCCATGGAGTATAGGCTTGTTTATATAAATCATGTAAAAACATTCCATCCCAAATGGTTCCTTGTTTTAATTTGAAATCATCTTTCTTAGAATTTAAAGTAATTGTATCTGCAGTATAAGTTTGAAACTTAATAGCATCTGCACCAGTTCTTTTAGCTGCTCTAATAGTTTCTATAGCAATTTCTTTACTACCATTATGGTTTGCTGATAATTCAGCAATTATAAAACATTTATCTGATGTAATCATTTTTTTCTAATTTATATATAAAACTATTTATTCCGTTATATTGTTCTTCTTTATAAGATTTATAACCAGATTTTTCAAAAGATTTAACGGAAGCAATATTTTCTTTTTTTATGTGAGCAAGAATAGGTTTTTTTAATACTTTGAAGTACTCTTTAGCCGATTTTTTTAAAAATAAATGAGCTAGTTTTTTCCCTCTATATTTTTTTGCTATTGTAATTCCTACAACTGTGTATTCTTCTTTAACTTCATATCGAACCATACCAGCAGGAGAGGAGTTGTACTCTATAATATGGAAGATGTTATTCTTATCATTTATTTTAGATTCGAACCATTTTTCATGATTTTCTAAAGTTATGGGATTAGAATTATAAGAGTTTTTTCTTACTAATGGATCATTTGACCAATTATAAACATTTAACATATCATCTTTAGAAGCTTTTCTAGTTGATATTTGAACATAGTTTAATAATTCAAAAAAGCGGTTACTAATTTTACTGTCAAATAATTTTTGTTGAATTTTTAAGGAAGAATTATAATCATTAATTTTAAGAATTTTTTCAATAGCTTTAAAAAAGTTTTCTTCTTCATATTTTGAAAAATCTCCTCCAGGATATACCGCTTTTTTATTAGTAAATGAATTATAAATATTTAATTGATTATCTACAAAATAACCTGATAAAATTGGCATTTGAATAGCACATAATTCATATAAAGTTGTACTTGCTGGAGCAATAGCTAAATTACACTTCTCCATTATTAATATAATTTCTTTTTCTTGTAAGTTTTGGTAAATATGAATATTTGAATGCTTCTTTTGTAAATTAAATATTTGATTATGCTTATAGGCACCACCTAATAAAACATGTATTTCTTTTAATTTATTAAATTTTAATAACGCCTTTGTAGCTTTATAGCTTAAATCATACATATCAGCACCTCCAAAACATACAAAAACGGTATTTATGGTATTAATAATTCTTTTATTTTTTGTTGCTTCTAAAAAAGAAGGTCTTAATATAGCATATTTAGTACCTAAAGCTAATTCAGTATAGTTTTCAGTAATATATTTCTTAGATTCTATGCCTTCAGAGTGATTTATAACTACATCTGCATATTGATGATTTGTAATTAAATCATCAATATATATAATAATATATCCTAATGATTTTAATTTTCTTTGATATTCAGATGTAAATTGATACCCATCTATTATAACTATATATTCTTTAGGAGAGTATTTTGTTGACAAAATATATGGTTCTTCAATTAAATCAATAGTATTAGAAATAGTTTCAATTGAATAGTCTTTAGGAATTACTTTTAAAGTAGAACTCTCTTTAGTTATAAAGATAAAATCATTTTTCTCTTTATAAAGTTCAACTAAGGCAAAAAGTCGATATAAATGACCTAACCCAATTATTGAGTTACCATCAGCTCTAAAAAGAAGTTTTTTTTGATTCATTTTTAATTTAACCTTTTAAAACCACCATGACAAATTGGACTTTCTAATAAGTTGTCAATTTTTAAAGCTCCTTTCTCACATTTTTCAATGGTTTGAAAAACAGTATTTAATTCATCTAAGTATGCATTTATAATAGGTTTAGTATGCGCAGTACAACTGTACAAAACAGTTGAAGCTAAGTATCCTTTTTTTAATAATTCTTGCGTAATAAAAGTTTTATATTTTAAAGCATCTTTAGAAGTAAAAGAAAACCCAGCTAAGGCTGGTATACCAAAAGTATTTATTTCTAAATCATTGTTAGAAGCTATACTATTCCATTGCTCTTTTATATAGTTTCCCATTTCAGTAATATAGTCCCAAGGCTGTTCTTTTTCCATAATCTCTAATGTTTTTAAAGCAGCAGCAGGACCTATTCTTTCTGTCCAAAAAGTAGAACTGATAAACGTATTTTGTGCGGCTTCCATTACTTCTCTTTTACCCACTACAGCAGTTAATGCATATCCATTAGCTATTGTTTTACCAAAGACAGTCATATCAGGTTCAACTCCATATTTTTTGAAAATAGGACCATAAGTTTCTCTAAATCCTGAAGTGCATTCATCAAAAATTAGAACAATATTATGGTCGGTAGCTAGTTTCCGTACCTTTTGAAGGTAACCTTCTTTTGGTGCATGATTACGTTGTACTTCCATTTTAATAACTCCTATATCATGGTTTTTTACCAAGTTTTCAAGCTCTTCGTAGTTATTGTATAAAAAAGGTAAAGTACTTCCTTTTAAATGATTTGGAACACCGGCAGGATCTAATCCAGGTAATAAATGTTGATCTAAACCTTCATCATTTCCTAAATTTGTAGATAAATACCAATCATGCCATCCATGATAACCACATATAGCAACTTTGTCTTTACCACTAGCAGCACGAGCAATTCTAATTGCAATAGCATTAGCTTCTCCTCCAGAACGTGCAAAACGTACCATATCAGCCCAAGGGTTCATTTCAATAAGCTTTTCAGCTAAATAAACTTCTTCAGGACAATTAAAAGTAGACATGTTTCCAGTTTTAACTACATTAGAAACAACTTCATCTATTTCTTTATTACCATACCCTAAAATATTTGTTCCAATACCCATAATTGAAACATCAGTATATTTATTATTATCTAAATCCCATACATGACAACCTTTGGCTTTAGAATAATAAGAAGGCCATTTTTCCGGTAAGAACATTTCTGGCCTTTTAGAAAGTAACATAGTACCCCCAGGGATTAATTTCTTAGCTTTTTTGTATAAATTTTGACCTGTATTCATTTTAATCTTTTTTTAATGATTTTTTATACCCTTCATTTCTATTAATGGTACTGTTTAAATCAGATATGTTAGTATCATTTAAATATAATTCTGCATATTCTTTCCAACCTTTATCAATTCCTAAAGAGTTGATTAAGCTACTAACAACTTCATAGTCTTTAGGTTCATCTACAGTCATTCTAACATTTTTATATTTTAAATGGCTTGAGGAATAATTATAAGCAGTAAATAGTTCTTGATTAAAAAAAGAAGAGTTATTTCTTATATAAGGAGTAACATGTTCTCTTTCGGATATTAATTTAGCATTTTTCCATGCTAGTTCTAATGCTTTATAAGTGAAAACTTCAATATCCTGCCCATCAGGGAAAGTTTCTTCTTGAACATTAGAACAATAATCAACCTTCTTATCTATTGTAGTTTTTATAACTGTATCTATTAATTGAGGGTCGAGTAGAGGACAATCAGAAGTTACACGGACAATATAGTCTGGGTTCAATTTTTTTACAGCTTGATAAAAACGATCTAACACATCGTTTTCAGACCCTCTTGAACAAATTACATTCTTTTTTTTTGACTCTTCTTCAATTAAATTGTCTTCTATTTTATTGGTTGTTGCAACAATAATATGTGTAGCTAATTTACTTTGTAATATTCTTTCTAGATGAATTTCTAACAATGTTTTATTTGCTATTTTTTTTAAAACTTTGTTAGGTAGCCTTGTTGAACCAGTTCTAGCTTGCGTTATAATAACTATTTTCATAATTTCCAATTTGAAGGATTCAGCAATTCATTTTGTTCTACATTAATATTGTTTATTTCTTCAATTCTGTCGCTTGAGATTTCTTTTTTAATTGAAGATAAATTATCTAATAATTGATCAACTGTATCAACACCAATTAAAACTTTGTCAATTTTTTCTTGGCTATGTACATAGTTTAATGCTAAGTCATTCATCTTATAATTATCTGAACAAAGATTATGTAGTTTATCAAAATTTTTGTTTAATGGCTTTAAATTACCACTTAAATCAGTTGTTTTTTTAAAAAACAAACCTTGTAAAAAAACAGATCTTGTATGAATTTCTATTCCTTTTTTTACAGCTTTACTTAAAATTTCGCCTCTTTTTGTTGTGTTATCTAACAAATTAAAGGGTAATTGAATTAAATCTATATCATCAAATTCTAAAACTTTTTCAAACTCTTCATTTGTATATAATGAAACCCCTATTTTTTTTATAATTCCTTCTTTTTTTAGAGAAGATAAATCTTTTTGGAAAGGTTTAAAATAGGAGTCAAAATCTTTAAAAGAATGAAACATATAGCAGTATAAATTGTTTACTTGTAAAGTTGCTATATTTTTTTTAATGCGTTCCGTAATATTAAAAGGTAAGTTTTTAACAGTAGCACTAAACTTAGTGATTATTTCAAATTTATTAGAAGAATTTAGATGGTACTCTCCAATCTTCTCTTGAGAATCACCATAAGCCTCAGCAGTATCTAATAAATATATACCATTATTATAAGCAGTATCTAAAATATTTTTAATATTTTCTGATGATGGTTTTCCTTTGGTGTTGTTTACACCATAATTTAATCCAAATTGAACAGTACCTAATATTAGTTTTTTTTTAGTCAAAAAAAATAGTGTTTAATTTATAAATTCTAAAACCTTATCAATCACAAATTTTTGTTCCTCATTACTTAAGCTTGGATACATAGGTAAACTAATGCATTTTGAATAATAGTTTTCAGCATTTACTAAGTTAGCATTACTATATCCTATATTTTGATAGTATGGTAGTTTATGAACAGGGATATAGTGAATTTGAGCAAAAATATTATGACTTCTTAAAAAGTCGTATAAATCTTTTCTATTTTCTGTTTCTATTACAAATAAATGATGAGCATTATAAGTACCTTTAGGTAAACTTTGGAACTTAATTTTTCCTTGAAAAGCTTTTTTATAATTATTAGAAATTTCGTTTCTTCTTTGAACTCCTTTATTATTTTTTGCTAATTGAGTTATTCCTAATGCAGATTGAAAATCTGTTAATCTATAATTAAAACCTAATTCTTGCATTTCATAATACCATCCACCATGATTTTCAATCATATTTTCTTTTGTGATACCATGGGTTCTTAAGAGGGAAAGTTTTGTGTAAATTTCTTTAGAATTTGTTGTTAACATTCCACCTTCACCACAAGCAATATGCTTCACTGGGTGAAAAGAAAAAACTCCAATGTCAGCATAATTTCCATTTCCACAATTATTTATTGTGTTTTTAGAGTCTGTAAAGTATCCTCCTGGAGCATGGCATGCATCTTCAATAATCCATAAGTTATGCTCATCTGCTAATTCTCTGAAAGCTTCTAAGTTAATAGGTAAACCTGCAAAATCTACAGGAATTATACCTTTAAAAAAACCTTTAGGCTTACTCTCAATTAGTTTGCGAGTACTTTCAATAGATAACAAATATGTATCAGGATCAATATCAGCAAACCAAACTTCACCATTCGCAAAACGAATACAATTTGCAGAAGCAGCGAAAGTAATTGGAGTTGTAATAACCCTTTCACCTTCTTTTAACCCCATTGCTAAAACAGATAAATGTAAGCCAGATGTAGCATTATTTACGGCTAAAGCATAGTTAGCTCCTACATAAGCAGCAAACTTTTCTTCAAACTCTTTAACTTTTGGACCTTGAGTAAGGAAATCAGCTTGTAAAGTTTTTAGAACTGCGTTAATATCATCTTGTTCTATATTTTGACGTCCGTAAGGAATTTTAAAAGCCATAATTATATTTTGAAATTAGGATCTACATGTTTTTTTACTAGAGCTCTTAAGCTTTCAACAGTTTCCCATTCAGTATTATTATGTGAATCATAAGAAAAACCTTGTGGAACTGGAGTTCCACTAAAAGCATTTTGATATTCTTCTTTTGTATAGGTCGAGTATGGAGAATTTTGAGGTAAAATAGCATAGTATTTACCCAAATCTAAGGTGGTAAAAGAATCAGAAGCTGTTATCATTTCTTCGTGTAATTTTTCACCTGGACGAATACCCACTATTTTTTGTTCCAATTCAGGAGCAATAGCTGTGGCAACATCTACTATGTTATAAGATGGGATTTTTGGCACAAAAACTTCTCCTCCCCAAGCTTTTTCAATAGCATAAAATACCATTTCACATCCATCTTCTAAAGATATATTAAAGCGAGTCATATTTGCATCAGTAATAGGTAAAAATGCAGCGCCACTTTTTTTCTTATTCAAGAAAAAAGGCATCACAGAACCATTAGACCCCATTACATTTCCATATCTTACAACTGAAAATTTAATATTTCTTTTTCCTTTTATATTGTTAGCAGCAATAAATAACTTATCTGAAGCTAGCTTTGTAGCTCCATATAAATTAATTGGAGCTGCAGCTTTATCAGTAGATAATGCAACGACGTTTTTTACTCCACATTTTAAAGCAGCATCAATAACATTTTCTGCACCATTAATATTTGTTTTCACACATTCCATAGGATTGTACTCAGCCAAGTGAACATGTTTCATAGCTGCTGCGTGAATAACAATATCTATATCTTCAAAAGCACTTTCTAAACGTTTTACATCTCTTACATCTCCTATGAAATAGCGAATTTGAGGGAATTCTGTTTCAGAAAACTCCTGAGCCATTTGAAAATGTTTTTGTTCGTCTCTAGAAAAAATTACAAGACGTTTTACATTAGGAAATCTAGTTAAAATTAATTTAGTAAACATTTTACCAAATGAGCCTGTACCGCCTGTAATTAAAACAGATTGATTATTTAAGTTTAACATAAAATCTTTGATTCAAAATCTAAATATGATAGCTTGTAAAAATACATATTTTATAATTTTTATAGGTATACTATTTAAGAAATAGCAAAATCAATTTTTGTATAGTATATTTTATGGTAAATTTGCTAACATAAACTTGTTAAATACATCAAGTACAGATAGGAGAGAATGACTATGCAAAAACAATACTATAAAGAGGCAATTTCTGCCGAAATATTTCATTATATATCAAAAGCTGCTAAGGAGTTAGGATTAGAAAGTTATGTAATTGGTGGGTTTGTTCGTGACCATATTTTACAAAGAGGAACAGCTAAAGATATTGATATTGTAGCTATTGGTAGTGGTATTGAATTAGCAGAAAAAGTAGCATCTTTATTGCCTACTAAACCAAAAGTTCAGGTTTTTAAAACCTACGGAACTGCTATGTTACGATTTCAAGATGTAGAAATTGAGTTCGTAGGAGCAAGAAAAGAATCATACACTGAAGAAAGTAGGAATCCAACAATATCGAAAGGTACTTTAGTAGATGATCAAAATAGAAGAGATTTTACAATAAATGCCTTAGCATTAAGTTTAAATGAAGATAGTTTTGGATTGTTATTAGATCCTTTTAATGGGATAGATGATTTAAAAAATAAAGTAATAAAAACCCCCTTAAGCCCTGATATTACGTATTCAGATGATCCATTAAGAATGATGAGGGCGGTTAGGTTTGCAAGTCAATTAGGATTTAAAATAGAAGAAAAGTCGTTAGATGCGATTACAAATAACGCTGACAGAATAGATATTATTACTCGTGAAAGAATTATAGTGGAGTTAAATAAAATTCTAGAATCGTATAAACCATCTATTGGTTTTTTATTATTAGAAAAAACGAAATTACTTAAGCGTATTATTCCTGAATTAATTGATCTTAAAGGGGTTGAGGAAGTGGAAGGACAGAAGCATAAAGATAATTTTTATCACACATTAGAAGTGGTGGACAATATTTCATTAAAAACGAATGATGTTTGGTTGCGTTGGGCAGCTTTATTGCATGATATAGGAAAAGCTCCTACAAAAAAATATCATCCGAGAATAGGTTGGACATTTCATTCTCATGAATTTGTTGGTTCAAAGATGGTGTATAAATTATTTAAGCGCTTGAGAATGCCATTAAACAACAAAATGAAATTTGTGCAAAAAATGGTGTTATTAAGCTCAAGGCCTATAGTACTTGCTTCTGAAGTAACAGATTCAGCTGTTCGTCGTTTAGTTTTTGATTCAGGAGAAGATGTTGATAGTTTAATGACTCTTTGTGAGGCAGATATAACAACGAAAAACCCGAAAAAATTTAAACGTTATCATAAAAATTTTGAAATTGTTCGTAAAAAAATAAAAGAAGTTGAAGAACGAGATAGAGTTCGTAATTTTCAACCTCCAATAACAGGAGAAGAGATTATGAAAGCCTTTAATTTAAAACCGTGTAGAGAGATTGGTCAAATAAAAGAAGCTATAAAAGAAGCTATTTTAGAAGGTGAAATACCTAATGAATATGAAGCTTGTTATGAGTTTATGATCGAAAAAGGTAAAAAACTAGGGCTAGAATTAATCTAATTCTAGCTAGTTTGTTTAAAATAATTATTTAAAACTAATAAAGAAAGTTGTTTTTCTGAAGTAGGGTTTTCAAATTGTTTTACCCAATCATTTGCATTTTTTATAATATTTAAAGCTTCATTTACATTATTAAGATAATAATCTCTTTTTTCTAAGAGATCAGAATAATCATCTTTAATATGTACATAATGATGGTTAGGTATTAATTTACCTTCCATATACCAAGTTTCAAATATGGGAGTAGGCATGAAGCAAAGTGAATTAGAAGACATAATCCACTTTAAGTTTGTAGCAACATCAATACCTTCTATAGATAAAATGAATTTATAATCTAATTGCTGGTTTATACTTAAATACTCTTTTTTCCATGCTAAAGGATAATGTTCATTCTTACTAACTTCTCCAATATTACATAATGAATGATTATGGAATTTCTCAACTAATAACCGTCTGTTTTCTTTATGAATTTCACCTCTCCAAACAACCATATCATTTTTTTCATGAAACTGCTTATTATCAGTAATAAAATGAAAGTGTCTTAAAGAATCCAATTTCATTAAAACAGAATTACCATTATGATTTATAGGACGACTTTTAACAATTGTTGGTTGATCAAAATTCTCAGTAACATCTCCAAACTTGAATTTAATTTTATTTTTTACTGAAAAATACTTTGTAAACTTTACTAAGTCGAAAAAATATAAACTTCCTTTTTTAGGAAGTTTAAAATCTTTTAATGATGTCCATTCGTTTTTATTAGTAGAAGAAGTAACTGAGGGAGATATGTAATATTCTAAACGCTTTTTTAGTTCATCATTTTCAACTTTCAACCATTTATTTAATTGAAATCTAAAAATAAAATTTGGAGTTATGTATCTAAAAATATTTGTTATATAATAATAAAATTTTTGACGCTTAATATTTTTAAGAAATCCCATTTTACTGAAATGATTGCATGGTTATTAATTTAAAGTATTCACCTTTTTTAGCTAGCAATTCCTCATGATTTCCTTGCTCCATTATTTTACCTTTTTTCATCACCACTATTAAATCAGCGTTTTGAATAGTAGATAATCTGTGAGCAACAACAATAGAAGTTCTGTTTTTCATCATATTATCTAGATCATCTTGTACTAACTTTTCTGACTCTGTATCTAAAGCAGAAGTAGCTTCATCTAAAATCATTATTGGAGGGTTTTTCAAAACCGCCCTAGCTATTGATAAACGTTGCTTTTGACCACCAGATAAGTTACCACCTCCATCACCAATATTGGTGTTATATTGCTCGGGTAAATCTTTTATAAACTCGTGAGCGTTGGCAATTTTTGAAGCTTTTTGTATTTCTTCTGGAGTTGCATCTGGGCTACCTAAAGAGATGTTATTTGCAACGCTGTCATTGAATAATATTGAATCTTGAGTAACGATACCTATTAAACTACGTAAAGAATTTTTTGTGACATCTTTAATGTTTAAGCCATCTACAGTAATACTTCCTTTATCAATGTCATAAAAACGAGGAATAATATTTGTTAAAGTAGATTTTCCACTTCCTGATTGTCCAACTAAAGCTACAGTTTTTCCTTTAGGAATAGTTAAAGAAAAATCTTTTAAAACATAATCATTTTTATATTTAAAGGAAATATTGTCAATTTTAATTTCAGAATTGAAATCATCCTTAGTGATTGCATCTTTTTTATCAGTTATTGGATTTTTCTTATTTAATATTTCTAATATTCTATCTATTGAGGCTCCAGCTCTTTTAATGCTGTACATAGCATTTGATATGTTTTTTGCAGGAGTTAAAATATTATAAGCTAAAGCCATGAATCCAATAAAAGTTCCACCTGTCATTGACTTATCTATTAATACCATTTTACCTCCATACCATAAAACTACAACTATAACAGTAATACCCAATACTTCACTAAGTGGAGTCGCCAAATTTTGTCTAAACATTAATTTATTTGAATGTTTAAAAATTTTATCAGAAGTTTTAAAAAACCTATTTTTAAAAATAGATTCAGCAACAAATCCTTTTATTATTTTCAAACCAGATAATGTTTCTTCAACATGTGATAAAAACTGACCGTTTTCTCTTTGCACTTGATCAGAAGAAGCTCTTAGTTTTTTACCAATGAAGGCAATTATTAACCCTGATAAAGGAATGAAAATAAAAATAAATAATGTTAGTTGAGGACTTATCGCAAACATCATTGATAAAGTGAAAATAATAATTAAAGGTTGTTTAACAAGCATTTCTAAAACACTTAAAAATGACCATTGAACTTCTCCTACATCATTTGTTATTCTAGACATCACATCACCTTTTCTTTTTTCAGTAAAAAAAGAAATAGGTAAGCTAATTACTTTTAAATAAACTTCATTTCTCATGTCTTTAATTACACCATTTCTAATAATAGCCATGAAGTATAAAGAAGCATAGTTTGCAATATTTTTTAAAAGAAAAAGAAAAATTATTATTATACACACGTACCCTAAAACAACAATTTCACCATTATTACCATTTTCGATTTGTTGCGTAACAAAATAATTTAAACTGTTTTCTAAATATAATTTAAAATTATTTGTTAATCCTTCATATACAGGTTTAACATAGACTCTTTTATTACTTTTAAATAAAATATCCAACATGGGTATAAAAGCAACAAAACTTAATGTACTAAAAAGAGCATAAAAGACATTGCAGATAATATTTAATATTAGAAGTCTTTTATAAGGGAAAATAAATCGTATGACTTTTTTTAAATCATTCATATATAGTTAACTAATTATTCAAACCAATCTAAAAACTTTTTGGTTTGAATATTTTTTATTTTTGGTTTTTGAGTATGTAAAAGATTACCATTAGCTACTTTATGATATACTTCTATATATGATAAAGCCATTTTTTTGGCATTAAAATTCTCAATAGCATACTCATTACAACTCTTTTGAGAATAATTACCAATATTTTTAATAGCATGAGTTAGTTCTTTACGATTATTAGAAAGGTATCCTACATCCTTATTTATTAACTCATTTAAAGATCCGTAAGGAGTTGCAAAAACTGGGCAACCATAATATAAACTTTCAATAATAGCTAAACCAAAAGGTTCATGCCAAAGAACAGGGAATATTAATCCTTTAGATTTATTAAGTAGTTGATTTTTTTCTTTACCACCTACCATTCCATAAAATGAAGCTTTAGGAGTAAGAGTAAATCGCATTCCCATTTTAAAGTTGAAACGATCACCGCCCAAAACTTTTAAATGTTCATTCTTAGCTTTTTTTACAACGTTTATTGCTCCTTTTACATTTTTTATTCTCCAAGCTGCTTTAGCTAAAAAATGAAAATAATTTTCTTTAGAGAAAGTAGGATTTAGATAATCGTCCCAATCCAATCCATTATAAACATACGTACTTGCACTATATCTTTCAGCATGGTTTTTTGAAACAAAAACTGTATTATTATCAATAAAAGCATCTTTGTTTGCATTACCATGCATAGTAACAACATAAGGATGTTTTGCCCTTTCAATATCTCCTGGTTGATGTTGAAAATGAATAACATCAGTGTTTTCAGGAATTTGAGCCCAAATATTTACACTATGATCAATATTTTTTATTGTAGCAAAATTACATTGAGAACCTTTTTCTACTAAATAGGTTACATTATGCCCTAATAAGCTAAGTTCTTTACCTAGATACCAGATAACCCTTTCAGTACCTCCATAATGAGTTACAGGAATAATATTATAATGTACAATAGTTATATTCATCTATAACTTTAAATCTTTAATAATTCGTTTAATTTTCTCATCTAAAGTAGCTTCTGTGTTTTTCGCATCTTCAATTTTAGATAAACCTATTTTTACACTAATGTAAAATTTAATTTTTGGTTCAGTTCCACTTGGTCTAGCCGCAATTTTTGAACCATCTATGGTTTCATAGATTAAAACATTTGACTTAGGTATCTCAATTTTAGTTTCTTCACCAGTAATTATGTTTTTCTGTATTGAAGTATGATAGTCAAATAAATATTTTACTTGTACTCCATCTATTTCAGTTAATGGATTGTTACGTAAATCAACCATCATTTGTTTGATTTGTTGTGCACCATCCATTCCTTTTTTAACTAAAGAAATTAAATGTTCTTTATAAAAATGATGTTTAGTGTAAAGTTGAAGTAATTCATGGTAAAATGAGCTACCATTATTTTTTGCTTCACTGGCAATTTCACATGCAAGTAGGGCAGAGGTTACTGCATCTTTATCTCTAACAAAATCACCTACCATGTAACCAAAACTTTCTTCACCACCACCAATAAATTCTTGATTAGGGTGATCTTTAATCATTTTTGCAATCCATTTAAAACCAGTTAACCCAACTTTGGTTTCAACACCATAGCTATCAGCAATTTCATTAACTAAATTTGTTGATACAATTGTAGAACCTACAAATTGTTTTCCATTTAATTTGCCTTGTTTTTTCCAATCATTGATTAAAAAATCAGTCATTACACTCATGGTTTGATTACCATTTAGTAATTTCATGTTCCCTTCTAAATCACGAACAGCAATACCAATCCTATCAGAATCAGGATCAGTTCCTAAAACAATATCAGCATCTAAATTGTTTGCTAAATCTACAGCTAACTGTAAAGCTTCTGGCTCTTCTGGGTTAGGTGATTTAACAGTAGGAAAGCTTCCATCTGGTTCAGCTTGTTCTTCAACAATATGAACCTGTGTGTATCCAGCTCTTTTTAAAACTTCAGGGATTAATTTAATAGAAGTACCATGTAAAGAAGTAAAAACTATTTTTAAATCTTTTCTTCCTTTTACATTAAAAGTACCATTTTGTAATGAGGCTTGCCAAAAAGCTTCATCAACTTCTTTTCCTATTGTGGTTATTAAATTTTCTTTCGCATTAAAATTAATATCAGAATAATTTAATGAATTAACGTTGTCAATGATTCCGTGATCTTGAGGAGGCACTATTTGGCCACCATCGGTCCAATATACTTTATAACCATTGTATTCAGGTGGATTATGAGAAGCAGTAAGTACAATTCCTACATCACATCCTAAATGATTTACAGCAAAAGATAATTCTGGAGTAGGGCGTAAGTCTTCAAAAATGAAAACCTGTATATTATTAGCAGATAATACATCAGCAACAATTTTTGCTAACCATTTACTATCATGCCTACAGTCATACCCAATTGCTACCTTTAATTCTTTTTTAGAAGTAGTTTTATGTAAATAATTACTTAACCCTTGGGTAGCTTTACCTAAGGTATATTTATTAATTCTATTTGTGCCGGCACCAACAATTCCTCGCATTCCTCCAGTTCCAAACTCTAAGTTTTTATAAAAACGATCAGATAAATCTTCAGAGTTAGTAGTTATTAATTCTTGAATTTCTTGTCTTGTTTCTGCATCGAAAATCTCAGAAAGCCACATTTTGGCTTTATTTATTATATCTTCCATAGATAAATTTAAAAAGTTTACAAAGCTACAACTTTAAAGATTTAGCTGTTCTTTTATCGTATAATGTTTTTGATGTTCACCACTTTTTATAATAAGTTCACCAAGGAAACCTGCTAAAAATAATAAGGTACCTAAAACCATAGATGTTAAAGCAATATAAAACCAAGGATTACTTGTGACTAAAATTGTTTTTATACCAGCAGAAACTCTATATAATTTCATAGCTCCAATGAAAAAAGCAGATAAAAAACCAAATAAAAACATTAATGTACCCCATAGGCCAAAGAAATGCATAGGTCTTTTTCCAAATTTAGAAAGAAAAGAGATAGTAATCAAATCTAAAAAACCGTTAACAAAACGATCTATTCCAAATTTTGTAACTCCATATTTTCTTGCCTGATGTTGAACTACTTTTTCACCAATATTAGAAAAACCTTCATTTTTTGCTAAAACAGGAATGTATCGATGCATTTCACCACTAACTTTAACCGTTTTTACAACTTCATTTTTGTAAGCTTTTAGTCCACAATTAAAATCATGAAGTTTTAAGCCTGAGGTTTTACGAGCAGCCCAATTAAATAATTTTGAAGGAATGTTTTTGGTTATAACATTATCATAACGTTTCTTTTTCCAACCAGAAACTAAATCATATTTTTCATTGGTAATTAAGTTGTATAGGCCAGGGATCTCATCAGGACTATCTTGTAAGTCAGCGTCCATTGTAATTACAACTTCACCTTGCGCTATATTAAAACCAGCGTCTAATGCTTGTGATTTTCCGTAGTTTCGTTGAAAGCGAATTCCTTTAACAGATTTGTTTTTTAATGATAACTCTTCAATTACTTTCCAAGATGTATCAGTACTTCCATCATCAATAAAAATAATTTCATACAAAAATTGATTGGATTGCATGGTGTTTGCAATCCAATCATGTAATTCTTGTAAAGATTCTTCTTCGTTAAGAAGTGGTATTACTACCGATATATTCATGCTTTTTAAATACAAAGTTTATTAAGTTGTAAAGTTACAAAGTAAGTAGCAATTTATTACTCACAATAACTGTTAATTTGTATTTAAACTTTAACAAGTACTAATATTCGTTTTCTTCTGTTTTTTTCATAATAGCTCCTGCTATTGCAGAAATTATAAATCCAAGGACAGCTGAACCTATTATTCCCATAGCTGCACCAATTAAAGGAGAACTAAGTTTTTGACTCATTTCATTCGCAGCTTCAATTTGTTCCTCAGACATTCCTCCGTCTAACATTTTTTGATTTTGAACTTCCATCATTTGAGTCATAAAATCAGGTTCAATAAAAGAAACAAAAATATAGTTATAAATAACACTTACTAATGCTGCTAATACAGTTATACCAACACCGATCTTTACAGACTGTCCCCATGTAATTAGGTCGTTGTTGATAGCTCTATATTTTTTTATTCCTAAAACAATTAATGTAATGGTTATAAGCATAGAAACTATAGATAGTGACCAGTGTGGATTTAAATGTTTTCCTAAGGCATACATAGTTAAACTTAATAAAACACTAGATGCTCCTAGAATTAAACCATTGTTGATGATAATACTTTTACTGTTTGCTTGATTTTCCATTGTGTGAATTTAGTTAGTTATACAAATATATTATTTTCTTATACACTTTAATACTATGTGTTTTAAAAGTAAAAAAGTATAGTAACAATTCATTAGTATTCAAAACCTTAGAAATGTTACATAAATTTTATGCAAATTTTATTATTTTTTATAAAAAAAAGGATGTAGATTTGCCTCGGCAAGTCCTACACAACTAGCTCCCTTTGAATCCCCCAGGGCGGGAACGCAGCAAGGGTATTAGGTTGAGCAGTGTGATGTAGGTAGCTTGCCTTTTTTTATGCTCTTATTTTTCCTTACTCTTTAGTATTTAAATTACTTCTTGGATGATGTAAGGTAACCACTTCTTTTAGATATTCTCTATCGACATGTACATAAATTTCTGTAGTAGTAATACTTTCATGCCCCAATAGTTGTTGTATAACTCTTAAATCTGCTCCATTTTGTAGTAAATAAGTAGCAAATGAATGGCGTAAGGTGTGTGGGCCTATTTTCTTTTTAAGGTTTATTTTAGTAGCTAAATTTTTTAAAATTATAAATATCATTTGACGAGTTAATCGTTTTCCACGTCTGTTTAAAAAAATGATGTCCTCATCTTCTTTTTTAGGGAGAATGTTTGAGCGTATTTCATTGATGTAAAGTTCTATTCTTTTTATAGTAGTATTATGTATAGGTACAAAACGATATTTATTACCTTTTCCTAAAATTCTAATGTAATTTTCTTCAAAAAATAAATCCGACAATTGTAAATTAATAACTTCGCTAACACGAAGACCACAACTATAAATTGTTTCAATTATAGTTTTATTTCGTTCTCCTTGAGGATGACTTAAATCTATAGCAGAAATTAAAGAATCTACTTCATCTTTTGAAATAGTGTCAGGAAGCTTTCTCCCTATGTTGGGGCTTTCAATTAAATCAGTAGGATTGTCTTTTCTATAATCTTCAAAAACTAAATAATCAAAAAAGCCCCTAAGACTAGAAATTAACCGAGCCTGACTTCTAGCATTTATAGTTTTACTAACATCATAAATAAATTCTTTGATTATGTTAGAAGAAATGTAAATAGGGGAGTAGTGTTCTTTTAATAAGTCAATAAATAAAATAAGTTTTTTTATATCTCTTTGATAACTTTCAATGGAGTTTTTAGCTAAACCACGTTCAATTTTGAGATAATTTATATAGTCTGATAAAGCTTGTTGCCAATTCATTAACTTGTTTTAATTTTAGTGAAAAATAAATATATTACTTAAGTATTGAAAATAAGAAAAAATATTGTTCAGTATGTAATTAGTTTTAAGCTTATAATTAAAAACTCCCTAAAATTAAATTCTAGGGAGTTTTATTTGTATTTCTAAAGAATAAATGTACTTTAAATTTATTAAGAATACATTTTAGCTCTTAATTCTTTTACTTTTGGATCACTTAAATATTCATCAAAAGTAGCGTACTTATCAATTACACCTTTAGGTGTTATTTCTATAATTCTATTAGCTACTGTTTGTGCAAACTCATGATCATGTGTTGTAAACAATATTGTTCCTTTAAAGTTGATTAACGAGTTGTTTAATGATTGTATAGATTCTAAATCGAGGTGATTTGTTGGTTCGTCAACTAGTAAAATATTCGCTCTAGTCATCATCATTCTAGATAACATGCAACGTACTTTTTCACCTCCAGATAGAACATTGCTTTTCTTTAAGGCTTCTTCACCAGAGAAAATCATTTTCCCTAAAAAACCTCTTAAAAAAACTTCTTCTCTTTCTTCTTCAGTTTTTGCATATTGACGTAACCAGTCAACTAAGTTTAATTCACCATTTTGAAAAAATGCAGAGTTATCAGAAGGAAGATATGATTGTGTGGTAGTAACTCCCCAGCTACATTTACCATTATCAGCCTTATCATTATCTGTGATGGCTTGATAGAATGCAGTTGTTGCTTTAGAGTTTTTAGATATTATAGCTACTTTGTCACCTCTATTTAAGTTAATATCTATATTAGAAAATAATAATTCTCCTTCAGCATCAGTTTTAGAAAGTCCTTCTATATTTAAAATTTGATCACCAGCCTCTCTGTCTCTTTCAAAAATAATGGCAGGATATCGACGACTTGAAGGTTTAATATCTTCTACATTTAGTTTTTCAATCATCTTTTTACGAGAAGTAGCTTGCTTAGATTTAGCTACGTTTGCAGAAAAACGACGAATAAACTCCTCTAACTCTTTCTTTTTATCTTCAGCCTTTTTGTTTTGTTGTGCTCTTTGCTTAGCCGCTAATTGACTAGATTCATACCAGAAAGTATAATTACCAGAGAAATGATTAATTTTTGAAAAATCAATATCTGAAATGTGCGTACATACAGCATCTAAAAAGTGACGGTCATGCGACACAACAATAACTGTATTGTCATAATTCGCTAAGAAGTTTTCTAACCAAGAAATAGTTTCAAAATCTAAATCATTGGTAGGCTCATCCATTATCAATACATCAGGACTACCAAATAAAGCTTGTGCTAATAACACACGTACTTTTTGTTTACCATCTAAATCTTTCATTAAAGAATAATGGTATTCTTCTTTAATACCTAAGTTAGATAGCATTGAAGCTGCATCAGAATCTGCATTCCAACCATTCATTTCTTCAAATTTTACTTGAAGTTCACCTATTTTCTCAGCATTTTCATCAGTATAATCGGCATATAATGCATCAATTTCCTTTTTTATGGCAAATAAGTCTTTATTTCCCATAATAACAGCTTCTAAAACTGGTACTTCATCAAAGGCGTAATGGTTTTGAGAAAGAACAGACATTCTTTTTCCTGCTTCTAGATGAACTTGCCCTGAAGTAGGATCTAAATCTCCAGATAAAATCTTCAAAAAAGTAGATTTTCCTGCTCCATTTGCTCCAATAATACCATAACAATTACCTTGAGTAAATTTTGTATTTACCTCATCAAATAAAATTCTTTTACCAAACTGAACTGATAAATTAGAAACTGATAACATTTATAAAATTTTAAATTCCGGTGCAAAAGTATAAAATATAAAGAGTTTAAAAGAATTTGGATAGAAAATTTTAAGATTATAAATTTGGAAAATTTTAAATTCTTTTAACAACGAATTAACAAGGTTATTCTTAATTGATATTTATTTTTGGATGTTGCTTTAATGCATACACATAAAACAGTATGACAAAATATTTAATTCCCTTCTTACTTTTAACAACAATTATTGGTTGTAATACTCCAAATAAAACTAAGTACACTTATTTTGGAGGTAAAATTATAAATCCAAAAGGTTGTTATGTTATTTTATCTGATCACAAAAACTTTAGAGATACCATTATGCTTTCTAAAGACAATACTTTTATGGGTAAGTATGAAAATTTTAAAGAAGGATTATATATTTTTGATCATGGACCTGAATATCAATATGTGTATATTCAACCTTCTGATAGTTTACTTTTTAGATTGAATACATGGGATTTTGATGAGTCTTTAGTTTTTAGTGGTAAAAATGCTGAAAGAAATAATCTTTTAATAGAAACTTTTTTGAAACATGAAGAAGATAAAAGAAGGTTATTTGATAACAAAAAGCTTGAGAAATTCAAATTTATTTCAAAAATTGATTCCTTATTACTAAGTAAACAAAGTATTCTAAAAAAATATAAAAAAGAACATAGGGAAGAACCTTTAGAATTTTTAGATATATTAAATATATCATTAACATATCCTGTTTATTCAAATTTAGAAACATATTCAATAGATAATATTGAAAATGAAGAGCCATTAGATAGTAATTATTTTAGCTATAGAGATAAAATAGAATTAGGTAGAGATTCTTTAATGTTTTATGGCCCTTATTATAGGTATGTAATTAACAAAATTTATAATGAAGCTTATTTAAAAGGCTCAGATGAGAAATCTCAAATCTTTGTAAAAAGTCTATTAAATAATATTAATCAGGAACTAACTGATGAGAAAATAAAAGATAGATTTTTATATAGTACTGTAGTTTATCATTTTAACAAAAGAACTAAAAGTAATTCATATAAAGATGTTTTTCATAGATACTTTGAATTAAGTAGAGATATAGAAAATAAGAAAAAAATTCAACGTCTTATTAATGATATCAAACAGATAAAAATTGATAAAAGAATTCCTGATTTTAAATTAGAGGCTCCAACAGGTAACTGGGTAGATGTTTCAAAAATTATAAGAAATAAAAAAACGGTTATTTTCTTTAAAAGCCAAAAAGTTAATTCACGAGAAAGAATAGCGTCAAGGGTTAATTATTTTATTAAAAAATATCCAGAAATTAATTTTATACTAGTTAATTCTAGAGTTAAAGGTAAATTTACAAAGAATGTACCTATTAGGTATCAATATAAGATACCTGAAAATAGTAAAGCTTTTAATTTCTTAACTAGTGAGTTTTCTCGTTTAGTAATAGTAGATGAAAATGGAATTGTAAAGAATGATTACACAAGTACTTCTGCTTATGATATAGAGCAACAATTTAAAGAATTACAAAAAAAATAACTCTCTGCACCTTATATTAATAAATTAGCGTACTTTTGCGCCGTCCAAAATCTCACTACAGAGATAATTAAAAATAAAAAGAATTCATAGGTGGGCATCTGTGGGTTCGTTTAAATTCACAGTATGTCAACATTTTTAGAATTAGGCTTGAAAGAGCCTATAAGCAAAGCATTAATTGATTTAGGGTATGAAACGCCAACCGTAATTCAACAAAAAGCAATTCCACAAATAATAGGATCTGACCAAGATTTAAAAGCTTTTGCTCAAACAGGAACTGGTAAAACAGCAGCATTTAGCTTACCTATTATTGAGTTAATTAACGAGAAAGATAATAATACTCAAGCTATTATTTTATCTCCAACTAGAGAATTAGCTGTACAAATTGGTAAAAACATTGAAAGTTTTTCAAAATACATTCCGGAATTAAAGGTAGCAACAGTATATGGTGGTGCTAACATAGATCAACAAATAAAGCAACTTAAAAGAGGTGCCCAAATAGTTATTGGAACTCCTGGTAGAACGGTAGATTTAATAAAAAGAAGAGCATTAAAGTTAGGTAATGTTAAGTGGTTAGTTTTAGATGAAGCTGATGAAATGCTTAATATGGGCTTTAAAGATGAGTTAGATAAGGTATTAGAAGCTACCCCTGAAACAAAACAAACATTATTGTTTTCTGCAACTTTTCCAAGAGAAGTTGAAGCAATTGCTAGGAATTATATGAGCAATCCTGCTGAGATTACTTCTGGACAGAAAAATCAAGGGTCAGAAAATGTAAGCCATGAATATTATTTGGTAACGGAAAGAACACGTTATCCTGCACTTAAAAGAGTGGCAGATGTAAACCCTAATATTTATGCGATTGTATTTTGTAGAACACGTAGGGAAACTCAAGAAGTAGCTGACTTTTTAATTAGAGATGGTTATAGTGCTGATGCATTGCATGGTGATTTATCACAAGCACAACGTGATAGCGTTATGGAAAAATTTCGTAAGAAAAATATTCAAATGTTAGTAGCTACTGATGTTGCTGCACGTGGTTTAGATGTTGATAGTCTTACACATGTTATTAACCATAAGTTACCTGACCAAATTGAAAATTACAACCATAGAAGTGGTAGAACAGGTAGAGCAGGAAATAAAGGAATTTCTATTGCTTTAGTAACTAAGAAAGAACGTGGACGTTTAAATCCAATAGAAAGAATTTTAAAGAAAAAATTTGTTCATACACCTGTACCTACTGGGAAAGAGATATGTGAGAAACAATTATTTCATTTAATAGATAAAGTAGAGAATACTGAAGTAAAAGAAAATGAAATAGCAAGTTTTTTACCAAGTATTTATGAAAAATTAGAAAATTTAACTAGAGAAGAATTAATTCAAAAGTTTGTTTCTATAGAGTTTAATAGCTTTTTATCATACTATGAGAAGGCACCAGATTTAAACGATTTATCTTCAAGAGATAATTCTAGAGGAAGATCAGTAAATGAAGATATGACTCGTTTTTTCATTAATTTAGGGAGAAAAGATCGTTTAAATCCAGCAAAGTTAATAGGACTTATTAATGAGCAAAACATATCGGATAAAGTTGAGATAGGAGCTATCGATATTTTAGATACTTTTTCATTTTTTGAAATAGATAAAAACTTTGAAAGCGAAACTCTTGCTTCTTTTGAAAAGAATAGACCAGATTTTGAAGGACGTACTGTAAACATAGAAATCACTAAGAGTGATAGAGGTGGTGGAAGTAGAGGTAGAGGTCGTAGCCGTGGTAATAATAGCGGTGGTGGATTTAGAGGTAAGCGAAGAAGTAATAATGATTCAGGAAGCTCATCTAACAAGAGTTTTGGAAGAAGAAGAAGCAGTGGTGGTGGAGATTCATCTCCTAGAAAATCAAATTCTGGTTTTGGTAGAAAACGAAGAAGAGATTAAATAAAATCATTTACAATAAAAAAACACTATAGTTACTATAGTGTTTTTTTATTACCTAAATATTAAGTTTTTAGCTTACTTTTTGTAATGTTATAATTATCGTTTTTGAAGTAGGTGTGTGACTAATATCAGCTTTACTTTTTATTGGAACTAGAACGTTTGCTTCAGGAAAATAAGTAGCTGTACATTGATTAGGAATACTATATGGAATTACTAAAAAACCTTTCGCATGTCTTTCTTGTCCCTGAAAATGACTTGTTAAATCAACTTTGTCTAATTTTTGTACTCCAATCTTTTTCATGTCATTTGGATTCATGAAAATAACACGACGTTCATTTAATACACCTCTATATCTATCATCTAAACCATATATAGTAGTGTTATATTGATCATGAGTACGTATTGTCATCATAATAAATTGATCATCTTCTAGCTTAATTTCTGATGGTTTATTAGTGGTGAAATTTGCTTTTTTAGTTTTAGTGGGTTTAAAATCATTATCACGTGCATTATTAGGTAAATAAAAACCACCTTTAATACGAACACGTTCATTATAGTTATCAAAACCATTTATAGTAGCTTCAATTTTATCTCTTATGAAATCATAATTAGTAATTAATTCACTCCAGTTTACTTTGGAGTTTTTTAAAGTAGCATTTGCTAGTCCTGCAACAATTGCAGGTTCACTAAGCAGGTGTTTTGATAAAGGATTTAAATGTCCTTGTGATTGATGTACAACTCCCATAGAGTTTTCTACAGTTACAAATTGATCTCCTGATTCTTGATTATCTTTTTCTGAACGACCTAGACAAGGAAGGATAAGTGCTTGCCTTCCATGTATTAAGTGACTCCTATTTAGTTTTGTAGAAACATGAACTGTTAAATTACAATTTTGCAATGCTTTGGCAGTAAATTCAGTATCTGGAGTAGCAGAAATAAAATTACCCCCCATTCCTATAAAAACTTTAGCCTCTTTTTTGTGCATTGCTTCAATAGCAGCTACAACATCATAGCCATGTTTTCTAGGAGCATTAAAAGAAAATTCTTTCTCTAATTTATTTAAAAAATCTTCTTTAGGTTTTTCCCATATTCCCATTGTACGGTCTCCTTGAACATTTGAGTGACCTCTAACAGGGCAAGTACCTGCTCCTTTTTTTCCAATACTTCCTTTTAATAATAAAAGGTTTACAACTTCACGAATATTATCAACAGAGTTTTTATGTTGAGTTAACCCCATAGCCCAGCAAATAATTATTTTGTCATTGTTAATGATTAATTCACTAGCATCTTTAATTTGTTTTAAAGTAAGTCCTGTTTGTGGTAATAAACTCTCTATTGAGTAATTGTCTAAATCCTCTAAAAACTCATCAATACCTGATGTTTTTTCTTTTATAAATTTATGATTGAATACAGAATTAGGTTGCTCTAATTCTTTTTCTTTCATTATTTTTAATATTATTTTTAATAAAGCAACATCACCATTTATCTTAACCTGTAAAAATAAGTCAGTTAAATCCTGACCTTTACCAATCCACTTTAAAGGATTTTGTGGATCTTTATAGTTAAGTAACCCCACTTCTGGTAGTGGATTTACTGTAATTATTTTACCTCCATTTTTTTTAGTCTCGCTAAGTGCGGTTAACATCCTAGGATGATTTGTTCCAGGGTTTTGACCCATTACAATTACTAAATCAGCATGATTAAAATCATCTAAAGTAACTGACCCTTTACCAATACCAAGAGTTTCAGAAAGTGCAGCACCACTACTTTCATGACACATATTTGAGCAATCTGGTAAATTATTTGTTCCGAATTGGCGTACGAAAAGTTGATAAAGAAAAGCAGCTTCGTTACTAGTTCTACCTGAGGTATAAAAAATAGCTTCATCTGGAGATTCTAGGTTGTTCAATTCTTTCCCTACTAAACTAAAAGCATCGTTCCAAGATATTTCTTCATAATAATCAGACCCTTCTTTTAAAATCATAGGGTGAGTTATTCTACCACTTTTACCGATTTCATAATCGGATAACTTAGAAAGTTCTTGAATTGAGTGTGTAGAAAAAAACATTGGAGAAACTCTATTTTTAGTTGCTTCTTCAGCAATTGCTTTCGCACCATTTTCACAATATTCAGCTAAAAAGGCGCGTTTTTCATCCGGATCAGGCCAGGCACAACCCGGACAATCAAATCCATCTTTTTGATTTATTTTAGACAGTAACCCAATTCCTTTTATCAATCCAACTTCTTCATTAACATGGGTTAAAGCTGATGCAATTGCTTTAGCTCCTACCGCAGATGAAGGTATATTAGTTAATTTAATTCCAGTTAATTCTTCAGGAGGTTGAGCATGAATTTTTTTAGTACCCATAGGTTTAAGGTCTGCATTTTTTTTCTTAGTAAGTCAAAGATACTGAAAACATACTGGATATAATTAATTAAAAAATCTCATTAATTTAGTAGTGTAGTATTGAAAACAGTTTACAGGGTAGTGTTTAATTAGTTCCTTTTACGTCTCCCATACTTAAAATTCTATTCTTTCCGAAAGTATGACTTGTTGGGAGTAAAGTTCCACTATTAGTAGTTATCCAGTTGTCCCATGTTGCATCAACTCCGTTCATTTTCATGCTAGGAACATACATTTTATAGCTTTTAGGAACATAATTAGAATCTAAAAACCAAAGATAAGAGTCACCAGGTGTTGTTCCACCAGTTGTGTATTTTACTAATAAAGCATCTTTACTATTTATTTTTTTAATGGTTCTAATAATTCCATCTTCAAATAGTTTATGAGGGGCTATCAACCAAAAACTATCATTATTAAAAAGATCATTCGCTTTTTGAATGATTTTAAAATTAGGGTTTTTCTGTAAAACATCATTATAAGAAACGGTACTTTTATTTAATTTATTTGGATATAAATTTACTTGAATTGTATCCCAACTAACATAAACATTATGTTGTTCTTTATTCCATTTATAATGTCTTTTTCCTGCAAAACTCCACTCTAAAAATTTAGTTTTTTTATAAGCTTCATGTTTTATTGCTTTCAATACCTTCTTAGCTAATATGTTAGCATTGTTATTATAAGCTTTAACTTCTCCCATGTTTAATTCAACGCCAAATAAAGAAAGTTTGTGTTTGGTAGGTAGCTGTATACCAGCTTCAGTTTTTTTCCAATCAGACCAAGTTGCTGAAACACCGCCAATAGGAATAATACTTGTCCACATTTTATAAGATATAGGGTAGTAGTTATCATCTAGTATCCATAAATAAGAATCTCCTGGAGTCGATCCACCGGAAGTGTAAGTAATTAAAAGAGCATCTTTATTATTATGTTCAACGATACTTCTTTTTGTGCCTTTATCAAAAATTTTATAAGGAGCAACTAACCAAAAAGAATCATTATTAAAAAAACTATGTGCTTGTTGAAATATTTTTGAGTCTGGATTTTTTATTTTTACTTTTTCTTTATTAAACAGTATATTTTTTTGTGGTTGATTAGGAAATAAGTGTACGATATAATTATCCCATTCAATAATTACATATCCTTCTCTTTTCATCCACTTATAAAAGTGTTTTCCTCTAAAGCTCCATTCTATTACTTCAGTATTTTCAAAAGCCTCATGATGTAATGAATTAATTACTTTTATTGCTAAAGCATCAGCTTCTTTTCCTTCCTTTCCTTTAGGAAGTGGCTCATTATTTATAAAATAAAAAACACCAATAGCTAAAACAAAAAACAATAAAATAATTCCTATAAACTTAAAAAGCTTCTTCATTTTTATGATAGTTAAAAAATCAGAAGCTAAAATATTAATATTTAAAGAAAGAAGCTATTTGTTCGCTTCATAATAATCTATTATATGTTTAGGTATTTCCATGTTTTCAGGTTTACCTTTATCAGGAATCGGGTATTCAGCAATTTGTTTTATAGGAACAATTCCTGCCCATATAGGTAATTCGTAATCTTCAGGTTCATCTGCAACACCAACATCTCTTACTTTAGCTGAAGCTGTTTCAATAGTCATTTCTACAACTAATGTTCTGTCTAATTCTTTTTGATACATTGGCCTTAAAGAATCCCAATGGTTTGGTACCATTTGATTAACTATCCATTCTAGTATATCAGTTTTATCTGAGTCTTTTTCAATTTTTTTTAAGCTTCCAAAAAGAGTTACAGATCTGTAATTTACTGAATGATGAAGCCCTGAACGGGCTAATACCAAACCGTCTAAATGCACTACTGTTATTGATGTTTCTTCACTTTCTAAAATTGATAAAAGCATTCTGTTGGCTGTAGAACCATGGATGTAAACTTTATCTCCCTTTCTACAATATGCCATTGGGATAGTAATAGGTTTACCATCATATATGTAACCTACATAACATAAAAAACCTGCATCTAAAATAGTATTGATTTTTTCAACATCATAAATAGCTCTATTGGCACCTCTTTTTACCCTGTTTAGTTTTGATTTTGTATATTCATTCATCAGTTTAGTTGTTTTAAATACGCTCTATTTTTTTTGAAAAAACTGTATTTTCATATTCAGTTTCATCTACTTTAAATTGTAAACTTCCAATTTTTTTGAAATTGTTTTTTAGATAAAATTGTATGGCTCTATTGTTTTTTATGTAAACAGAAAGCCAAATACAGTCAAAATTTAAAGAGATAGCTTTGTTTATAAGAATATCATATAATTGCTGACCAATTTTTAATGGTAGAAACTCATTAAGAATATAAATTCGTTCCAGTCGACATGAATTTTCAGGTGTTTCATTATTAAAAGTAGCTCTTAAAACTAGTTTAGCATATCCAACGGGTAAATTGTTTACATAGACTAGGTAGAATAGATTATTAGTGTCACTTAAAGATTCTTTTATTTTTTTTAAGGAAAAAGCCTCATTGTTATAATTTAACAGGTGTTTTTTATTGTCAATGTATTCTCCATGAGATTCAGAATAAGTAATTCTACCTAATAGGGCAAGAATTTCAGCATCAGAGGTAGTTGCTATTCTAATGGTAATCATAATTTTTAAGTTTATTGTTTTAGTAAAAAATCACCTTTTTATCGGTATGATATTTTTGTAAGCTTCTGTATTTTGTTTTGTTAAGTTTTTATTTTTTGGGATAAAAACTCGTTCTTTTGATACGGGATATTTTTTTAAATGAAAAGAGGGTCTAATTGGACGTTGAATAAAATTACCACTACAACTAGGACATACATTCTCAAAAAGTTCTAAAGCACATTCTTTACAATAGGTACATTCAAATGAGCATATCATTGCTTCTTCAGAATTATAGGGTAAATCTTTATTGCAATGTTCACAATTAGGTCTAATCTCTAACATTATAAGTACCTTTCTTTGATTACTTCTATATGCCAAACACTATGGCCTAATAATATAAAAGTACAAGCTCTAGCTGATATAGTTGAATCACTAGCTGTACCTATGTTTTTTAAATTTTCATCAGAAATACTTTCAATTAAGTTTATAGAATAAGAACGAGTACTATTAAATTCATTAATTAACTCTTCTAAAGACTTGTTGTTAGCCATAGAGGGATCAATGTATATATCTTGATCAAAACCAGCTAAAGCCGTTTTGTCATTTCTACTGATTCGAAGAAAGCGGTAAATAAATATTCTTTCAGTATCAATAATATGTTGAAGTAATTCTTTGATTGTCCATTTTTCAGGCTGGTATCGATATTCAAGTTTGTTTTCAGGAACTGATGAGAAAAAGTCAACAACCATTTTTCTATCATCTTCAAAGCCTTTTATTAAGCTAGTGTCTTTTGATACTTTATTTATATATCTTGAATAATATTCATTATATTCTGTTTGTTGTAAATCTTGTACTGTCATATCTTCCTTTTAATGGCTTAGTTAATGTAATGATGTGTTTGTTTTGTATAATCAAAAGTATTACATTTATGGACTATAATATTAGTCCAGAATTAAAATAATTAATAGTCCAGATGTTTCCTTATAAAACTAGCTTTAAATTTGATAAAAGTTGTAACCAACCTATTTATTTACAATTAGCAAATCAATTAATTGCATTTATAAAAAGTGGAGTATTACCAGCAAATACTAAATTATTAGGAACAAGAACTTTAGCGGAATTGTTAAAAGTACATAGAAAGACTATTGTAGCGTGTTATGAAGAACTTGATTTGCAAGGTTGGGTAGAGTCAATTCCTAAAAAAGGAACATTTGTTAAGGCAGATTTACCATTATTACAACTTCGTGTATTTGATAAAACTACGAGTAACAATAAAAA
Source organism: Tenacibaculum halocynthiae (assembly GCF_964512825.1). Lineage (NCBI taxonomy): Bacteria > Pseudomonadati > Bacteroidota > Flavobacteriia > Flavobacteriales > Flavobacteriaceae > Tenacibaculum > Tenacibaculum halocynthiae. The sequence goes on along the minus strand of NZ_CAZELG010000028.1, from coordinate 434,636 downwards.
CACAGTTAGCGGGTTTTCGTTTTATAAAAATGAGTTGTTAAGTGTTAAAACAAATCAAAAAGAAAAAGAAAAAATATACCTAAATGATGGTGTTTCAGATAGCAGGCTTACACCAACAATTGAGCTAGCTAGAGTTTATAGAAAAATAGCAGGGAAGAAAGATGTTTTTGAACATTTATCGTATGGTTCTACGTATGGAAATGATAGATTAAGAGAAGTTTTAGTTACTTATTTGAATGAAACAAGAGGTTTACAAATAACAAAAAACAATATATTAATAACTAGAGGAAGTCAAATGGGAATATGGCTTAGTACACAGTTATTATTAAAAAAAGAGGATGTAATTGTTGTTGGTGCAACAAATTATTCATCGGCAGATACTACTTTTTTGCAACATGAAGCAACATTAGTTCGTATACGAGTTGATAATGATGGTTTATGTATTACTGAGTTAGAAGATATATGTAAAAAGAAAAAAATTAAGGCTGTGTATGTAACTTCTCATCATCATCATCCTACAACAGTAACTTTATCTGCTGAAAGAAGAATTCATTTATTGAATTTAGCAAAACAACATCAATTTGCAATCATTGAAGATGATTATGATTATGACTTTAATTATAATCATGCACCAATTTTACCATTGGCAAGTCATGACATTCATGGAAACGTAATATACATCGGATCTATTTGTAAAACAGTGGCGCCAGTTTTCAGGATAGGTTACTTGATAGCTTCTAAAGAGTTTGTAGATGAAGCATCTAGTTGTAGAAGGTATATAGATAGGCAAGGAGATGCTTTATTAGAGTTGACTTTTGCGGATTTTATAAAATCGGGAGATTTAGATAGACATATTAGAAAGGTTTTGAAAATATATAAACAGCGTAGAGATTTGTTTTGTAAATTATTAAAAGAAAAACTTTCAGAATTTTTAGAATTTGATATTCCAAAAGGAGGAATGGCTATTTGGGTTGTTTTAAATAAAAAGTACTCTTGGAAGGTAGTTGAAGAGAAGGCTTTGAAGTATAATTTAATAATTGGAGATTGGAAACGATATGATCTTGGAAATAACAATCATAATTCATTGCGAATAGGTTTTGCTAGTTATAACGAAGTAGAAATTTATGACTTAATAAGTTGTTTAGAGAAAGTAATGAAAGAAGTAAAAGCTATAAGTTTGCTTTAATCATTCTATTGTTTCCAAACAAATCTTTACGAAGTTCAATGTTTTTAAATCCTTTTTGATGAAGCATTCCAACAGTTTGGCTTCCTAAATATTGATTTATTTCAAAGAAAAGAAAACCGTCAGAAGAAAGATGTTTTTTTGCTAAATCGGCTATTTTAGTATAAAAAATTAAAGGATTGTCATCTTCAACAAATAAGGCTAAATGAGGTTCATTTTGTAAAACATTATTTTTAATTTCTATTTTTTCTAAGTTCCTTACATATGGGGGATTAGAAACAATAATGTTAAACTTAATGATTTCATCAGATGTTGTTTTTTTCGTAAAAACATTTAAAGAATCTGCTTTTAATATATCTAAATTTAAAAATTGGACAAGAGAATTATTTAAATCTGAATTATGCTTAGCTATTTTTAAAGCTTCTTCAGAAACATCAATAGCACAAATCGTAGAATTATCAATATTAACTTTTAAACTTATAGGGATGCATCCCGAACCTGTACCGATATCTAGGATAGATAAAGATTTTGTTTGATTATTTGTTCTGATTTCTTTTACTTCAGAAATAATCCACTCAACCAGCTCTTCTGTTTCTGGACGAGGAATTAATGTGTGTCTATTTACATGAAAAGGTAATCCATAAAACTCAGTTTTACCTAAAATATATTGTATGGGTTCTTCTTTTTTTAATCGTGCTAAAGCTTTATTTAAAAGAGTTTCATTTTCAGAAGAAATTTCAAAATTAGGCTGTAAAGTAATATCTATACGTTGTAAATTTAAATACTCTTCTATTAAATAAAAGAAAAAGGTATCTATTTCAGTTTGTGGATAAACTGGTGATAGTTGATAAATGAAATTATTTTTAAACTCTTTAATTGTCATTGTATAAAGTCTTCAGTTTTATAATTCTTTAATCATCCATACATTGCAGGAAAAATGCCCAGTATCTCCCATAGGTTTATCTAAGTTAACAAAACCATTTTTTTTATATAAAGCTCTAGCAGCATCCATATAGGGCATAGTTTCTAAATAGCAGTGTTCAAAGCCTTGTTTTTTGGCTTCTTTTAAAGAAAAATCAATAAGCTTACTTCCAAGTCCTTTTCCTCTAGCTATAGGTAAAAAATACATCTTTTGAAACTCACAAACATTACCTTCAAAATTGTCGAGTTTAGAAAAACCAGCACCTCCAACTATTTTATTTTTGTGTTCAATAATATAATAACCAGCATTCTCTTCTTGATAAGTTTCATACATTTCATCAGTAGCACTGTCTTCATAAGCAGTACCAACTTTAGGTACACCAAACTCAATTAAAACATTACGAATAACGGTAGCAATTTGTTTATTATCCTCAGGTTTAATTTCTCTTATAATAAAATCAGATGGTATCATAGGAATGTAGTATTTTTGTACGTACAAAATTACTTAAAATTAAATACAAAAATGATGAAAAGATTCACCTATTTTTCAATACTATTTTTATTTATAACAAGTTGTTCTGTTAAAAAGAAACCAATTTTTTTAAAATTAGATGATATTAAAATTGTGTCTTTTAAAATGGATACCATTCGTTTAAAAGCCATGGCATATTTTAAAAATGAAAATGATATTGGAGGTAAGATTTCTACAGACAAAGTAAAGGTAATTATTAACGGAAGTGAAGTAGCTGAAGTATTTTCTGAACAATTTAAAGTACCAGCAAATAAAGAGTTTTCTATTCCTTTAAAAGTTATAATTCCATCAAAAAAAGTATTTGAAAATAATAAAGGAGGTATTTTAGGTGGAATTCTAAATTCAGTATTAAATAAAAGCTTAGATGTTACTTTTAAAGGAAACATAAAGTATAAAGTACTAGGATTTTCTAGTACGTATCCAATTGATAAAACAGAGAAAATAAAATTTTAGATTATTTTGAATCACGAAAAGTATATGGGCCGCTGTTTACAATTAGCTAAAAAAGGAATTGGAACAGTTAGACCTAACCCTTCAGTAGGAGCAGTTATTGTATTAAATAATAAAATAATAGGAGAGGGGTTTACTTCTCCTTATGGTGGTAATCATGCTGAAGTAAATGCTATTCATTCAGTAAATAATAAAGAGCTATTAAAAAATGCGACAATATATGTAACCTTGGAGCCATGTTCACATTATGGAAAAACGCCACCATGTGCTGATTTAATAATAAAAATGAAAATTTCTAATGTTGTAATTGGTTGTTTAGATACAAATAGTTTAGTTGCGGGAAAAGGTATTGAACGTTTAAAAAAAGAAGGTTGTAGTGTTACGGTAGGGGTGTTAGAAAAAGAATGTTTTGAGCATCATAAACGTTTTTTTACTGTTCAAAATAAAAAACGTCCTTACATTATTTTAAAATGGGCTGAAACACTTGATGGTTTTATAGCACCTTTAACTAAGAGTGAACAAAAACCAATATGGATTTCAAATTCATATTCACAACAGTTAGTGCACAAATGGCGAAGTGAAGAGCATGCTATTTTAGTCGGCACAAATACTGTTATAGCTGATAATCCAAAGTTAAATGTAAGAAGTTGGTCAGGAAATAATCCTGTAAGAATTGTTATTGATAAAAACTTAAGAATTCCATTAGAAACTAATATTTTTGATGAATCTATTAAAACAATAATAATAATTGATTCAAGTACAAATAAAAATGGATCAGTAGATAAAATTAGTGGATTTAAATATCACATAGAGCAAATTGATTTTTCAATAGAAATAGCTCAACAAATTTGTGAAGTATTACATAAACATCAAATACAATCAATTATTGTTGAAGGAGGGAAACAAACTTTACAAACATTTATTGATGCAAATTTATGGGATGAAGCAAAAATCTTTATTGGTGATAATAAATTTCAAGAAGGAGTAAGAAATCCAAATTTTAAAGGAACATTGATTTCCGAAGAAAAATTAAGTAACGATATATTAAGAACCTATATAAATGATTAAAAATATCATTTTTGATTTTGGTGATGTATTCATCAATTTAGATAAGCAGGCAACATACAAGGAATTAGCAAAGTTAGGAGTAACAGAAGTTTCTGAAGAGATGATGCAAGTATATTACAGATATGAAATGGGGTTAATTACTACCAAAGAGTTTATTGATTTTTACCATAAAAAATTTAATATAGCTAAAAAGGATTTGATTAATGCTTGGAATGCCATTTTATTAAATTTTCCATTACACAGGTTAGAGTTTTTAAAAGAGCTTGAAAAATCAAGTAAGTATCGTTTATTTTTATTGAGTAATACTAATGAATTGCATATTTCTTGGATTCAAAATGATTGGGGAAATAACTTATACCAGGAGTTTAAAAATTGTTTTGAGCAATTTTATTTATCGCATGAAATTAATTTACGTAAGCCTAATGAGAATATTTATGAGTTTGTATTAGGAGAAAATAATTTATTAGCCTCAGAAACAATTTTTATTGATGATACAAAAGAAAATACAGATATAGCAAAAAATATGGGAATCCATGTATGGAATATAAATCCAGAAACTGAAGATGTAGTTAATTTATTAAATAGAAAAGAGTTTTTATAGGATGATATATTTAGTGTTAAGCGTTGTGTTTTCAACGTCTTTATTTGTAATATTTAAGTATTTTAATATTTATAAAGTAAATACTTTACAAGCTATTGTTGTAAATTATTTAGTAGCCTTTACTCTAGGTATGTTTTCAGCAAATGCTTTTAGTGAATTAGCAACAATAAATTTGCAACCTTGGTTTTATGGAGCAGTTTCATTAGGCTTGTTGTTTGTTTCAATTTTCTTTGTAATGGCTATGACAGCTCAATATAACGGTGTTTCAGTTGCTTCGATTGCTGGAAAAATGTCAGTAGTTGTGCCTATTGTTTTTGGTATTATTTTATATAATGAAAGCGTAACAGTTTTAAAGGTAATAGGTATATTAGTAGCTTTGATAGCTGTATATTTATCTTCAATTAAAGAAAAAAAATCAACAACAAAAGCAGGTTTGTTATTTCCAGTTTTATTGTTTTTAGGTTCTGGAGTTATAGATACAACTTTAAAATATGTAGAAACTAATTTTGTAACTATTGATGGTGTTGATTTTTTCTCGGGTAGTTTATTTGGTTTTGCTGCTTTTTTTGGAATAGTAATTTTGATAGTAAAGCAATTGATTTCAAGAGAAAAAATAGAAAAGAAAAGTATAATAGCTGGTGTTATATTAGGGATTCCTAATTATTATTCAATTGTTTTTTTAATTAAAGCTTTGCAAAATAAAAACTTTGAAAGCTCAACATTATTTACAGTAAATAATGTAGGAATTGTTATTGCATCTACTTTGGTTGGATTACTGTTATTTAAAGAGAATTTTAGTTTAAAAAATAAAATAGGAGTAGTTTTGGCTATTTTAGGAATTATTCTAGTAACTATAGCTTAATGAGTGAAATAAAAGATACATATAAAACAATAACAAAACCTTCAGAAGAAACCCTGTTTAAAGATAGGAATAGCAAGTTTTTTGGTTATGCATTTCCCGTTTTTAATGAAGATGATGTGAAAAAAGCTTTAGAAGGCTTGAAAAAACAACATCATTCCGCACGTCATTTTTGTTATGCTTGGCAGTTAGGAACCGAAAAAATAAGGTTTAGAGCTAATGATGATGGAGAGCCAAGTAATTCTGCAGGGCAACCTATTTATGGGCAAATTCAGGCTTTTGATGTAACCAATGTTTTAATAGTTTCCGTTCGTTATTTTGGAGGAACTAAATTAGGAGTAGGTGGTTTAATTAATGCGTATAGATCTTCTGCTCAATTAGCTTTAGAAGCTTCAGATATTATTGAGAAAACTATTGATATACATTATAAGTTAACTTTCGGTTACGATATGATGAACAAAGTGCAACGTATTGTAAAAGAACGTAGTATTGAAATTATTAATCAAAAATTAGAGTTAGCATGCGAGTATACAATTTCAGTTCGTAAAAAAGAAGCACAGGTTGTTTTTAATATATTCACTAACTTATTTAAAGTAGAAATTAAAGAATTGTAATTTGAATTTCAATTCATTTTAACTAAATTAGCTATGTGTAAGCTTAATTAATTAAACTAAAAATATAATGGAAAACTTCTTAACTTTTTTAACAGAACATTCCAGTGGCATTATAATACTTATTTTGCTTATGTTTTCTTGTTTAATAATGATAAACTGGCTTGCTAAAATTTTTAATTGGGGTAAGTACAAAAATCCTGAAGTTAATAGTAAAGACTATGGTAATTTAATTTATGTAACAACGCAATTTTTTGCTAATTTAATAAATGATTTTAAGCACTTTTTAGCTTTAGTTATCATAATAATTTTTGCTGGTTTAATAGTGTATTCTATGGCAGCTACTCCAGATTTTAATAATAAAATGAAAGCGTTACAACTTGTAATAGCTTCATTAGGAGGTATAGTTGGTACAGTCATAGGATATTATTTTGGAGAATCTGCTGCAAGAACGAATTCATCTAGAATAACAACAACAAATGAGGTTACTCAATTAGACACTATTGAAAATAATTCAATAGAAGAAGAAATTCAACAAGCTCCTGAAATTGAAGAAAATTAAGAGGTTATGAATAGTAGAGTAAAAACATATGATATAAAAGTACGTGACTCGATTTTTAGCCCGAATAAAAAAGGGGTAAATAAAGAGTTGATTGCTCATTATAAAAAAAATACATCTAGAAGTAGTAAAACACTATATAAAGTATATTTATTTATAGAGGGTAAAGATTTGCCTTTTATTAAAAAAGTTAAATATACACTACATAAAACCTTTAGAAACCCAGTTAAAACCATTGAAAGAAAATCTGATAATACAAATTGTTCATTAGTAATTTGGACATGGGGGCTTTTTAATATAAAAGTTGAATTAGAAGATATTAATGGTGAAATAATACATATGAATCATTACCTAAATTACGGTAGTGAAGTAAAAACTAAAGGAGTAAATTGGATTTCTACTACTTAATATTTTAATCTACAATTAACTTATTTCACTCAATAAATTGGGTTACAATCTTTAACTTAATAGATTTTAATATATCTATTATTAGAGTTTTTCATTTATATTATATTTCTTTAATGTGCTTAATTCTCTGTGTGTCAGTTTTTTTGTTTAAAAACTGGTATTTTATGTTTTGTTAAATTTCTTTAATAATTTTATTTAGTTAGGAATCCTTACTATATTTGTAATAGCAATATTGCTAAAAATTTTAAACACAGAAAAATGAGTAAATCAATTTTTTATCACGCAGGTTGTTCAGTATGTATAAGTGCTGAACATGAAATTGTTAAGTTAATAGGTAAGGACAATATTGAAATTGTAAATATTGGAGAAAACAGGTCTAGAATTGAAGAAGCAGAATTGGTAGGAGTAAAATCTGTACCAGCATTATTAACTCCAACTAATAATGTTTTGCATCTTAATTTTGGTGCTTCTATGGCAGATGTAAAAGGTTAAAATAGTAAAGTTAAGTAGTGAACAACTAATTGTTCACTACTTAACTAATAACAATCTAATCAATTTATTAAATAATTGAATTCAGTGTTAAAATAGGTTATAAGATATAACTAAGAATAAAAACTAGTGATTTTTAATTAGGATTACTAACTTTGTGCTATTAAACATAATAAACTAATGACTATACTACCTAACTTAATTTTAAAGTCAAGAGATACATCTTTAATTGAATTAAGCAATATTCACTTTAGTAAAAGCAATAAGGATATATTAAGTCAATTACTCAAAGAATTTAAGTATATAAATATTCTAGGTGAATATCAATTACCAGTAGATAATAAAATTCTTTTATATGGACACACTGGTTGTGGAAAAACCACTACAGCTAAGGCGATAGCTCATAAATTAGATAAGGAAATATTAATTTTGAATTTAGGAGAAATTATTTCTTCGAAGTTAGGTGAAACAGCTAAAAATATTACAAGTGTATTTAAGAAAGCTTCACGAGAAAATTCAGTTCTTTTTTTAGATGAATTTGATTATATAGGCAAAACTCGTGATTACGATACTAAAGATTCTGGAGAAATGAAGCGATTAGTGAATACTCTTATTCAACAAATTGATCAACTACCCAATACTACTTTATTAATAGCTGCAACAAATCATTCAAGTATTATTGATACAGCATTATTAAGACGTTTTCAATTAAGGTTAAAGTTTGAAAAACCAAATAAAAATGAATTAGATAGGTATTATGATTCATTATTATTAAAATTTCCTAAAGAATTTAGAAGCTTTGAGAGAAGTTATTCTATTTCTTATGCAGAAGCTAGAGATATTACTTTTAGAAATGTTAAAAATAAAATTATAGAGGTAGAAGAAGCTAAAGAATTAACAACTGTTTATTAGTATGGAAGCTGGAGTAGTAAATAGAAAAATAACCCAAGGTTTAGAACGTATTTCTAAAGCATTTAGAGTATTACTTTGGGAAGAAAGTAAGCTGTATAAAATTAGTCCCATTCAAATACAATTGCTGATTTTTTGTGATACACATAAAAAAGAAAACTTAAAGGTAGGTTTTTTGGCTACTGAATTTGATTTAACAAAAGCAACTGTTAGTGATTCAATTAAAGTTTTATTAAAAAAAGAGTTACTCGTTAAAAAGGTAAATCCGAAAGACTCTAGAAGTTTTTTAGTTGAATTAACAGCAAAAGGAAAAAAGATTGTTAAAAAAGCAAGTCTTTTTACAAGCGCTCTAAATGAGTCAATAGATTATTTATCTGAAATAGAAAAGGGAGTTTTCTTAAAGCAATTAATGCAATTAATTTATCAATTAAATCAAAAGAATATAATTTCTACTCAACGCATGTGTTTAACATGTTACCACTATAAAAAAGAAGGGAATAACCATTATTGTAATCTAATTCAAAAAGAATTAAAAAACACTGAATTGGAAATAGATTGTTTAGAGCATAAAGAACTCTAAATTAAAATGAATAATATTTTAAATAATTTAAATGTCATTCACAATAGAATGATAAAAGCATGTAAAAAAGCTAACAGAGCAAAAGAGGAAGTACGTTTATTATTAGCCACAAAAACAGTAGAACCAAACTGTATTAATTTTGCTTTAGAACAAGGAGAAACACTTATTGGAGAGAATAAAGTACAGGAGCTTAAGCAAAAATGTCATTCAGTAAAAGAAAAGAACCCAGAAGTTCATTTTATTGGGCATTTACAAAGTAATAAAATTAAGGAAGTGCTTAAATGGGTAACTTGTATTGAATCTATTGATAGATTATCTGTTGCTGAGAAACTACAAAATAAATTAGCACAAGAAAACAAACAAATAGATATATTCATTCAAGTAAATACTTCTTTTGAAAAAAGTAAGTTTGGGGTTGCCCCAAATGAAACAATTGAGCTAATAAAAAATATAGCTAAATTTAAAAACATTCATATTAAAGGATTAATGACTATAGGTTTGTTAAGTTCAAAATCGAATGAAATAAGAAAGTGTTTTCAACTTTTAAAGAAAATACAAAAGGAGGTTATAGCGCTTAATATACCGAATGTAGAAATGAGTGAATTATCAATGGGTATGAGTAAAGATTTAGAAATTGCAATAGAGGAAGGAGCTACAATTATCCGAGTAGGAACAGCAATTTTTGGAGACAGAATTTATCCCGATAGTTATTATTGGAATGAATCTGATAAAAGTTAATTTGCTTAAAAAAACACTAGAAAAAATGGTGTATGCTCTTTTTTAGGTACTTAAAGTAATATCTATTTAGGTTACTTAAAAAATAATCCGTAAATTTGCACGCCTTTTTACAAGAACAGGATTGAAAAGGTAAGAAAAATATATTTATAAGTTTAATATCTCTTTGCATTAATATTGATAATATCCTGATTAATAAAAAGATACAAAATTATTCTCAGACATGTCTGAAGAAACAAAAACAACAACTGCAGAAGCAGTTAACCCAGCAGAATTTTTAGCAACATTTAATTGGCATAAATACGAAGAAGGTATTGATGAAGTTGATGAGTCTAAATTAAAAGAATTTGAACAAGCTTTAGAAGGAACAGTAGGTTTCGTAAATGAACGTGATGTTATTGAAGGAAAAGTTGTTCGTATTACTGATCGTGATGCAATTATTGATATTAACTCTAAATCTGAAGGAGTTATTTCATTAAATGAATTTCGTTACAATCCTAGTTTAGCTGTTGGAGATACAGTAGAAGTATTAGTTGATAAAAGAGAAGATTCTTCTGGTCAATTAGTATTATCTCATAAAAAAGCACGTGTAATCAAAGCTTGGGATCGTGTTAATAATGCACATGAAACTGGAGAAATCGTTAACGGTTTTGTTAAGTGTAGAACTCGTGGAGGTATGATCGTTGATGTATTTGGTATTGAAGCTTTCTTACCAGGTTCTCAAATTGATGTTAAACCTATCCGTGATTACGATCAATATGTTGAAAAAACTATGGAATTCAAAGTTGTTAAAATCAACCACGAATTTAAGAATGTTGTAGTTTCTCATAAAGCGTTAATCGAAGCTGATTTAGAAGATCAAAAACGTGAAATCATCGGTCAATTAGAAAAAGGACAAGTATTAGAAGGTGTTGTTAAAAACGTTACTTCTTATGGTGTGTTTGTTGACTTAGGTGGTGTTGACGGATTAGTACATATTACTGATTTATCTTGGTCTCGTATCAACCATCCAAATGAGGTTGTTGAGTTAGATCAAAAATTAAACGTTGTAATTTTAGACTTTGATGATAACAAGTCAAGAATTCAATTAGGATTAAAACAATTATCTGCTCACCCATGGGAAGCACTTAACTCTGATTTAAAAGTTGGAGATACTGTAAAAGGTAAAGTAGTTGTTTTAGCTGATTATGGTGCGTTTGTTGAAGTAGAAGATGGTGTTGAAGGTTTAATTCACGTATCTGAAATGTCTTGGTCAACTCACTTACGTTCTGCACAAGATTTCGTAACTGTTGGTGATGAAGTAGAAGCTCAAATCTTAACATTAGACCGCGAAGAGCGTAAAATGTCTTTAGGTATGAAGCAATTACACCCAGATCCTTGGACTGATATTACTACTAAATATCCTGTAGGTTCTAAACATTCAGGTACTGTACGTAACTACACTAACTTTGGTGTGTTTGTAGAGTTAGAAGAAGGTATTGATGGATTAGTTTATATTTCTGATTTATCTTGGACTAAGAAAATTAAGCACCCATCAGATTTCGTAACTGTTGGTGATAAATTAGAAGTTCAAGTGTTAGAATTAGATGTAGAAAACCGTAAATTAAACTTAGGTCATAAACAAACTCAAGATAATCCTTGGGATGGTCATGAAGCTACGTATTCAATCGGATCTACTCATGAAGGAACTATCAAAGATAAAAACGATAAAGGAGCTACTGTAGCTTTTGCTGATGGAGTTGAAGCATTTGCACCTTCTCGTTATTTAGATAAAGAAGATGGTGGTAAATTAGCTAAAGGTGATACTGTTCAATTTCAAGTAATTGAATTCAGTAAAGAATACCGTAGAATAGTTGTTTCTCATACTTCTATCTTTAGAGCTGAAGAGCAAAAGAATGTTAAAGCAGCTGCTAAAAAAGCGCAAGAAACTGAAAAAACTACTTTAGGTGATATCGGTGGATTAGCTGAATTAAAGAAAAAAATGGAAGGAAAATAAATTTCCTAAAACCATAAATTTTTAAAAGCCGTTACATCATGTAACGGCTTTTTTTATTCCTTGTATTTAAAAGTTACTTTTCAAAAGTGTTGTTTTTTTTAAAAAAAAGTGTTAAATTTATAAGGTCCTGTGAATCAATTGATAATTCGATTCATCAATAATTATAGTGAATGTACTAGTGTACTATAATTATTTTTCAAGTAATTCTTATTTGGCATTTTAGCTCCAAACAACTACTACCAAATTACTACTACAAATATTTCTACTACTAGCATTGTCAGATATAGAAAGGTGTTTTTATACCCCCCTTAAAACGAACCTAATTCTAAAAAATGTTATTACTAATGAAAAAAACTAGAAATTTATGTATTGTATTATTATTGTTATTTAGTATTAAAAGTTCAGCACAAAAAGATATGTTGAACAAATTGTATAAAAAAAGTTTAAAATTAAGTGAAGTAGAAAATTATATGGAGCTTAATAATATTTCTCCAGCCCAATGTGTCGATTCTAAACAAGTATTAAATAATGATTTGGATGAAAGTGATAATATTAGGTATAGTAACCGACGACCTTCTTATGAAATAAAGGTTTTTAATGTGTTTTTTCATGTTGTTAATGAAAATAATGGAAACCGTGCTGTGCCAATAAGTGAAAATGATTTAATTGAGGCTGTAGCAATTTTGAATAAAACATTTAATCAGTTTAAAATTTTCTTTAAATATAAAGGGCATGATCAAATTAATAGCACATGGAGGTCTGTATTATATATTGGAGGAAACAGAACATTTAGTCAGTTAGTAGAATACTCAAAAAGTATAGGTAAATATCAAAATAACAGTTTTAATGTATATATCGTTTCTACGATACGTTATAGTCAATACGATTCTAGAAAAATAGCTGGTTTATCAAATAAACCAGGAATAAACAGTGTAATAGATGATGAGTATTTATTAACATCTACTTTACCTCATGAAATTGGTCATAATTTCTCATTAGAACATACATATAGAAACTGGAATAATTCGAATTGTAATTTGGTAGCTCAAAATGATTATATAGACGATACATTACCTTCAATGGCTTATGAGAATTCAGAAATTGACTCAGATTGTTCAACATATATAGGTGATAAAGATAAAAATAAATGCGGAATTGATTTTACTCAAGTTCCAGCAACTAATTTTATGAGTTCAAATGTTTTGCCCTGTAGGTCTTTAGAAAATGCAAGTTTTACTTCTGGTCAAGGCAAGCGAATGATGTTAACAATTCAGAATAAATGGAATACAATATATAAAAAAGTTGAAAATTCAATTGAAAGTTTATATGAGCCTTATCAGGGAAGTTATGTTCAAGGAATATATCAAGATCCAAATAATGTTACTGGAAAAGAGATGAAATTTCAAAAAGGTTTTGACTATCAATTTGTAGACTGTAAGAAAACTACTTTTGTTAAAAAAAGTTATTCTAAAAATGACGTTCCAAAGGAGCATCCATACTTTACAGCAATAAAGATTCTTCAGGTTTCAAGTTCTGAAGCTCGTAAATGCAATATCCCCAGACCATCAGTATATCAAGGAGGAACTGTAATTAGTTTTGGAAATATAATAGATAATAATTATGAGGTTAAAAAATTGGATAGTGAAGAAATTCAAAACCCTAAATTAGTAGAAACATTGCCTTTTGGATATAGTATTATAAATAAAGAATTGAAAAACGGAGATAAATATCAAAAAACTATATATAAAGCAAGAAACTAATTTTTCTTAATTGTTACCGTTAAGTATAGATTTAACGGATCTTTTATATCTGTATAGTGTAACAATTGTTACATTTAAAGATGCCTATATGTAAGCTTTAATTTCTGAAATACCGTTATATTTGTTATCAAATTAAATAACAATATGACTTTAATTAAATCTATTTCAGGTATTAGAGGTACTATAGGGGGAGCTATAGGTGATAATTTAACGCCTATTGATGCAGTAAAATTTGCTGCAGCTTACGGTACATTTATAAAGAAACAGAATCAAGAAAAAGAAAAAATAAAAATAGTAATAGGAAGAGATGCCCGTATTTCTGGTAAGATGATTACTAGTTTAGTTGCAAATACTTTAGTAGGCTTAGGAATAGATGTATTGGATTTAGGTTTATCTACCACGCCAACTGTTGAAATAGCAGTTCCTATTGAAAAAGCAGATGGAGGTATAATTTTAACAGCATCACATAATCCTAAACAATGGAATGCTTTAAAATTATTAAATGAAAAAGGTGAATTTATAGATGGAGCAGATGGAGCAGAAGTTTTAGCTTTAGCTGAAAGCAATAATTTGCAATTTGCTGAAGTAGATGATTTAGGTAACTATAAGAAGAAAAAGAACTATATAAAAAAACATATTAAGGAAGTTTTAAAACTTGACTTAGTTGATAAAAAAGCAATTAAAAAAGCTAAATTTAAAGCTGTAGTTGATGGAGTAAATTCAACAGGAGGTATAGCTATTCCAATGCTTTTAAAAGAACTAGGAGTTAAATGTATAGAACTATATTGTGAGCCTAATGGACATTTTCCTCACAACCCTGAGCCTTTAAAAGAAAACTTAACAGATATATCTAAATTAGTTGTAAAAAAGAAAGCAGATTTAGGAATTGTAGTTGATCCTGATGTTGATCGATTAGCATTAATATCTGAAGATGGTTCAATGTTTGGTGAAGAATATACTTTAGTGGCTTGTGCTGACTATGTATTAGGAAAAAACAAAGGGGGTAATACAGTTTCAAACCTGTCCTCTTCTAGAGCTTTAAGAGATGTCACTGAGAAACACGGAGGAACTTACACCGCTAGTGCAGTAGGTGAGGTAAATGTAGTAAAGAAAATGAAAGAAACTAATACTGTTATTGGTGGAGAAGGGAATGGTGGTATTATTTATCCAGATTCACATTATGGACGTGATTCTTTAGTTGGTGTAGCTTTATTTTTATCTCATTTAGCTAATAAAAAAGTATCGTGTAAAGAGCTAAGAGATAGCTATCCTAGTTATTTTATGAGTAAAAATAAAATACAGTTAACTCCAAAAATTAATGTAGATGATATTTTAACAAAAATGGCTTCTAAATATAAAGATGAAGAGGTTAACATAATAGATGGAGTTAAAATAGATTTTGCAGAGGAATGGGTACACTTAAGAAAATCTAATACAGAACCTATTATTCGTATTTATACAGAAGCTATATCTCAAGCGAAAGCTGATGCATTAGCTGAAAGATTTATTAAAGAAATAGAAGAAATAATAGCGTAAGTTTTGAATATTAAATATTTAGCAATAGCATTGTTCCTTTTTACCTTATCTATGAACGGACAAGATAATAAGGTTAAAAAGGTAACTAATAAAGGAAAGCTTTTTGTTTATTGGGGGTGGAATTGGGCAAGTTATTCTGATTCGGATATACATTTTAAAGGAAATAATTATGATTTTACCTTAAAAAATGTAAAAGCTACAGATAGACCTACAAAATTTTCTTTTAGAGATTATTTTAATCCGGGAAGGGTAACAATACCTCAAACTAATTTTAGAATAGGATATTTTTTTAAAGAAAACTATACTATTTCAATTGGAGTAGATCATATGAAATATGTAATGGTACCAAATCAAGATGTGAAAATTGATGGTACTATTAATGTTGGTAATCCAAAGTATGATGGAGTTTATAATAACTCTGATATAAATTTAGCCAGTGATTTCTTACGATTTGAGCATACAGATGGTTTAAATTACGTAAATGTTCAGTTATATAGATTCGATGATATAAGTAAGTGGTTTGGGTTAGAACTTGAAAATCTTCAAATTAATTTAACAGAAGGTGTTGGTGTTGGTGTTCTTGTTCCTAGAACAAATACAACATTATTAAATAATGAAAGGCATGATGATTTTCATTTTTCTGGATATGGAGCGTCAGTAGGAGGTGGGTTAAATATTACATTTTTAAAACACTTTTTTATACAAGCTGATATCAAAGGAGGATATATTTATATGCCAAATATAAGAACAACTGTAAATGCTTCTGATACAGCATCACAAGGATTTTACTTTTTTCAAAATAATATTTTAATAGGAGGTAAATTTAGAATTTAGTTATGAGTTTAGAACTGTACTTTGAAGAATTTAAGAATAACATAGTTGGTATAAACCAAACATTTAAAACACCTTATGGTGAAAAAAAACTTATTTATACTGATTGGACAGCGAGCGGAAGATTGTATAGGCCAATTGAAGAGAAATTATTAAATGAGTTTGGACCTTTTGTAGCTAATACACATACTGAAACATCTACTTCAGGTGCAGCTATGACCTTGGCTTACACCAAAGCTAGAAATATAATTAAAGATCATGTAAATGCTAATAAAGATGATGTTTTAATAACTGAAGGATCTGGAATGACTGGAGTTGTTAATAAATTTCAACGTATTCTTGGTTTAAAGGTTTCTGAGAATTTAAAAGAACATACTCAAATTCCTGATGAGAAACGTCCAATAGTTTTTGTGAGTCATATGGAACATCATTCTAATCAAACATCTTGGTATGAAACAATAGCGGATGTAGAAGTTGTACCTTGTGATGATGCTGGATTAGTATGTTTAGAAAAGTTTGAAGAAGTAGTAAAAAAATATAACGATAGACCTATAAAAATAGCATCAGTTATTGCTGGATCTAACGTAACAGGGATTAAAACTGATTATCATAAAATTGCAGCATTAATTCATAAATATAATGGATTGTGTTTTGTAGATTTTGCATGTTCTGCACCATATGTAGATATTAATATGCATCCAGATAATGAAAATGAACATTTAGATGCAATTTTCTTTTCCCCACATAAGTTTTTAGGAGGTCCAGGAAGTTCAGGTGTATTGTTGTTTAATAAAAAACTTTATAAAAATACGATTCCTGATAACCCAGGAGGAGGTACGGTAACATATACTAATCCTTGGGGAGAACACGATTATATTGATGATGTTGAAACGAGAGAAGATGGTGGTACACCTGCTTTTTTACAAACAATTCGTATTGCTTTATCAATACAATTAAAGAATAAAATGGGAACTGAGAGCATGAAAAAAAGAGAGGATGAAATAAATCCTGTTATTTTTGATTGCTTAGAAAGTATAGGTGGAGTAAGAATTTTAGCGCCACAACATAAAGATAGATTAAGTATTTTCTCTTTTTATTTTGAAAAATATCATTTTAATTTAGTCGTTAAATTATTAAATGATCATTTTGGAATTCAAACAAGAGGTGGGTGTTCATGTGCTGGTACTTATGGACATTTTTTATTAAATGTAGACCAAAATACTTCTCATAAAATTAAAGATAAAATTTTAGAAGGCTGTAGTACAGATAAACCAGGTTGGGTTCGATTATCAATACATCCAACAATTACTAATGAAGAAGTAAATTATATTTGTGATTCATTAAAGTTATTAGCTAAAAATATTGAGGAATGGTCAAAAGATTATCATTATAGTTTAGCTAAAAATGATTATGTACATAATTCAGTTGAATCAATAGAAAAACAATTAGTTTCTGAATGGTTTGCTATTTAATTTAAGAAATGGAAATATTAGACATTAATTCTTTAGAAAAAGAATATCTCATTATAAAAGAAGATAGACTTAAAGGTAGGTGGATCACTTTTAAAGATATTGAAAGTTTATATTCAAAATTACCTAATTATATTGAATCAAAAATTATAGGTACTTCAGAAAAAGGCACTCCTATTTATAAACTTAAATTAGGAAGAGGAAAGAAAAAAGTTTTCATGTGGAGTCAAATGCACGGAAATGAAAGTACTGGAACAAAAGCGGTTTTTGATTTTTTAAACTTTATAAATGAAAATTCTTCAAAAAGCATAATTAAAACTATTTTAAGTAATATTGAAATTCATATTATTCCAATGCTAAATCCTGATGGAGCTCATGCTTATACAAGAGTTAATGCAAATAATATTGATTTAAATAGAGATGCTGTTGATTTAATAGCTAAAGAAAGCAAGCTTTTAAGGTCTGTTTTAGAAGAAATTAATCCAGAATTCTGTTTTAATTTGCATGATCAAAGAACAATTTTTGGCGTTGAAGGTACTTCAAATCCAGCAACAATTTCGTTTTTAGCCCCTTCAGAAGAAGAATCTAGGCAAATTACTAAGGGTAGAGCAGAAACGATGAATGTGATTATAGCAATGAATAAGTTATTGCAGCAAATCATACCGAATCATGTTGGAAGATATACAGACGAGTTTTATCCAACAGCAACTGGAGATAACTTTCAAAAATTAGGACATAATACTATTTTGATTGAAGCTGGTCATTATCCTGATGATTATGACAGAGAAGAAGTAAGAAAGTTCAATTTTTATGCTTTAATTCAAGGTTTTTTTCATATTTCAACAAATACTGAGTTCAGTAATTATGAAGAATATTTTTCTATTCCTAACAATATCAAGAACTTCTATGATGTTATTTATAGATCAAAAAATAATGAAAAAGATATAGCATATCAGTACGCTGAGAAGATAGAAAGTAATAAATTTGTGCTTACTTTAATTAAGGAGAAAGAAGGAGATTTAAAATCATATTTGTCCCATCAAGAATTTAACATAAATGATTGATCTTTGTTTTTCTTCTAATGAAAGTATATAAAAATTGAAAAAAAATCATATTTTAGCAGTATTACTTGAAATAAAACAAAAATGAAGAAATTTGTATTAGATGAAATAGATCATCAAATCTTAGACATTTTAATAGAAAATGCTAGAACACCTTTTACTGATATAGCTAAGAAGTTATTAGTGTCTGCAGGAACTATTCATGTAAGAGTAAAGAAAATGGAAGATGAAGGTATAATAGAAGGATCTACATTGACATTGAATTATGAAAAAATGGGATATTCTTTTATAGCTCATGTAGGTGTTTTTTTAGAAAAAACATCAATGACACAACATGTTTTAGAAAGCTTAAGATTAATACCTAATGTAACTGTAGCTTACGTTACAGCAGGAAAATATAATATTTTTTGTAAAGTTAGAGCAAAGAGCACAAACGATGCGAAAGATATTATTTATAGAATTGATGACATTCATGGTGTAAATAGAACTGAAACTATGATATCATTAGAAGAAAGTATTAATGATAAAAAGCGTTTAATGCATGCTATTTTTAAAGAAATATAGTTCTTTCTAAAAAAAGTAATAAAAAAACTGCCTTTATTTAAAGGCAGTTTTTTTATTGACTTAATGTAAAGTAATTTCTAGATATAGAAAATATAAAGTATCATAATAGTTCGGGTTAATTCAATATATTTGAAAAATAAATATTATTTAATATAATGAAAATAACAAATAGAAGTTTACATCGTGACTTTGCTTATTTTTATGTAGGTTTAATTATTGCTTTTTCTTTTTCAGGAATTATTTTAAATCACAGAGAAGATTGGTATCCTATGAATTATACTTTCGAAAGTAAAGACGTTCAACTTAATTTGCCTGAAAACTTAGATTTGTTAACGAAAGAATATATTCAAGAAGAAGTAAGGAATATAGATGAAAAATATGATGGCCATAGAGTAAGAAATAATACACTTAGAGTATATTTTAAAGGAAATATAATATTAGATGTTGATACAGCTACAGGAAAAGGAATAATAGAGTACAAGAGAAAAGTACCATTACTAGGACATACCATGTATTTACACAAGTCTACTAATAGTTTTTGGATTTGGTATTCAGATATTTTTGGAGTAGCTATGTTATTAATAGCAATTACTGGAGTTTTAATTCCTGCTGGTAAAAATGGTTTTTCTAAAAGAGGTTGGAAATTAGCCGTTTTAGGGATGTTGTTTCCTATAGTATTCTTAGTACTATTTTCTTAAATTTCCCAATTGAATTTATCGAAGATAACTTTCCAATTCTCAGTGAAATTAGATGTTAATTTTATTTCTTTGTTTAAGAAAGGATGAATAAATTCAAGACTATATGCATGTAAAAATAAGTTGTCACAATCAAAATTTTCAATAAACATCATATTATGGTTTTTATCTCCATATTTTGGATCACCTATTAAGGGGTGACTTATTTTGTTTGTATGTATTCGTAATTGATGTAATCTTCCAGTTTTTGGAGTTAATTTCACTAAACTATATCTTGATGTATCATATGGTTTTACAGGTATATCTAAAATCTTCTGTTTTATAGTTTCAAGTTTAGTTTCTGCCTCTTTGTATACATTTGAATCTCTTCCTTTTACTGGACTATCAATAATGGTACTTTGTGGAGAATGACCTCTTACAATCCCATAATAAGTTTTTTGAATTAAACTTTCTGTAAAAAGGTTTTGAAATTTTGAAACAAACTTGGTTTCTTTAGCAAGTAAAATAATTCCTGAAGTTTTTCTATCTAGTCTATGAATAGGATAATATTTACCCTTAATTTGTTCATCAAGTAATTGTAATAATGATTTTTCGTCAGAAACATTTCTAGAATGATGTGCATGATGTACAACAACATTGTTAGGTTTTGTTACACAAACTATATACTCGTCTTGATAAATAACTTCTAGTTTCAAAATTAAAAATACTTTTAAATGAATGATTTGATTTATAATTGTACCTCTTTCTTAACGTATACTAGCATCGCTAATGAAAGTAATCCACAAGCCAAAAAGCCTATAAAAAGAGGAATAGATGTCGTTGTTATATAACTACCTATAAACATAGCAATAGGAACTGCCATTATTGTAGATATAAAACCATTAAATGCTGCGCCAATACCAGCAATATGACCTATAGGTTGCATTGCTAAAGCTCTTAAGTTTCCAAATAAAAAACCTATCGAAAAAAATTGAAGCGCAAAAAACAATAAAATAATTTCAATACTAGGGTTTTTAGAACCATAAAATAAAGCGATATAAATAATAGGAACTAGAATAAAAACATAAGTAAAAAAATAGACTAGTTTAAACATACCAAACTTCATGACTAAAGTTCCATTTAAAAATGTTGCAAAACCTACAGAAATAGCTAGCCCAGCAAAAATAAAAGGAAATTCTTCATGTAAGCTATATTGTTCTTGAAAAATATATTGTGAAGCACTTAAGTATACCATAAAAGAGCCTGTAATTAGCCCAGAAATTAAAGTAAAAACAAATGCTTGCTTCTGTTTTTTAAATTCTTTATATCCGTTAACAAAAAGCTTATATGAAAAAGTAGTTTTATGCTCTTTTTTTAAAGTTTCTGGCTGTCTTTTCCACAGCCATATCATAATTAATATTCCAAATATTAATTGACTATAAAATATAGATTTCCACCCATAATTATCAAGCATAATTTTACCTAATGAAGGAGCTACTACTGGTACTAAAATGAAAATTACAACTATAAAAGACATTATTTTAGCCATATAGTTACCACTAAAACTATCACGTACCATTGCTATACTAATGGTTCTTGGTGCTGAAAGACCAATTCCTTGTAAAATTCTACCAATTACCATCATTTCAATACTTGAAGCTGTAACACAAATAAAACTAGCTAAAACAAAAATAATAAAGCCAAAATATATTATTGGTTTTCTACCAAAACTATCAGAAATAGGACCTGCAATTAATTGACCAAAACCAAGACCTAAAAATATCATAGTAACAAGAAGTTGATTATCACTTGTGTCTTTTAGATTGATAGAGTATCCTATTTGATCCAAAGCAGGTAGTAAAGCATCAATAGATAAGGCAACTAATGACATTAAAGAAGCCATTAAAGTAATGAATTCTAATTTAGAATTATTTGAAGTTTTATGCATTTTACAAAATTACAACAACTAGTAAGTTAAATAGTGAAAAAAGGAAATTAAAAAGAAAATAAAAAATGGTGCCATTAGCTTTAAGAAGGGTTAAGGTTCACTAATAGCACCCAGTATATAATTAATTTGTTATAAAACAATTAAAAAATAAAATACCCTACCTTTTTTTTAAAAAAATGTTAAGTTTGTTGCAATGAAAACAAAAAAAACAATTTGTCAACCAAAAGTATTTGAAGATGTTTATGATAAACAATCAAAATCTTTACATAATTTTATGTATTACAAATGTGGTGATAAAGATTTAGCAGAAGATTTTGTTCAAGAATCTTTCATTAAGTTATGGGAGAATTGTTCAAAAGTACTTATAGAAAAAGCTAAATCATTTTTATTTACTGTTGCTAACAACATGTTTTTAAATCATGTTGCACATAAAAAAATTGTATTGAAGCATTCTTCTGAAAACAAGAAAGGTTACACAAATGAGACCCCCGAATTTATAATTGAAGAGAAAGAGTTTTTAAGTAAGCTTAAAAATGCTATAGCAGATTTACCTGAAAAACAGCGTGAAGTTTTTTTATTAAATAGAATTGATAAAAAAAAATATAGAGAAATTGCTGAAATGCTTGATATATCTGTTAAAGCAGTAGAAAAAAGAATGTCTTTGGCATTAAAAGCATTAAGAGATAAAATAGGGAGGAATTTAAAGTAGGGTAGCTTATACTTTACTTGTTATACAATAAGAAAGGCAGAAAATGAATAAAAAGATAGATGATGATTTTTTAGCTAAGTGGTTAAATAATCAGCTTACAAAAAATGAATTAGAAGATTTTAAAAAGACTTCTGATTATGCTTTGTATGAAAAAATAATGAATGTATCGTCAGAGTTTGAAGAACCTATATTTGAAAAAGAAAAGGTATTTGAAGGTATAAAAGAAAGTACAAGTGCTTTGTTAAGTACAGAAAAAAGAAAGTCTAAGGTTTATAAACTAAATTGGTTATCAGCAGCAGCGTCAGTTTTAATTATATTTAGTGCTTTATATTTTTTTAATAGTTCTAAAAGCCATGAAACTGGTTATGGTGAACAGTTAGCAATAATATTACCAGATAGTTCTGAAGTGCTTTTAAATTCAAAATCATCAATTAGTTTCAAAAAAAGAGATTGGGAGAGCTCTAGAGAACTATTTTTGAAAGGTGAAGCACATTTTAAAGTGAAAAAAGGAGAAACCTTTAAAGTAGTTACCGATTTAGGGGAGGTTAAAGTACTAGGTACTCAATTCAATGTTCAATCAAACAAGGAATATATTGAAGTTCATTGTTTTGAAGGTAAAGTAAGAGTAAACTCTGGAAAGACTAATAATATTTTAACAAAAGGTAAAGCAGTAAGGAATTTTAATAATGGTCTAGAAGAAAAATGGAATATAGATCAAGAAGAGCCTACATGGAAAAATGGAGAAACTTCATTTAAAAGTATAGCCTTGAAATTTATAGTTTTATCTATTGAAAATCAATATCATATTAAAATAAAAACTTCTGATATAGACCTAACTCAAAAGTTTACTGGAAGTTATACTCATGACAATTTAAAAGTTGCTTTAAAAACTGTTTTTGAACCTATGAAAATAGGAGTTATCTTTACAGATACAAAAATGGTTACATTAGTTAAAAAGTAAATGAATTTTAAATTTCATGTTTTATTAATATTACCTTTTTTTTGGGCAATAAATTCTTTACATGCTCAAAAAAATAAACAAAAGGACTCTATACAATTAAGAGACCTTTTTGTTGTTTTAGAAAAAAAACATGAAATAAAATTCTCCTACAATGATAAACTCATTAAAAATAAGTTTGTAGAAAACTCATTTATTAATCTACCTCTAAACAAAGTTCTTGATAAAATAGCTATTAATTTTAAATTAAGGTTTGAAAAAATAACAGAAAGATACATTACTGTTTCAAAATCAGGAAAATTATATCAAATTAGTGGAAATATTTTTGATAAAAAAGATAAAAAGCCAATTGAAGGAGCTAGTGTTGTTTCGTTACGTAGAAACAAAGGTGTGATATCTAATGAAAATGGCTTTTTTAAACTATCTAATCTTATTGAAGGTGATAAAGTTGAAGTGTCCTTTATAGGTTATGATACTAAAACATTAATAGTCAATGAAGAATTGACTTCTGAACAATTATCATTAATATTGAGTGAATCTACTACTTTATTAGAAGAAGTTTTAGTTTCCGACTACATGGTTGGAGGTATTGATAAAAAAACTGATGGATCTTTAGTAATTTCTCCTAAAAAGTTAGGTACAGTTTCTGGATTAACTGAACCCGATATATTACAAAGTGTACAATTATTACCAGGAATTAACAGCCCTGATGAAACTGCTTCAGGTTTGTTTATAAGAGGAGGTACTCCTGAACAGAATTTAATACTTTTTGATGGTATTAAAATGTATAACTCATCACATTTCTTTGGAATGATATCTGCATTTAATCCTTATATTGTTGATAAGGTTAAAGTTTTTAAAAGTGGAGCTAGTGCTGAATATGGTAATCATACTTCTGGTGTAATTGATATAGAAACAAATAAAGAAATACCTAAAAGTTTTAATGGAGGGTTTGGTGTAAATATGACACATTTTGATGCGTTTATGAATATACCTATTTCAAAAAAAATTGGAATTTCTTTATCAGGAAGAAGATCTTTTACTGACGTTTTCAAAACAAATACGTTTAATAGATTATCAAAAAAAGTTTTTCAAAACTCAATTATATCAAGAAACGAAAGTGTTGGGACAGAATTATATGATAGTAAAAATGATTTTTATTTTTTTGATGTTAATTCCAAACTTACTTATAAACCTTCTTCTAAAGATATTATTACATTTAATTATTTATTAGTTAGGAATAAATTAAACTATGTTTTTAATACTAAAAACTCTAATAGGTATATAACAGAAGATGATTTACAAATAAAGAATACTGGAATTAGAACTATGTGGGAACGTAAACTAGGAAATAATTCTATTTTAAGAACAAATTTTTATTCATCAACTTATGATTTGAATTATGAATACAATGGATCATTTGACTATGGTAGTCCATACACGCAAAAGGCGCTGAAAAGTAATATCATTAAAGATTTAGGATTTAAAAGTGTTTTTGAGAAAAAATTAAATGAAAAATCGTCTTTTCTAACAGGTTATGAATTTTCAAATAATAGTGTAAGTTACAGTATTGAAAGAGGAGTTAAATCTACAATTTCAAGTACAAAATATAAAATAGCTGACTCTGGAAATAATAATTCCCATGCTTGGTTTTTTAATTATGGATTTAATAATTATAAAAAAACAATTGTAAACGTAGGAGTTAGAACAAACTATTTTACACTTTCTGATAAAGTTTATTTTGCACCTAGAATCTATTTTCAACAACAATTATTACCTAATTTATCATTTAAAACTTCTTTTGAGTTCAAACAGCAAAATATAGGAAGGTTGTTAGAAGTTCATACTTCAGATTTTGGTTTAGAAAATGAAGTTTGGTTGCTGATTGATAATGAAGAGTTACCAATTTTAAGAAATAAACAGTATACTTTCGGTGCTATATATAAAGCTAATGGATTAACATTTGACATAGATTATTACAGAAAGTATAGTAAAGGAGTAACTTCAGCTACAAAGGCTACTGAAGGAAATATTAGAGGTTTTTATCAAGGTACAAGTAAGGTTGATGGAGTTGATGTATTGTTAAAAAAATCTATTAACAATTATAATACTTGGGTGAACTTTAGTTACAGTAAATCTAGGTATATTTTTGATGAAGTTAATAATGGGAAATTTTTCTCTACAAATTTTGATACAACCAATAGTTTTTTGTGGGCACATAATTTGAATTTAGGTAACTTTAGTTTTTCATTAGCATGGGTTTGGAAAACAGGAACACCTTATTCACCAGTTGAAAGAATTGAAAATAATGGAAATCTTGTCTTAGGAGATCTTAATTCAAAAAGACTGCCAGCTTACCATAAAATGGATTTATCATCCAGTTATTCTTTTAATTTTGATAAAAATAAAAAGTGGAAAGGAAAAATAGGGATTTCATTATTAAATTTATACGACAGAACAAACTACTTGAGGAGAAGTTATAGTAGTGTTTGGGATGGTACAAAATATAGTATTCAACAAAGTGAGCAGCTATCTTTAGGTATGACTCCAAACCTAGTTTTGAGAATTTTTATCAAATAAATTTTTATTTTAAAAAAACAAAGCTATCTTTGTTTAAAGAAAATAAAAATATATTGAACAATATAAAAACCATATTCACAATTAAAGATCTAGAAAATATTTCTGGGATCAAGGCACATACTATTAGGATATGGGAAAAAAGATATAATTTATTTCAGCCTAAAAGAACGGATACCAATATTCGTTATTATTCTTCAGAAAGCCTTTTAAAGTTATTAAATGTAGCCTTATTAAATAAGCATAAGTATAAGATATCAAAAATTGCAGAAATGTCTGATGAGCAAGTAAAAGTGACTGCTCGTGAATTATCTTTTAATTATGCTGTAGGAGATGAAGCTATAAATTCTTTTAAAATATCAATGTTTCAATTTGATAAAGTATTGTTTAATAATACATATAACAAACTTTTACATAAAAAAACATTTAGGCAAATATTTAAAGATGTATTTGTTCCTTTTCTTGAAAATATTGGTTTATTATGGCAAACAGATACTTTACTTCCAGCTCATGAGCATTTTATATCTAATTTAATAATTCAAAAAATACAACTTAATACTGAAAATTTAGAGTACATAACCACTAAAGAAGATATTACGTATGTTTTATTCCTTCCTGATGGTGAAATACATGAGATAGGGCTTTTGTACTTAAATTATGAACTGGTATTAAGGGGCTACAGAACTATCTATTTAGGACAAAGTTTACCATTGAATAATTTAAGTTACTTTTTTGATAGCGATACCAAAATGTGTTTTGTTTCTTCAATGACTGTAAAGCCTTACGAAGATAAAATAAAAGGTTATTTTAAAGAAATAGATGAAATACTGAGTACAACTAACCATAAATTCATAGGTATTGGTAATAAAGCCATGTTAGTTGAAAATGAACTATTCAATTCGAATATAAAGGTTTATCCTTCGGTTATAAAAGTATTAGAGAAAATATAGTTATTAAGTCTCTAATTTGTTAAGTTGTTATTGTTTTAACAAAAAAATGACACTTTAAATTCTATATATAAATTAATTTTGTTTAACTTTGTGTTAATATGATTAAACAAGAAAATAAAATATCAATAATAGGATCAGGTTTTTCATCATTGTCTGCAGCATGCTATTTAGCTAAGTATGGTTATGAAGTTGTAGTTTATGAGAAAAATAAAACTATTGGTGGTAGAGCAAGACAGTATTTAAATGATGGGTTTACATTTGATATCGGACCAACATGGTACTGGATGCCAGATGTATTTGAAAAGTTTTTTGCTGATTTTGGTAAGAAACCCTCTGATTATTACAAGTTAGAAAAATTATCGCCAGCTTACCAAGTTTATTTTGGTAAAAACGATAGTATTGTTATTCCCGACAATTTTCAAGAAATATGTGATGTTTTCGAAAAAGAAGAAAAAGGCAGTTCTAAACACTTAATTAAATTTATGAAATCTGCTGAAGATAATTATGATATAGCTGTGAAAGATATGGTATATAAGCCAGGGGTTTCACCATTAGAGTTGATTTCATTTAAAACAGCAGTCAGATTAAGCCAGTTTTTTTCTACGATACGAAAGCAAGTTAGAAAGAAAATAAAAAGTGAAAAATTAATTCAGATACTAGAGTTTCCTGTATTGTTTTTAGGTGCAAAACCTAGTAATACACCTGCATTTTATAATTTCATGAATTATGCTGATTTTTCTTTAGGTACATGGCATCCGGTCGGAGGAATGTATAAGGTAATTGAAGGAATGTCTAAATTGGCAAAAGATTTAGGAGTTCAGTTTAAAACTAATGTTACAATAAATTCTATTGAAGTAGATGAAAGTAATAAAGTTTCAGGAATGCAGGTAAATGGGGAAAGAGTTGAAACAAATTTAATTTTAAGTGGTGCTGACTATCACCATACTGAAACACTATTACCAACTAAGTTTAGGCAATATTCAGAAAAGTATTGGTCAAATAAAACATTTGCACCATCATCTTTATTGTTTTATATTGGGTTTGATAAAAAATTAAAAAATGTATGTCATCACACGTTGTTTTTTGATACAGACTTTGATGAACATGCAAAAACAATTTATGACAATCCTAGTTGGCCAGAAAAACCTCTATTTTATGCAAGTTTTCCATCAATAACTGATGATTCATTTGCTCCTGAAAATAAAGAAGCAGGAACAATTTTAATTCCTTTGGCGCCAGGTATAGAAGATACTCCTAAAATAAGGGAAAAGTATTTTAATATTGTTATAGAAAGGCTAGAAAAATTAACAGGTCAAAAAGTAAGAGATTCTATTTTATTTAAAGAAAGTTATTGTGTAAATGATTTTATAAAAGATTACAATTCTTATAAAGGAAACGCTTATGGATTAGCTAATATTCTAACACAAACTGCTTTTTTAAGACCTAAAATCAAAAGTAATAAGGTAAACAACCTATATTTTACAGGACAATTAACGGTTCCAGGACCGGGTGTACCACCGTCTTTAATTTCGGGTAAAGTAGCTTCAGAACTAATCTTAAAAACACGTAAATAATGAAACAATTATTTGATCAAGTATCCTACAATTGCAGTAAATTAGTAACTAAAAAATACAGTACTTCTTTTTCTTTAGCAACAAGAATGTTAGCCCCCGAAATTAGAGCTGCAGTATATAATATTTATGGATTTGTAAGATTTGCAGATGAAATAGTTGATACATTTCATGAATATGACAAAGAAGCATTGATGTATCAGTTTGAAAAAAATTATTATTTAGGCAAGCATCAGGGAATTAGTTTAAATCCTATTTTGAATTCTTTTATACAAACTGTAAATAAATATCATATAGAAGATGAATTAATTCAAGCATTTTTAAAAAGCATGAAAGCAGATTTATTTAAAACGGAATATACTACTCAAGAAGAATATAATGAATATATATATGGTTCTGCTGACGTAGTTGGTTTAATGTGTTTACGAGTTTTTGTTAAAGGTGATAATAAGAAATACGAAGAATTAAAAAAAGCTGCAATGAGATTAGGTTCAGCTTTTCAAAAAGTTAATTTTTTACGTGATTTAAAAGATGATATTGAATTATTGAATAGATCTTATTTCCCAAACATCGATTTAAAACAGTTAGATAAGGATTCAAAAGAACAAATTATAAAAGAAATTGAAGATGATTTTGAGTATGCTTATAAAAACGGAGTTTTAAAATTACCAGTTGAAGCTAAATTTGGAGTTTATATTGCTTATAGATATTATAGAAGATTATTAAAAAAATTAAAGTCCGTCCCTTCTTCTCAAATAATGGATACAAGAATTAGAATTTCAAATAGCTTGAAAATTAGCTTACTTATGAGAGGGTATGCTAGGTATAAATTAAATTTATTATAAATGAAGTGGTTGTTTACCTTTTTATTTTTTAATGTGTTAATTTTTGATAGCATTCCTGATTATGTTCAATCATATCATAAAGCAACAACTAAAAAGCAAGAAGTTGAGTTTATAAATAAATACAAAAACAGTTCTAAAATAAATATTATTGCTTATGTAGTTTCTTTAGAAATGAAGCAAGCTAAATATAAATTTTTCCCTTGGAAAAAATTATCAATTTTTAATAAGGGAAAAAAGAAATTAGAAGGATTAATTAGGGATAACCCTGATAATGTAGATTTAAGGTACATACGATTAGTTATTCAAGAGAATGTTCCTTCGTTACTAAATTATAAATCAAACATAACAGAAGATAAATTGTTCTTAAGTAATATTATGAAAATAAAAGACACTTCAGACTATTTAGATTTTTATATAAAAAAGAATACATCTTTATGATCACATTTGCAGTTGTAACAATAGGAACTTTTATAATTATGGAAGGTGTTACTTGGTGTACACATAAATATGTAATGCATGGATTTGGATGGTTTTTACATGAAGATCATCATCAACCAGGATATCCTCATGTTTTTGAAAAAAATGATGCTTTTTTTGTAGTTTTTGCTGTACCAAGTATTTTACTTTTTTATTTTGGGATTAGGCCTGAATTAAATTCTTTATTTTTTATTGGTTTAGGTATTTTGCTTTATGGCTTAGCTTACTTTTTAATTCATGATGTTCTTATTCATCGTAGATTTAATTGGTTTAAAAACACAAGTAATAGATATTTAAGAGGTTTAAGGAAAGCACATAAAATTCATCACAAACATTTAGGAAAACCAGATGGAGAATGTTTTGGAATGTTGTTTGTTCCTTTTAAATATTTCAAAAAAAGACAGTAGCAATGAACAATTACTTATATCTCATATTAAATTTAGGGAGTTTAAGTATTCCTTTAATGTATAGTTTTTTTGAAAAAGAATTTCACTTTATTCAATATTTTAAAGCAGTTGTATTAAGTATTGTTTTGGTAGCGATACCATTTTTAATATGGGATGGTATTTTTACTTACTATGGAGTTTGGGGATTTAATCCAGATTATCATTTATCAATTGATATTCTAGGAATGCCACTTGAAGAATGTATGTTTTTTTTCTGTATTCCTTATGCTTGCTTATTTACTCATGAAGTTTTAAAATTCTATTTACCAAACTTTAAGTTATCAAAAGGAACAACAATTATAGTTTCAACTTTGCTATTGGTATTAGTGTGTTTTTTATTAATTTTTAATTTTGGTAAATGGTATACTACTGTAAACTTTATATTTTTCATACTATTATTAATTTATAGTATTAAGAATCATTTACATGTTTTAGCTAATTATTTGCCAAGTTTTATAGTAATAATGATTCCATTTTTATTAATAAACGGAATTTTAACAGGAAGTTTTATTGATGAACCAGTAGTATGGTATGATAATACTGAAAATTTAAATTTTAGAATATTTACTATTCCATTTGAGGATGTGTTTTACGCTTTTAATTTACTGTTTTCAATACAATTATTGTTTAATTATTTAAAAAAAAGGGAGCATGAAAAATAAACCTCTTGTACGCTTTGTTGTTTTTTTAATTGTTAATTATTTAGCGTTATATATAGGTGTAATATTAATGGAAAATGGACCTAGAGCTGAATGGTACCTTTCGCTAAATAAAGCTCCGTGGACTCCGCCTGGATGGGTGTTTGGTGCAGCCTGGTCATCAATTATGTTCTTCTTTTCTTTCTACATGACTAAATTGAGCTTTAAGTTTAATTTTTTTAATAAAGAATTGATTGTATTGTATAGTGTTCAGTGGATATTGAATGTAAGTTGGAACTTAGCTTTCTTTAATAATCATCAAACTATATTAGGACTTGTAGTAATAATAATTTTATGGTTATTAATAGGTTATTTTACTTTTAAATACATAAAAACCTTAGGAGTTTATACCTTATTAATAGTACCTTATTTGGTTTGGATGACTATCGCAACTAGTTTAAATGCTTATATAGTTTTAAACAATTAAAATAAATAACAATGGCTCGAAAAAAAAATATAACAGCACATAAAATAATAGAATTATATATGGATGAAGTATTAATGGGAACAAATACTTCAAGTACAATATATGCTTTTTCAAAGAATAATAATTTTGAAGAAAGTGAATTCTATAGACACTTCAATAGTTTTGAAACTCTTGAGAAAAAAGTTTTTGCAATTTTTTGTAGTAAAACGGTTGAATTATTATTAAAAAATGATGATTACAAAATGTATGATTCTAAAAGTAAATTATTAAGTTTTTACTATACATTTTTTGAATTGTTATCAGCTAATAGGTCCTATGTAACTTTAAAGTTGAAACAAAACAAGAATAAATTAGAATCTTTAAAATTATTATCAAAATTAAGATTAGAGTTTCAAGAATATATTTCCGCAGAAATTCACACAGATAAAATTGATTTTAAAAATAAAACAGCAAATAAAATTCATGACAAAGGGTTTTTAGAAGCTTCATGGATGCATTTACTATTTACAATCCAATTTTGGCTAGATGATGAGTCAGAAAATTTTGAAAAAACAGATATTTTTATTGAAAAATCAGTGAAAGCAAGTTTTGATTTAAGAGATATAACACCTGTTCAAAGTGTGTTTGATTTTGCTAAATTTTTGTGGAAAGAAAAAATGCCTACAGTATGAAAAGTATAGATAACATTCCAACATCAAAAATTCAACGTGCTTCTAAATTAATTACTACTGGATTAAAAGTAGGCGTTAATTATGCTAAATACTATGGAGAGAAGATAGTAAAATCAGAAGAGGAGGCTAAGGAAAATTTAAATGAAGCTAATGCAACTGATATTTATGATGGATTAAAAACCTTAAAAGGATCAGCTTTAAAAGTAGCACAAATGTTAAGCATGGAAAAAAACATTTTACCAAGTGCTTATGTAGAAAAATTTTCATTATCGCAATTTTCTGTTCCGCCATTATCGCCTCCTTTAGTTGTGAAAACCTTTAAAAATTATTTTAAAAAATCACCTTTAGAAGTGTTTGATACGTTTACTGCTAAATCAGTGAATGCAGCTAGTATAGGGCAGGTTCATAAAGCAACTAAAGGAAGTAAGAATTTGGCAGTTAAAATTCAATATCCTGGAGTGGCTGAAAGTATTTCTTCTGATTTAGCAATGGTGAAGCCAATAGCTATTAAAATGTTTAACATAAAAGGGGAAGGTTCAGATGAGTATTTTAAAGAGGTTGAAAATAAATTAACCGAAGAGACTAATTATGTATTAGAACTTCAACAAAGCAAAGAAATTGCTGAACAGTGTAAGAATATACCAAATTTGAAATTTCCAAATTACTATTCTGAATATTCCTCAGAGAAAATTTTAACTATGGATTGGATGGAAGGAGTTCATTTATCGGAATTTACTTCAAAAAATAATTCTGTTGAAGTTTTAAATAAAATAGGACAAGCTTTGTGGGATTTTTATATGTATCAAATGCATGTATTAAAAAAAGTACATGCAGATCCACATCCAGGTAATTTTTTGGTTTCAGATAAAAATGAATTGATAGTAATTGATTTTGGGTGTATGAAAGAGGTTCCTGATAGTTTTTATGTACCCTATTTTGAATTAGCTCAAAAAGAGAATATAGAAAACCCTGAGTTTTTTGAAAGTAAGTTATATGAGCTTGAAATTTTAAGAGATGATGATACTGATGAAGAAAAGAAATTTTTTAAATCATTATTTTATGAAATGTTATCTCTTTTTACCCAACCTTTTCATGAAGAGGTATTTGATTTTTCAGATGACGTTTTTTTTAATAGAATAGCTGAGTTAGGTCAGAAATATGCTAAAAGCACTGAATTAAAAAAAATGAATGGTAATAGAGGTTCAAAGCATTTTATATATATAAACAGAACATTTTTTGGATTGTATAATTTAATGCATGATTTAAAAGCGAACCATATTCAAATTAATAACTTTAAAAGTTTATAAATGTATTTAACAAGGGCTTATATTGATAGTTTAGAGCATTTGTATAAAATTAACTTAATTAATAGTGTTTCTGGTTTTAAATCAGCGAATCTAATCGGTACTAAATCAACAAAAAATATAACTAATGTTGCAGTTTTTAGTTCAGTAGTTCATTACGGTTCAGCTCCACCAATACTAGGTTTCGTGGTTAGACCTAGTTCTGTTAGGCGAAATACATATGATAATATTAAAGAAACAGGTTATTTTACAATAAATCATATTCATCATGATATTATTGAAGATGCACATCATACTTCTGCTAAATATTCATCAGAAATATCTGAATTCGATAAAACTAATTTAAAAGAAGAGTATTTGAATGATTTTTATGCTCCTTTTGTTGAAGGCTGTCCAATTAAAATTGGATTAAAATATATAGATGAGTATTATATAAAAGCAAATGGTACAATACTAGTTTTAGGAGAAATTATCGATTTGCATATTAATGATTCGCTAATAAAAGAAGATGGTTTTATCGATTTATTAGAAGGTAATGTTACAGCAATTAATGGATTGGATGCTTATACAGTTCCAAAAATAAAAACAAGGCTAAGTTATCAAAGACCTAAAAACTAAGGTTTTTCTGTAATTGCCTAAAAATAATATATATGAAAATACTTATTACAGGCACTACAGGTTACATAGCAAAACGTTTAATTCCTAGTTTACTAGAAAATAATCACAGTTTAGTTTGTTGTGTTCGCGATTTAACTAGAATTCCAGAGGATTTAAAGAATAAAAAGCAAATAGAATTTCTTAAAATAGATTTTTTAAATGTAGAAGCTGTTAGCGTTCCTATGGATATTGATGTAGCATATTATTTAATACACTCTATGTCTACAAGTAGTGAGAAGTTTGAAGAGTTAGAATATACATGTGCTATAAATTTTAAATCTATAATAGAAAAAACTATTTGTAAGCAAGTAATTTATTTAAGCGGTATTGTTAATGATGAATCATTGTCAAAGCATTTACAGTCTCGTTTTAAGGTAGAACAAACTTTAAAATCTAATAACTATGGACTAACAACATTTAGAGCAGGAATTATTGTAGGTAGTGGTAGTGCTTCATTTGAAATAATACGTGATTTAGTAGAGAAGTTACCGGTTATGGTTGCTCCAAAATGGCTAAAAACTAAAACGCAACCAATTGCAATAAGAGATGTTTTAACATATTTAAATAAAGCTTTGTTAGAGGAGAAGTTATATAATGGTTCTTATGATATTTATGGACCTGAAGTACTCACTTATAAACAGATGCTACTACAGTTCGCTGAAGCTAGAAACTTTAAAAGGTTTATTTTAACCTTACCAGTTTTAACTCCTAAATTATCTTCTTATTGGTTGTATTTCGTTACGTCTACCTCATTTAAATTAGCTAGTTCTTTAGTAGATAGTATGAAAGTAGAGGTAATAGGAAAACCTTCTAATATTAATTCTATAATAAAAATTGAACCTATTTCTTATAAGGAAGCAGTTAATAAAGCCTTTGCTAAAGTAGCCCAAAATTCAGTTATATCTAGCTGGAAAGACGCAATGATAAGTGGGGTTTTTAATAAACAATTAGGGCAATATATTAATGTACCACAGTATGGCTGTTTTAAAGATGTAAGAAGTAAAGAAATAGTAAATGAAAAGCAAACTTTAGATAAAATATGGAGTATTGGAGGAGAAAATGGTTGGTATACATTCAACTTCTTATGGAAAATGAGAGGATATGTAGATAAGTTATTTGGAGGAGTTGGATTAAGAAGAGGTAGAAGACATAAAACAGATTTAGTTGCTGGTGATGCACTAGATTTTTGGAGGGTTCTTTTAGCTGATAAGGAAGAAAAAAGATTACTACTGTTTGCTGAAATGAAACTTCCTGGTGAAGCTTGGTTAGAATTCAAAATAGTAAAAGGAAAGTTGTATCAAAGAGCTGTTTTTAGGCCTCAAGGTATATTAGGAAGGTTGTATTGGTATAGTGTTTTGCCTTTTCATGCTTTTGTTTTTCAGGGTATGTTAAATCATTTAGTGAAAAAATAATAGTGAAAGGCGTAAAGAAACAGCATCTTCCTTTTAAAACATGTTTAGTGTGTAAATTACCTTTTTCATGGAGAAAGAAATGGGAAAAAAGTTGGGATACTGTTAAATACTGTAGTAAAAAATGCAGAAAAAACTCAAAAAATGTACTTTAGTATGGTTTAGAAATGATCTTAGACTTCATGATAATAAAGTTTTAGATGAAGCTATAAAAAAGAAACTTCCAATAATTGGCATATTTCTATTTAATAATGAAAGTTACTTAAACAAAGCATTCGGATATAGAAAGGTTG
The DNA here is from genome assembly GCF_964512825.1 of Tenacibaculum halocynthiae. Taxonomy (NCBI): domain Bacteria; kingdom Pseudomonadati; phylum Bacteroidota; class Flavobacteriia; order Flavobacteriales; family Flavobacteriaceae; genus Tenacibaculum; species Tenacibaculum halocynthiae. Next base: position 398,900 of record NZ_CAZELG010000028.1, on the reverse strand, counting down.
GCAAATTCCGTTTAAAATTCCTAGCAGAAACAGTATTATGTATTCAAAACAAGTTGAAAAAATATAATATACCATTGTTTATTTATAATAACTCTGTTAAAGAAGTTTTTTTTGAATTAAATAAACATTTTGAAATAGTAAATCTATTTTTTCAAAAAAATTGGACTCAGGAAGAATTAAATGGAGAAGAAAAAGTTATAGTTCATTTATCAAAAAAGACAATTGTTAAGCCAATTTTTAATCAATTTTTATTTGATGTAGATGATGTAATGAATTTGTTTTCTGAACTTCCTAGATCATTTAGTAGCTTTAGAAAGAAAATTGAAAAACATTGCGATGTTCCTAAACTATTGAATTATAAAATACCACTTCAAGATAAAATAGATGTAATGTTAGGGGAGACTTTAGAGTTTTTTCAAGCAACAAATTATGAGCCTAAATATAAAAAACAAACAGCATTCCCCTTTGAAGGTGGAGAGGATGAGGCTATTAAAAGAGTAAATGATTATTTCTTTAAAACTAAAAATTTAACAGTTTATAAAAAAACAAGAAATCAATTATTGGGTATTAATTATAGCTCTAAATTTTCTGCATGGCTGGCTAATGGCTCTCTTTCTCCAAGATTTATTTATTGGAAAATTAAAGAGTTTGAAAATAAAATTATAGCTAACGAATCTACGTATTGGTTGTTTTTTGAGCTTTTATGGAGAGAGTTTTTTAAGTACGTATCTATGAAGCATGGTAATTTAATTTTCAAAAAAGAAGGTATTCAAAATAAAAAAGTTAATACTAAAATAGATAATAAAGTAATAAAGAATTGGGTAGAAGGTAATACATCGGATGATTTTGTTAATTCAAATATGTTAGAATTAAAGCGAACAGGGTGGATGAGTAATAGGGGGAGACAAAATACAGCTTCATTTTTTGTTCATGACTTAAAACAAGATTGGCGAATAGGTGCAGCATATTTTGAAAGCCTACTACTAGATTATGATGTACATAGTAATTATGGGAACTGGATGTATATAGCTGGGGTTGGTAATAATTTAAGAAACAACCCTTTTGATGTAAAAAAACAGGCAATATTTTATGATCCAGAAGGAGAATACAGAAAAAAATGGTTAAAGAGTTAAAATAAGTATTTTGAAAACATTAAGACTAATATTAGGAGATCAACTGAACATAAAACATTCTTGGTTTAAAGAAGTAAATGATAATGTATTGTATTGCATGTTTGAAACAAAGCAAGAAGCTAGTTATGTTAAGCATCACATTCAAAAAATAGTTGGTTTTTTGGGGGCTATGAGAGATTTTTCTGTTAAGTTAAATGAAAAGAGACATAGCTTGATATACTTTAAAATAAATGATGAAAATAACTTTCATGATTTTAAAAATAATATACTACAATTAATAGAAAAGGAAGATATTAAACATTTCGAATACCAATATCCAGATGAGTATAGGTTAAATGAAGAATTAGAAACATTAGCTTCTAGCTTACCTATAAGTACATCTGTACTTTCTTCTGAACATTTTTATACAGAAAGAGAAGAGCTAACTGTTTTTTTTAAAGATAAAAAACAAACTGTTATGGAGTCTTTTTATCAATATATGCGAAAAAAACATCAAGTTTTAATTGAAAATGACAAACCTGTAGGAGGAAAATGGAATTTTGATAAAAGTAACAGAAAAAAGTGGAAAGAAGAAAGCCTTATTCCTATACCATATGATATAAAACACGATGTAACAAAAATTGTAGCAGAAGTTAAAAGAGCTGGAGTCAAAACATTTGGTACTATTAATGAAAGGTGTTTTGATTATCCGTTAAATAGAAATGAGGCCATTGGGCAGCTAAATTATTTTGTTAAAGAGTTGCTACCTTTATTTGGAGATTATCAAGATGCTATGAATGTTAATGAAGTGTATCTTTATCATTCAAAGTTGTCATTTGCTTTAAATATAAAATTAATAACTCCAAAGGAGGTTGTTAAAAAAGTTGAGACATCATATTATAATGATGAAGCTATAAGTATATCACAAGCGGAGGGTTTTATTCGTCAAATTTTAGGATGGAGAGAGTTTATGAGAGGTATGTATTGGAAGTTAATGCCTAATTTTAAAAAGACTAATTTTTTTGAACATAAAAATAAGTTACCTGATTTTTTTTGGACAGGGAATACTAAAATGAATTGTGTTAAAAATTGCTTGAAAAATTCATTAAACAATTCATATGCACATCATATTCAAAGATTAATGGTTTTAGGAAACTTGGCTTTATTATTAGAGGTAGATCCTGAAGAAGTAGATAAATGGTACTTAGGAGTATATATTGATGCTATAGAATGGGTACAATTACCAAACACAAGAGGGATGAGTCAATATGCTGATGGAGGAATCATAGCTACAAAACCTTACATTTCTAGTGCGAATTATATTGATAAAATGAGTAATTATTGTTTAGACTGTAGTTATAATAAAAAAGATAAAACTTCTGTTAACGCATGCCCTTTTAATAGCTTGTATTGGAACTTTTTAGCTTCAAAACAAGAAAAGTTGCAAAAAAATAGAAGAATGTTTATGATGTTTAATCTTTTAAACAAGATGGATTTAAAGCTTCTAGAATCAGTTAAATCAAGGGCTAAGAGTATAATTAATGAACCAGATAACTATTGATTGTTTATTTTGTTTAACTAAACATTGTTTTTGTTAAACAAAAATAGTATCTTTGATTAGGTTAGTATTATAACAATGATCAAAGAAGAAAAAATAGCAGTTGTTTGGTTTAAAAGAGACCTTAGATTACATGATAATGAAGCAGTTTTTAATGCAATTCAGTCAGGTAATAAAGTGTTGCTTTTATATGTATTTGAACCAATTCTTTTAAATGATCCTCATTATTCGGAAAGACACTGGAACTTTATTAAAGAATCTATTTATGATATAAATAAAGAATTAGAAAAGCTAAATACAAAAGTTTTAGTTGTACAATCAGAAATACTTCCAGTTTTTAGTTATTTATCATCACAAAAAAAAATAAAATCTGTTTTCTCTCATCAAGAAACAGGCATCCTAAAAACATATAATAGAGATAAAACTTTTAAGCGATTTTGTAGTAATAATTCAATTGATTGGATAGAGAATATTAATAATGGTGTATTTAGAGGAAGATCTGATAGAACTAAATGGAAAGAGGATTGGGAGTCTTATATGCAATCTAACCAGTTTCTATTTAATCCAAAGTCTCAAAATAATTTTGTTAATCAAGAAGAAATAGAATCTTTAGAAAAGAATTTAGATAAGTTATCATTAGAAACAAATAAAAACACTTCATTTCAATTTGGAGGAAGATCAACAGGGATTAAATATTTAAATTCTTTTTTTAATGAACGTTATGTTAATTATTCTAAACATATATCAAAACCTAATGAAGCAAGAAAAAGTTGTAGTAGACTTTCTCCATACATAGCTTGGGGAAACTTATCAGTTAGAGAAGTTTTTCAATATGCACAAGGGTATAGAATAAAAGCAAAAAATAAAATAGCTATTGATGCATTTACCTCACGACTAAGATGGCAAGCACATTTTATTCAAAAGTTTGAAATGGAATGTATTATGGAAAGTGAAAGTTTAAATAAAGGGTTTCATAAATTAAAAAAAGAAATTTCTGAAAAATACCAAAAAGCTTGGATAAATGGATTAACTGGAGTTCCTTTTATTGATGCATCAATGCGTTGTTTAATAGAAACGGGATATATAAATTTCAGAATGCGAGCAATGCTTGTATCCTTTTTCATTCATAATTTATGGCAACCATGGCAAGATGCTTCTAAATATCTTTCAAAAATATTTTTAGACTTTGAACCTGGAATTCATTTTCCTCAATTACAAATGCAAGCTGGTGAAACAGGAATCAATACTATTAGGATTTATAATCCTATAAAAAATGGTTTAGAACATGATTCAGATGCTAAATTTATTACAAAATGGGTTCCAGAACTTGAACAACTACCTGTAAGGTTTAGGCATGAACCTTATAAATTAACAACCTTAGAGCAAAAGTTATACAATTTTAACCTAGGTGTAAATTATCCTAAACCTATAGTAAATATATCATCTACTAGAAGGAAAGCATCAGATGTTATATGGAATATGAGAAAAGATAAAGATGTAATAGAAGAAAGTATTCGAATATTAAATAAACATATAGTTAAGTAATTATGCTAGTTTTTAATACCACATACACGGATAAAAGTGAAGAAAATGAAATAAACGCATTGGTTGGTTCACCATTTTCTTTAATTAAAAAAATAAAATTAAAAGGAATTGGTAGCAAGAGGATGATAATTTATTCTGTAAGTGAAAATTTTAAAAAGTTAATAAACAATGTTTCAGACATTAATTATGCAAATATTGAATTAAGACCGAAAGGTATTATAGTACATTTTACACAACAACTCAAACGATTTTCGTGGGTAATACCTTATTACAAACTTGTAATTTTTAATGGAGATTATTTTAGTATTCATTCCAATTCAAGTTATATACAGCTAACTAAAGGAAAACGTAAAAATGAAAATAAAAGTATTATTCAGAAAATACTTTTATTAAAAAGTAAAATAAGTGAAGAGTATCAATTTAGATAACGATTTAGATTTAAATAGAATTATAGAGATGGCTTGGGAAGATAGAACCACATTTGATGCTATTAAATTCCAATTCAATTTAAAAGAACAAGATGTAATAGTTTTAATGAGGAAAACCTTAAAGCCTTCAAGCTTTAAATTATGGAGAAAACGAGTACAAGGAAGGAAAACTAAACATGAAGCTAAGCGTACTTATGATTTAGGTCGGTTTAAGTGTTCAAGGCAACGCAGTATTAGTAATAATAAGATATCAAAAAGATAAATGAATAAAATAGCGATAACAAGGAAAGAACACTTTAATGCAGCGCATAGGTTACATAATAAACATTGGAGCAAAGAAAAAAATGAAGAAGTTTTTGGTAAGTGTAATAACCCCAATTATCATGGACATAATTATGATTTAGAAGTTACAGTTATAGGTCATATTAATGTAGATACTGGGTATGTTATTGACACCAAAATATTGTCAAGTATTATTAAGGAGAAAGTATTAGAGCCATTTGATCATAAAAATTTAAACCTAGATGTTCCTTTATTTAAAAATAAAAACCCAACAGTAGAAAATATTGCAGTAGTAATATATGATGAAATAATAAAAGAAATTTCCAATGATTTGGAATTAAAAATTAAACTTTATGAAACACCAAGAAACTTTGTTGAATACCCTTATAAATAAAAATTCATTAAATGATTTTTCAATAGAAGATATAGGAGACGATCATTTATATACAGGAATAGATACACCTTTAAAAAATGATGCATTTTCATTATCTGATAATGAGAAAAAGGAAAAAATAGCTAGTCTTTTTTCTCAAATAATGGATGTTATGGGGTTAGATTTAACTGATGACTCATTAAATGGAACACCTAAGCGAGTAGCTAAAATGTATATAGATGAAATTTTTTCTGGTTTAAACCCTAAAAATAAACCTAAAATAGCCTTGTTTGATAATAAATATAGGTACAATCAGATGTTAATTGAGAAAGACATTCAATTTTATTCTAATTGTGAGCATCATTTTGTACCAATAATAGGTAAAGCTCATGTTGCGTATGTTTCCTCAGGAAAAGTTATTGGGCTATCTAAGTTAAATAGAATAGTGCAATATTATGCAAAACGACCTCAAGTACAAGAACGTTTAACAAATCAAATAGCAACAGATTTGCAGGCTATTTTAAATACTAAAAATGTAGCTGTTATTATTGATGCGAAACATTTATGTGTATCATCTAGAGGTGTAAAAGATGATTCATCCTCAACAATTACCTGTTTTTATGGAGGAGTTTTTAATACAAAAGAAAAAATAGTTGAATTACAAAATTATATAAAATGAGTACACTAAATTTAATGGAAGAAGTTCTAAATTTTGAGAGTAATTATAAAAGTTTTAGAACTAGAAATGAAAAAATATTAGCTTCTAGAAAAGCGAAGGAATTGGTTTTGTCATTAAATAGTATCTATAAAAAAACAAAAGATAAAACCTTAATGGATACAATGAAGCGTATAACAGAAATTAAAAGAAAAATAGAGAAGAGGTTAAGGGGAAGAATGTAAAAAGAGTAATTATAATTTAAAATTATTATTTAAAGATGAAAACAGTTCTTGTAGTTGGAGGAAGTAAAGGTATTGGAAAAGCAATAGTTGATAAATTGAAGAATACTTGTAATATTATAATTATGAGTCGTTCTAAAGTTGATATTAGTGATAATGTGACTCAGTATTCATTAGATGTTTTAGCAGATGACTTACCAGATATTGAAAAAATAGATGGATTAGTATATTGCCCTGGTAGTATAAACTTGAAATCACTTACTCGCCTTAAAATAGAAGATTTTCAAAATGATTTTAATATTAATGTTTTAGGAGCTGTAAAAGTTATAAAAAAATACGAAAAATCATTAATTAATAATCAAGCAAGTGTTGTACTATTTAGTACTGTAGCAACGAAACTTGGAATGCCTTTTCATGCAAGTATTGCTGTTAGCAAGGCAGGAGTTGAAGGTTTGGCTAAATCTTTAGCTGCTGAATATGCTACAAAAATTAGATTTAATGTAATTGCTCCAACTGTTACAGATACACCTTTAGCAGCTCGTTTATTGAGAAATGATAAACAAAAAGAGACAATGAAAGAACGTCATCCTTTAAAGGATTATTTAGATCCTAAAGAAGTAGCTGCTTTGGCTAACTATTTATTGTCTGATGAATCTAAATCTATTTCAGGTCAAGTGTTTCCTATAGATGCTGGTATAATAAGTTTAAAGCTTTAAATTATGAAAAAATTAATTTTATTGTGTGCTTTTATGTTATTTAATAATGAAATTACAATTGTTGATTTTAAAAAATCAATTAAAGTAAATGATTGGTACCAAACTAATGATAGCGTAATGGGAGGGATATCTACTTCTAATATGATTATTAATGATAGTGGTGTAGGTGTTTTTAAGGGAAGTGTTTCTACTGAAAATAATGGAGGTTTTGCAATGACTCGATTATCAGTAGATGTAAATTTAAAGAAGTCTTCTAAAAATGTTATTTTAAGAGTAAAAGGAGATGGGAAAAAATATCAGTTTAGAATAAAATCAAGAAAATACCAAAGATATTGGTACGTTCAATCGTTTCAAACTTCAAACGAAATGGAAGAAATTGTGATTCCTTTAAAGAGCTTTTATGCGTCTTTTAGAGGATATAAATTGAACATTGATAATTTTTCTGAATCAACAATAAAAGAAATAGCTGTATTAATAGGAAATAAGAAAAATGAAGAATTTAAATTAACAATAGAAAAAATTAGTATAAATTAAACGCACTATGAGTAAGCTTCAAATAAAACAACAACTTTTTTTAAAATTATTTATAATTATGTCAATTTTTAGTTCATCAGTAAAAGCACAAACGTTAGAACCAAAAACTTCGGTTTATGATATTAAAATAAACGATATAAATAACAAGCCTATTGATTTAGGTATATACAAAGGAAAGAAAATATTATTTGTAAATGTAGCATCAAAATGTGGATTTACAAATCAATATAAAGGTCTACAAGAGCTATATAATACACATAAAGAGAATTTAATGATTATAGGAATACCTTGTAATCAATTTGGAGGTCAAGAACCTGGAAATTCTTCAGAAATTCAATCCTTTTGTGAACTTAATTATGGAGTAAGTTTTCTCATGACTGAAAAAATAAATGTAAAAGGAGAAAAGCAACATCCTTTATATACTTGGTTAACCAAGAAATCTTTTAATGGTAAATCTAATTCATCTGTAAAATGGAATTTTCAAAAATATTTAATAGATGAGAATGGAAGGTTTATTGATTATTTTTATTCAACAACAAGTCCTACAAGTTCAAAAATAAAAAAACACTTAATATAGTGAGTAAAAAGCCAGATAATATTGTATTCAATGAAGAAACAAATACGTACGATGCGTATTTAAAGCCTTATGCTACAAACCTATCTTCTCCAGTTATTAAAATTACTGATAGTATAAGTTGGAAAAAGCAAAACATTTATAAGGCAAACAATCAATTCAAAGCCGAATATGACGAATTAAAAAAAGCATATCAATCATTGATGAACAAATATCAATACAATGATATTGTATATAATGCAAAATTTAGTTTTGAACCTATTGTAGGAAAAGAGTATCATTTGTATAGAAGGAAAGGAGATGATCTTTTTTTATCAATATTAACTCCAAATGAATGTAATTTTAATTTTGTTGGTAGCTTTAGATTAACTCCAGACAAAATATGGCAAAAAACCACGTAAAAAATGTTAGAATTTAAAGAGCACTCCGGAATATATACATTAGAAACTGAACAAGTTTTAAATGTAAGTTTAAAAGAAGCATGGAATTTTTTTAGTTCTCCAGAAAACTTAGAAAAAATTACACCTTCACATATGGGGTTTCAAATTACTTCATCTGTAGATAAAAAAGCATATGCTGGTCAAATAATTACATATAAAGTAGGAATTTTACCAGGTATAAAACAAAATTGGGTAACTGAAATAACACAAGTAAAAGAACAAGATTTTTTTATTGATGAGCAGCGCTTCGGTCCTTATAAAATGTGGCATCATGAACATTGGTTTAAAGAATTACCTAATGGTAAAACAGTAATGAATGATAAAATATCGTATAAAATACCTTTTGGTTTTTTAGGAGTAATTGCTCAGGAAATATTTATTAAAAAACAATTAACTACTATTTTTGAACATCGTTTTAAAACATTAGAGACATTATTTAATGAACAATAAAATTTCTATTCATTGGTTTCGAAGAGATTTGAGACTCGATGATAATACCTCTTTATATCATGCTTTGAAAGCTGAAAAATTAGTATTGCCTATATTTATTTTTGATGATGAGATTTTAGATAAATTACCTAAAGATGATGCTAGAATAACTTTTATATATAATTCCTTAAAAGAAATTCAGCTAAAATTAAATGCTTTGGGAAGCTCTATTCAAATAAAGAAAGGTGATCCATTTTTAGTTTGGAAAGAATTAATAAAGGAATATGACATTGAAAGCGTTTTTTTTAATAAAGACTATGAACCTTATGCGCTTAAAAGAGATCAAAAAGTAACTGATTTATTAGAGCTAAACAATATTAAAGTTAATAAGTATAAAGATCAAGTTATCTTTGAAGAACATGAAGTTCTTAAAAAAGATAATACTCCTTATACTGTTTATACTCCTTATAAAAATCAATGGTTAAAAAAATTCGACACAAAAAATAATGCTAAATATTTTGATTGCAATGAATATTATAAAAATTATTTATCAATTAAAATTACTTTTCCAAGTATTGAAAGCTTGGGTTTTACTATAAGTAATATCAAAGTAAAACCATACTCTATAGATAACTTATCTAATTATGAAGAAGTAAGAGATTATCCTTTTATACAAGGAACTTCTAATTTATCACCTTATTTGAGATTTGGTCAGATTAGTATTCGTAAAATGGTTATTCATGCTTTAAAAACTAATAGTACTTTTTTAAGTGAATTAATTTGGCGAGAGTTTTTTATGCAAATCTTATATCATTTTCCTAAGGTAGTTACTCAAAATTTTAAATCGAAATATGATGCTATTCCATGGAGGAATAATAAAGAAGAATTTGAAAAATGGTGTAAAGGAGAAACTGGATATCCTATGGTAGATGCAGGTATGAGAGAATTGAATGCCACCGGTTATATGCATAATAGGGTTCGCATGATTACTGCAGGTTTTCTATGTAAGCATTTGTTAATTGATTGGAGATGGGGAGAGGCGTATTTTGCTTCAAAGTTATTAGACTATGAATTAGCATCAAATAATGGTAATTGGCAATGGGCTGCAGGTACTGGTTGCGATGCTGCACCTTATTTTAGAGTTTTCAATCCGGAAACACAATTAAAAAAGTTTGATAAAGAGTTAATTTATATTAATAAGTGGATTATTGATTTCAATGAATTAACGTATCCAAATACTATAGTAGAACATAAATTTGCTAGAGAAAGAGCTATAAGTACGTATAAGAACGCACTATAACTTTTCACGTCATTTTTTATCACACTTTCGTCATTTTTACTATTACTAACGTCATAATTTTGTCTTAACTATTATTAAGACTAAATAAAAATAAATGACACTAGACGAAACCCCCGTACTCGTTGATTCATCACTTTATGAAGGAATATTAAGTGATGAGTCATTTGGGAAAATAGAAGAGTACACTATATCAATAAACAATGTTTTAAAAGAATTTTATAAAAGAAAAACTTTTTACAAAGGGGATAATATAACAGCAATCAAGCAACATAAAATAGATGCTAAGATTGACGATAAAACATATACATTTAAAGAAGCATTAGAATCTCTTAACGAACTTTATATAGATAATGCAATATCATTTCATAGTCCCAATTATGTAGCTCATTTAAACTGCCCTGTAGTTATTCCTTCAATATTAGCAGAAACTATTGCATCAACTATAAATACAGCAGTTGAAACTTGGGACCAAAGTACCTCAGCAACATTTATAGAACAAGAAGTTATTCGTTGGATATGTAATGAGTTTTCAATGCCAATTAACTCTGATGGTATTTTTACCAGTGGAGGAACGCAATCAAATTTTATGGCTTTATTAATGGCAAGAGATAACTATGCTTTTGCAAATTATGGAGTTAACTTAAAACAGCAAGGTTGGTTTAATGAAGTAAGTAAGTTTAGGATTTTTTGCTCAGAAAAATCTCATTTTAGCATTAAAAAGAATGCAGCTTTATTGGGAATGGGATATGATTCAGTTATCGCAATAAAAACTGATAGTGAAATGAAAATGGATGCTAATGAATTAGTATTAGCAATTGAAAAAGTTAAACAAGAAGGTAATATTCCAATTGCTGTAGTTGCTACTTTAGGTACAACAGATTATGGAAGTTTTGACCCGTTAGAAACAATTTCAATTATAGCAGAAGAGCATAATATGTGGTTGCATGCTGATGGTGCTTATGGTGGGTGTTTTGTGTTAACTGATACTCATAAACATTATTTTGAAAATATGAAGTCAGTAGATTCTATAACTATTGATTTTCATAAAACTATGTTTCAACCTGTTTCTTGTAGTGCTTATCTTGTTAAAAACAAAGAACATTTTAAATATGTGTCATATTATGCTGATTATTTAAACCCACTAGAAGATAAAGACCCTGAACGACCAAACCTAATAGAGAAGTCTATTCAAACTACAAGAAGATTTGATGCTTTAAAAGTTTGGTTTACTTTAAAAACATTGGGAGCAAAAACAATAGCTTCATATTTAGAAAAAGTACATTTTTTAGCAGTTACTATTTATCATGAAATAAAGAAAGATATACTATTTGAAACTGTTCATGTACCTGAGTTAAGCACAATTGTATTTAGATATAAAGTATTAAATGAAACTGATAATAAAGTGCATGATGCTACAAACTTATACATCAAAAACACATTATTTAAATCAGGTAGTGCTTCAATAGCAAGTACAAAACTACAGGGGAATATTTATTTAAAGTTTACGCTATTAAACCCTATGAATTCAGTTAAAAATCTCCGTGAAATTTTAAATATGATCAAACAAAAAGGAGAAGAATATTCAATAAATAATTAAAATGAAAGAAATATTAGATTTTATAGCAGTTGGTGTTGGCCCATTTAATTTAGGTTTAGCTTGTTTAACTGATCCAATTGATGGAGTAGAAGGGATTTTTTTAGATAAGCAAGAGAGATTTGATTGGCATCCTGGTATGATGTTACAAAGTACCACGTTACAAATTCCTTTCATGGCAGATTTAGTAACATTAGCAGATCCAACAAGTCCATTTAGTTTTTTGAATTATAGTAAAGAACAAGGAAGAATATACTCATTTTACATTCGTGAAAACTTTTTGCTATTAAGAAATGAGTATAATAAGTATTGTCAATGGGCAATAAATAAATTACCTAATATTTATTTTAATACTGAGGTAAAGAATATTCATTTTAACGAAGAAGAAGAAGTTTATGTAGTTACAAGTCAATGTACTAAAACAGATGAAATTAAAACTTATAAAGCTAAGAAAATTGTTTTAGGAACTGGTACGCAACCATACATTCCTAACTGTGCTAAAAAATTAAAAGATAGAGCTACACATTCATCAAAATATTTGAATCATAAAGATGAATTACAAACTAAAAAATCAATTACAGTAGTAGGAGGTGGACAAAGTGCTGCAGAAATATTTTATGATTTATTACAGGATATAGATACTAAAGGATATGAATTGAACTGGATAACAAGATCTCCAAGATTTTTTCCATTAGAGTATTCTAAACTTACTTTAGAGATGACTTCTCCTGAATATGTTGATTATTTCTACAATTTACCATCAGAGAAAAGAGATGATTTGATTAAAAATCAAAAGCATTTATACAAAGGTATAAATCAAGATTTGATTAATGATATTCATGATTTATTATATACTAAAAGATCGTATTCTGAAAAACCTTTAAAGGTATCACTAAGAACTAATACCGAGCTTAAAAACACAATTGTAAAAGAAAATCAAACTCTTTTAGAGTTACATCAAGTAGAGCAGGATAAATATCTTAAAATTAACACAGAAGGTCTGGTTTTGTCAACAGGGTATTATTACAAGTTACCAGAGTTTATAGAAGGTATTTCAAATAGATTAGAATGGGATAATAAGGGGCGTTATGATGTACATAGAAATTATAGTATAGATAAAAACCATAATGAGATTTTTGTGCAAAATGTTGAGCTATATACACATGGTTTTGTTACTCCAGATTTAGGTATGGCTTGCTATAGAAATTCATATATAATAAAAGAGATAACAGGTAAAGAATATTACCCAGTTGAAACAAGTATCGCTTTTCAACAATTCGGTGTAAATGAAGAAGAAGAAATTGAAAAACCTTTAAATGTAGTAGTCGAATGAAGTTGAAATCATTTTTAATACTAATGACGTTTATAGCGGTAGTAAGTGATTATTTATTACACCCTTTTTATCCTCAGTTTTTTGCTATCCGCTTTGGAATGACCAATCCAGAAAATGTAGGTTTTTATTTTGCAGCAATTTGTTTTATGGTAATGATAGCGTTTCCGTTTTGGGCATATATATCAAAAAAAGTAGCTGAGCTTAAAATATTAATTTACACACAAGCTATAGCTGGTGTTTTAGCACTTTATTGTTATTGGACGAGTTCTTATATAAGTTTTTGGATAGTGTCATTAATAATGGTTTTGTTTAAAGGTAGCTATTTATTAGTATATCCATATATACTTAAAATAATTAAAAAGGAAGAGCATGTATCAACTATTGGTTTATTATCTGTAATTGTTCATTTGGGCGGAATCTTAGGAGCCGTAATTGGAGGTTTTACAGTTGATTATATTGATCCTAGTTCAATATTTTTAATTATGGCACTTGGTGATTTTATTCAAATGTTGATGAGCGCTTATTTATTAAAAAGTAAAAAGTTTAATACTACTGTTATAATTTCAGCTGAGAATAAAAAAGAAAAAAACTCACTATCAAATGGATTAATATTAAAAATTGGGTTGTTAACGTTAATTCTTTATTTCAGTGATTTTATAATTCGCCCATTTTTTTCAATGTACTGGGAAAGTTTTTCTAATTATGATTCAAAATTAATATCAGGTACAATTTATGCCATACCAGGGTTTGTTGCCCTAATAGCATTATGGATTAGTAATAAGCAAAAATCGAATGGATATGAAGGTATTATAATGGCTTTACTTATAGGTTTAGTCGGTTTGTTCTTACAGGGAATACCATTAGATAGTGTAGTTATTGTAGGAAGAATTATTTACGGATGGGCTATTTTTCAAGGAGTAGTAAAATTTGATGTTTTATTATTTGAAATGAGTACTCCCGAATCGTATGCATTAGATTATAGTAAGGTTCATTTTTTTCAAAATTTAGGAGTTTTAATAGCATCATTAAGTGTTGGTCTAGTCGTTGAAAATTTTGGATTACGCTTACCTTTTATAATTGCTTTGTCTGGTTTTATAGTAACAATTGTGTTATATATTTTCATTTTTAAATTAGTTTATGTACCCAAAAACATTGTTAAAGCTTCTTAAACATGAATAAAGAAACACTATTTTCAAAAAGTATTCCTGATTTAGGAATAATTACTATTCGTGCATTTGATATAAAAAAAGATAGCATCATACTTCATAACTGGGTAAATAAAGACTATGCTGTTTTTTGGGGAATGCAAAATACTTCATTAAAAGAAGTAGAAGAGGAGTATGTAAAGTTAATGGAACCTGAACATTATGATGTTTTCGTAGGAGAGTTTAATAATGAAATAGCTTTTGTTTTAGAACGATACAATCCACAAAAAGATAGTATAACGAATTATTATAGTTCTAAAAGTACAGACTGTGGGGTTCATATTATAATAGCTCCTCCAAAACTTCCTAAAATTGATCATTTTACATGGTACATGTTTCAATGTATTATGGATTTTATTTTTTCTAATAAGAATATAGAAAGAATACTGGTTGAACCAGATATACGTAATAAAAAAATGTTTGCCTTATGTCAAAGAATAGGTTTCACTTTAAATAAAATTGTTGAATTACCACATAAAACAGCACAGTTAGCTTTTTTAAATAGACAAACATATAGTAAACACATAAAGTTATTTACACCTTCAAAACGTAGTGCAATGAATACATTAGATAATGTGGTATCACCACAACAAGCTATACAACATATACAACCAAAAGTTTGGCAACAGTCAAATAAATTATTGGTTAAAAAAGCAATTTGTGAATTTTCTCATGAATTACTAATAACACCAACATTAGTTTCATCATTAAAGAATGGATGGAATCAATACCTAATTAAAACAGATAATGAAGCAATAGAGTATAGGTTTGAAGCAAAGCAATTGGCTTTAAATCATTTAATGATAAATGAAGAAACAATTCTTAAAACTGAAAGTGGTGTAGAACTAGAATTAGATGCTATTTTATTTATTAAAGAATTTAAATCTACTTTAGGAATAGATAATGAAAAGATGCCGGTGTATCTTGAAGAAATCATAAGTACATTATATGGAAGTGCTTTTAAAATAGTAAAAGGAAATCCAAGTGTTAAAGAACTTGCAGCAGCCGATTTTCAAACAATTGAGCAATCTATGACCGAAGGACATCCTGGATTTGTAGCTAACAATGGACGTATTGGTTTTGATAGTAGTGATTATAGATCATATGCTCCAGAAGCAGGAAATTCATTTTCACTTTTATGGTTAGCAGGCCATAAAGCAAAAGCAGTATATGCAGCTATTGAAAAACTGCCTTATAAGGAATTAATAGAGCAAGAGTTAGGGATTGATACTATTAATCATTTTAATGAGCTTATTACCGAAAAAGGATATAACTCTGATGATTACTTATTTATACCAATTCATCCTTGGCAGTGGTTTAATAAGTTGGCTACCATATTTGCCCCTGAAATAGCAAAAGGAGATTTATTATGTTTAGGGTATGGTCCTGATCAATATTTAGCACAACAATCAATAAGAACACTTTTTAATATAACTAATCCAAAAAAATTTTATACGAAATCCGCACTCTCCATTTTAAATATGGGCTTTATGAGAGGCTTACCTTTATATTATTTAGGAACGGCTCCTAAAATGGCTGTTTGGTTAGAAAACTTACTTTACAATGATTCATTTATTCAAGAAACAGGATTTAAAATGTTAAGTGAAATAGGTTCTGTAAGTTATGTAAACTCTTATTTTGAAGAATTCGGAGTTCATAACGATTATAATAAGATGTTAGCTTCATTGTGGAGAGAAAGCCCTTATATGGCTATTTCCGAAAACCAAAAGCCAATAACTATGGCTGCTTTACTACATATAGATCAATATGGAAAGGCTTTATTACCAGAAATTATAAAAAGCTCTGGGTTAACAATAGAAAATTGGTTAAAAGATTATTTCAAGGCTTATTTAAGTCCATTAGTGCATTGTTTTTATCAATACGATTTAGTTTTTATGCCTCATGGAGAGAATATAATTTTAGTTTTAGAAAACAATAAACCAGTAAAAATTCTATTAAAAGATATAACAGAAGAAGCAGTTATTTTAAATCCAAATGTTGAGTTACCTGAACACTTAAAGAGAATGTATGCTCCTGTTCCAGAAGATGTTAAATTACTTTCAATTTTCACAGATATTTTTGATGGTTTTTTTAGGTTTTTAACTCCAATACTTGAAGAGCATATTGGTTTTTCAGAGCAAAGTTTTTGGAAACTAGTTGCTGAGAATTTACAAGAATACCAAAATGCGAATCCTCAGTTTAACGACAAGTTTAAAAAATATGATTTATTTGCTGATACATTTAAGTTGTCTTGTTTAAATAGACTACAGTTAAATAATAATAAGCAAATGATAGATTTAGATGACCCCGTTGTATTACTTCAATTTGCTGGGAATTTAATAAATCCAATAGCAGTATTTAAAAAAGAAAATCAATTAGAAGAAGTATAATGACAACGCATATTGAACAGCAACTTTATAGTAGAGATATACTAGATGTAGGTGTTATTTCATTACGTCCAATACATCTTGATAAGGATATTGATACTATATATAAATGGATTACTAATCCTCATGCAAAATATTGGGGTATGTTAACATCTACAAAAGAGGAAGTATATGAGGCTTATTATGAAATAGAAAAGAACCCTCACCATCATACTTATATTGGAATGTTAGATAATGAGCCTATATTTCTAATGGAACGTTATAAAGCTTCAGAAGATATAATTGGAAAACACTACCATGCTCATTTAAATGATTATGGTATGCATATTCTGGTAGCGCCGGTAAAACAAAGAATACCAAAATTTACATGGTATGTATTTTCTACAATCATCAATTATTTTTTCAGCTTGCCTTATGTAGAAAGAGTAGTGGTAGAGCCAGATGTACATAATACCAAAATACATATACTTAATAAGAAAGCTGGTTTTGTATATCAACATGAAATAAAACTGGCAAGTAAAATAGCCGCTTTAGCTTTTTGCACTAGAGAAACTTATAAAAAAGCGTTAATAAAATTAACAGAGAAATAATGGATTCAACAATATCATATATAGAGCCTAAAACTTGGAGTATTGTAAATAAATTATTGGTAAAAAAAGCGATCAGTGAATTTTCTCACGAGCTTATTTTTATCCCTAAAAAACATACTAATAAAGAAATTTTCAATACGTATAGTATTACTTCAGATAATGGTAAACATACCTATTATTTTGATGCCAGAAAATTTGAGCTAGATCATTGGTATATAGAGGTGGAAAGTATTCAAAAGTATATAAATGAACAAGAAGAGACTGTAGATGCTATACGGTTTATTACTGAGTTTCAAAAGAAACTTCAAATACCTAATGGATTTCTAGCTACTTATTTAGAAGAAATTACAAGTACATTAATTAGTTCAGCATATAAATATAAAAAACAAAAATTTTCATCAAAAGAATTAGCCTATAAAAGTTTTCAAGAAATTGAACATGCTATGATTGAAGGACATCCTTGTTTTGTGGCGAATAATGGTAGAATAGGGTTTAATATAAATGATTACGAAAAATATGCACCAGAAACAGATAATCCTTTTAAAATTTACTGGATAGCAGGACATAAAAAATATGCTACTTATACAGCTACTGAAGAGTTTGGGTACAGTAAGTTATTAGGAAGTGAGTTGGGAGAGAATAAGCTTAAATCGTTTAATGAAAAATTAATAAGTCTAGATTTAGATATTGCAGATTATGTATTTATGCCTGTTCACCCATGGCAATGGAACAATAAGTTAATACATGTTTTTGCAGGTGATATTGCTAACCAAAATATAGTTTTCTTAGGTGAGAGTGATGACGAGTTTTCTGCTCAACAATCTATAAGAACTTTATTTAATAAAACTCATCCAAACAAGCTATATACAAAAACTGCTTTATCTATTTTAAACATGGGGTTTGTGAGAGGACTTTCGCCATATTATATGAAAAGTACACCTCATATAACGAAATGGATAAATAACCTGTTAAAAGATGATACGTATTTAACTACAAATGGTTTTACTATGTTAGGTGAGGTAGCTACGGTTGGGTATCATAATCATTACTATGAGGCATTGGGTAAAACAAACCCTCATAATAAAATGTTATCAGCTCTTTGGAGAGAAAGTCCGTACACTAAAATTACTTCAGATCAAGAAGTAGTAACAATGGCAGCATTATTACATGAAGATTATTCTAGGACTTCTTTATTGGTTGAATTTATAAAAGCATCAAAATTGAATGTAAATACATGGATAGAGAAGTACTTAAAAGCATACTTAAGCCCATTGTTACATTGTTTTTATAAATATGAAATGGTGTTTATGCCTCATGGTGAAAATTTAATACTAGTATTAGAAAATCAAGTACCTGTTTATGTATTAATGAAAGACATTACGGAAGAAGTAATTGTTTTCAATGAAGAAATACATTTACCAGAACATGCAGATAGGTTATTTACAAAAACAACAGATAAAATGAAAGTACTGTCCATTTTTACAGATGTATTTGACTGTATTTTCAGGTTTATGGCACAACAGTTAGAAACCTATGGAGGCTTTTTAGAAGATAATTTTTGGGAATTGGTAGCAGATTGTATTTATTACTATCAAAATGAACACCCAGAATTGACCACAAAATTTGAAAAGTACAACCTTTTTGTACCAGAGTTTGATAGATGTTGTTTGAATAGATTACAATTATCTAATACAAAACAAATGCTAAGCTTAGCTGATCCAATTCAAAGTTTAAAATTGGAAGGAGTTTTAAAGAACCCAATAGCTAAGTATGTAAATAAAGATATTAAAAAAGAAGTACTAATAGAGGCTAAGTAGACTATGTTATTTAAAGAGTTAACAAAGGTTATTCAAAAAAGAAGAAGTCATTATGCAACTGATTTTTTAGATAAGAAAATAGCAAAGAGTACCATTGAAGAAATTGTAAACAATGGTATTTGGGCACCAACACATAAACTAACACAACCTTGGAGGTTTGTAGTTTTAGAAGGAAAGCATCATAAGAGTTTAGGAAACTATATGGCAAATTATTACAGAGAGTTATATGATGATGAACAATTTTCTACAGAACGATTTGAAGAAACAAAAACATATCCTAAGAATGCCACATTATTGGTTTTGATATTTCAACCAAGTAGTAGATTTCAATTACCAGAGTGGGAGGAAGTAGCCGCTATTTCGTGTGCAGTACAAAATATGTGGTTAAGCTGTACAAGTCTTAATATTGGTAGTTATTGGGATACTGGAGAAGCAACTATAAATTATGTAAATAACTCAATAAAACTTGAAGAAAATGAAAAGTGCTTAGGAATTTTTTATATGGGATATCTAAAAGAAAATTTACCCAAAGTAAATAGAAAAAGAAAACCAATATCAAAAAAAATAAGCTGGCATAAACAATAATAATGGAAGCAAAAACAAAAAATAATAAAAGAGTAGAAGCAATTGATTTTGTACGTGGAGTAAGTGTATTATTAATGATACCTGTACATGTAATGATTGTGTATTCTACAATGGATACTTGGAATACTAGCATGCTAGGAAAAATAATTCAAGTTGCAGAAAAAGGAACTCCAATGTTTTTAGTAGTAATGGGGTTATCATTTGTTTTCTCAGGAAATCTAAGTATGAAAAAAATACTTATTAGAGGAATACGAATTTTAATGCTAGGATACCTGTTAAATCTTATGCGATTTATAATTCCTATGGTCGTATTTGGAGGTTTTCCAGAAGATTTTATAAAAGCTAATGGATTAACTCCAGGAGATCCTAAAAACTATATTTTTTATACGCTGTTAGGTGACATATTACAATTAGCAGGTATATCTTTAATAATTATGGGGATTATCATTAAAGTAATTAAAAATAAATATGCCGCTTTAATTTTAGCGTTAATCATAATGCTAACATCAAGAGCAGTTAGTGGATTCAGGTTTGATATTATAGGTATCGATTATATATGTGATTTATTATGGGCAAAAACCTATAATGTTTACTTTCCAGTGTTCCCATGGATGTCGTTTATTCTAATAGGTTTATTCTTTGGTATGTGGTACAAAGAACAAAACTATGACTTACGTTTTATGTTTGGTAAAATGTTACCATACGGATTAGGAATGCTCTTATTTGGAGGAGGATTATGCTATATAAACTATGAATATCACTTTGGAGATTACTACCATTTAGGACCTGGAGGAACCATTGTATTAATGGGAATAAATCTTCTATTAATTTGGTTTGGAAATATCATTGTAAAGCATATTAACCCTAAAGTATTTTCAGTTATAAAATATGCTAGCAAAAACGTTACTTCTTTCTATTTTATTCAATGGGTAGTAATTTACTGGGGAATCCTGTTTTTTGGATACTCTCAACAGTCTCATCAATTGAAAATACTAGCAATTATAGTAGTATTTACTTTAATAACATTTACTGTTTTGTGGTTTAAAAATATAATTCAAGAAGCGATTAAACAAAAAAGAGTAGAAGAGTTAAATGAGAAACAAATAGCAATTAAATAAAACTACAAAAAATGAAAATTAAGTTAATCGTTTTATTGCTTGTTTTAAAAAGTGTAAACTCTTTTAGTCAAGTGAATTTAGCTGGTAGTTATGGTTTAGATCCAGTAGTGCAAATTTTTTTAGAAACCATTCATGCATATCAAGGGCCACCTATTCAAGAACTTCCTTTAAATATAGCAAGGCAAGCTATGGAAGATTTACAAAAAGAGGTGTCTGTGAATCAATATGTGTTTATAGAACATAAATCAATTCCATTTTTAGATAGAGAATTAAACATTAAAATAATAAGGCCTAAAAAAAGAAAGCGAAAACGGTTACCGGTAGTTGTTTATTTTCACGGTGGTGGATGGATTTTAAATAGTTTTTCTACTCATAAAAGACTGTTAGCTGATATTGCTTTAAAAGCTGAGGTTGCCGTTGTCTTTGTTGAATATTCTAGAGCACCAGAGGTAAAATATCCAATAGCAAATGAAGAAGGGTACGCTACATTGTTATGGTTGGAAAAGGAAGGAAAAAAGAATAAGTTAGATTCAAGTAATATTATTGTATGCGGAGACAGTGTAGGAGGTAATATGGCTACGGTAGTTGCTATGATGGCAAAAAATAAAAAAAGTCCTAATTTATTAGCACAAATATTATTATACCCAGTTACGAATGCTAATTTTAATACACAATCTTATGAAAAGTTTTCAAAAGGGCATTATTTGTCTAGAGATGCAATGATTTGGTTTTGGAACTCTTATGCTCCTCAAATGGAGCTTAGAAATCTACCTACTGTTTCACCATTAAAAGCTACAAAAGAAGAATTGAAAGGACTTCCAAGAGCATTAATAATCACTGCTGAAAATGATGTACTAAGAGATGAAGGAGAATCGTATGCTAAAAAATTAAGAGAAGCAAATGTACCAGTAATATCTACTCGTTATGGGGGGACTATTCATGATTTTATTGTGTTAAATGCTTTAAAAGAAACTGAAGCTTCAAAAGCCGCTTTAAATCAAATATGTACGTTTTTAAAAAATACTTTTTCAAAAAAAAGAGATAAATAATTATGAATTTATTATCCATTGAAACCATGGTAGGCCAACTACAACATATGAGTTTAATAGTACTTATATTAATGCTAGTTGAATGGGGAATACTTATAATAACAAATTACGTTGAAAGTAAAAAAGAAGGAATTGTAAGTATAATATCATATTTAATTCAAAGTATACCTTATTTTTTACTTTCAAAAGTTATGATTGTTGGTACCATGTTCTGGCTATATGAACATCGTTTTTTTGATCTTAATTTTGAGTGGTATGTGTGGATTGTAGGGTATTTATTATATGATTTTACAGTGTTTTTTATTCATTTTTTAGGCCATAAAGTTCGAGTTTTATGGTGTATACATGGAGTTCATCATACTGCAGAAGATATGAATTTAACAGTGGTTGCTAGAGGCTCTATTTTCGACTTTGTTTTTACTCCTTTTAATTTCATATGGCTTCCTATTCTAGGTTTTCATCCACTAATGATTTTTATTATTGAGCCTATTGCACGTTTGTATGCTACATATTCACATTTAAGTGAAAAATTTATGGGCAAACATTATTGGTTAGAAAAAATATTTATAACCCCTTCTGTACATAGAGTACATCATGCAAAAAACCATATTTATTTAGATAGAAATTACGGAGAAACATTTAGTATTTGGGATCGAATTTTTAGAACATTTCAAACTGAATTAAAAGATGAGCAAATTTTATATGGAATAATGCATGATAAGTTAGATAGCGAAAACATATGGCATGTACAGTTTTTATTGTGGAAAGAATTATGGTCAGATGTAGTTAAAGCACCTAAGTTATTAGATAAAGTTAAATATGTTTTTATGCCTCCTGGTTGGAATCATCTTGATGGAGGTAAAAAAGCAAGAGAATATCGAGATGAAGCATGGTTAAGCAAACAAAAAGCATAAAAAGAATTGATAATGTTAAATGAATATAAAAATATAGAAGTAAATTATTTTCCTGAACATGAATTGGTGTTGTGGAAAATAAAAACAGAAGGAATACCTAATTTTTCATTAGCTATCTTAAAAGAATTTCAAAGATTTTCTAAAGATCTTCAAATAATGTTTTCTGATAAATCGTATCCCTTAAAATATATTGTATCATCATCTAGTCACCAAGAAGTATATAATTTAGGAGGAGATTTACCTTTCTTTTTTAAAAGTATTAAAAATAGAGAAAAGAAAAAATTAGAAGAGTATGCTTATTTGTGTATAGATGCCATTTATAATATTTATACATCATTTAATTTACCTGTTTTAAATATAACTCTTGTTGAAGGAAATGCATATGGTGGAGGATTTGAATGTGTTTTAGCACATGATATAATTTTAGCAAATACAAAAGCTAAGTTTTGTTTACCAGAAAACAAGTTTAACCTTTTTCCAGGAATGGGAGCTTATAGTTTTTTATGCAGGAAATTAAACATTAAAACAGCCACAGAAATATTATATAGTGGTAAAGTGTATACCGCTAAAGATATGGAAGAATATGCATTGCTAGATAGTATTGAAGAAGAGGAGGGAATGCAAACTATTGTGAAGTATATAAAAAAAAACAATAGCAGTTTTAATTTTAAATATTGTCATTATAAAAACATTAAGAAGGTATTTCCATTACAAAAGAAAGAATTATTAGATATAACTGATACTTGGGTTGATGCTTGTTTAAACATGCAACCGGAAGATTTAAGAAGAATGGAATTAATTATTAATGCACAAAAAAGAAAATTAAAACAAGTGGTTAAATAAAAACAATATGTTAAACCTCACAATAAGTGTTTCTGTATTGCTTAGGTGTTAAACTACTATTTTTTTTAAAAGCAGCAGAGAAATGAGTGGGGTTTTTATAACCAACGATATCTGATATTTCATAAATAGGTTTGGTAGTATGTAAAAGCAACTCTTTAGCCTTATTCATTCTCATGGAAGTTGAAAACTCTGAAATAGTACTATTAAAAATACGTTTAAATTCTTTTTTTAATACAGTATCATTTAATAAAACCTTTTTTGATAATTTTTTAATAGAAAATTGTTCATTTAAATTAGAAGAAATTATACTTTTAACTGTGTATAATTTTTTCACTAAGCTTTCAGTACCATTATTTTCCTTCTTTTGTTGTTCAACTTGTAATGATACTAGCTCTAATACTTTGGCTTCTAAAAATAAACGTTTCAAAATACCCACTCTATTATCAGTTAAAAGTTCAGTCAAAATATTTTGAGTTTTATCACAAATAGGAATAATAAAACTATTACAATTATTTTTATTAGTTGACTCTTGTACTGTAGAAAACAAACTGATTAATTGATGCTTCTTTATAAACTCATAAAAAAGTTTAATTTTTACTTCTCTTACTACTACATTTTTATAATATTTTACAAATCCGTTGAGATTTTCAGAAAAAGATAAGAATGTTTCCTGTTCTTCATGTACCAAATCTTCACCAGTATGTTTACAATTAATTATTTTTCCACCTTGAGTTAATATTGATACCTCTAACGTATTAACAAGAGGTTTAGACTCAAAAATATAATTTTCATTAAAATTTCCGTGAAAGTATTCAATAAAAAGTCCGTCAAAAGAATGACTAACTAATGTTCCTTTGCCATATTTTTGACTAATCGAGTAGTGTTTTGAATAAATTCCACAATTATTATATACTTTTTCTTCTTGAAGAATAGTATTAAAAGTAGTTTTAGTTTTTTTTATCATTTGAAGGGTAGTAAAAAACACAAAAATAATATTTATTTAGTCTAAATAACTAAAAAAAGAACTAGTTTTTTAACCATATATTGTAAAGCATAAACTATTAAGGAAATGATTAAAATTAAAAGAATACTTCTTCTACTAATACTACTTATAAGTATAAAGGGAATTTCACAAAAAAAAGAGATTCAAATAATACCCCATAAATTAACAGATAATATTTACATGTTAAAAGGTATGGGAGGAAATATAGGTATATTCATTTCTGATAAAGAAGTGTTTATGATTGATAGTCAGTTTAAACAAGTGTCAAGTAAAATAATAGCAGCAATAAAAAAAATAACTGATAAACCTATTAAGTTTTTGGTAAACACCCATTGGCATGGAGATCATACTGGTGGTAATAGTAGTTTTAAAGATAAAGGGGCATTAATATTTTCACATGAAAATGTACGTAAAAGAATGCAAAAAGTTCAGGTAGTTAGGGGGAGGACAGTACAGCCGTCTGCAGAAAAACAATTACCGATAGTGACATTTTCAAGAGATATGATGTTACACTTAAATGGTGAAGATATTCTTATTTCACATGTTCATAATGCACATACTGATGGTGATGCACATGTTTACTTTATGACCAGTAATATTATACATATGGGAGACACTTATTTTCAAGGAAAATTCCCGTTTATAGATTTAGATAATGGTGGAAGTATTGATGGTTATATAGCATCAGCTAACAAAGTGTTATTATTAGCAGATGATAAAACAAAAATTATTCCTGGACATAGAAGTATAGCTACTAAAAATGAATTAAAGACATATGTTAAAATGCTTACTACCGTAAGAGACAGAATAGCTAAAGCTATAGAAGAAGGAAAAACATTGGAAGATATTTCAAAAGATGAAGCTATAATTAATGACTACAAAAAAGAATATGGCGGTTGGTTTATTTCAGCAAAAGAAATGAGAGAAACAGTATATAAAAGTCTTATCAAACAATAAAAAAGTAAGTCACCAGTAATTTAGTTTTAAATAATGGCTATTCATATTTATATGAGTAGCCATTTTTAGTTTAATCATTTGCTATTAAATATTTAGCCTATTATTTAAGTATAGTCATACTATAAAACTTTACATAGTTAACTTAAAAATTACATAATAGTATCGATTCGTAAAAGTTTTCTTAACATAAAAAATATTTACAAATAATAAAAAAAATGTTGATTTGTGGTGTTATTTTTTAACTATTGTAAACAAAGAAAACAAGATGGCTAACAGAAAATTATTATTAACAATATTTACTTTTATAGTAAGTATAAGCTTTTATGCACAAAATGCCTCCATAAAAGGAGTTGTAAGTGATGGAACTTACCCATTACCAGGAGCAAGTGTTAAGGTTGTAAACACAGCAAAAGGTTCAAACACAGATTTTGATGGAAATTTCAAAATTGACAATGTAAAACCAGGAAATTTAGTTGTAAGTATTTCTTTTATAGGATATGAAACTAAGATAATAAATATTACTATTTCTCCAGGAGAAACTAAAAATATTGAAACAGTTATTTTAAAACAACTGTCTGAGCAGTTAAATGAAATTGTTATAACTGCACTAGGTATTAAGAAAGAAGAAAAATCTTTAGGATATTCGGTATCTACTCTAAAGCCAAAGGAATTAAATGAAGCAAAAGAAACGAATTTAGTAAATGCTTTAAACGGTAAGATTGCTGGTGTACAAATAACTAATGGATCATCAGGGGTTGGATCTTCATCAAGAGTTGTTATTCGTGGGGAAGTGTCTTTAAATTCGAGTAAAAATGGACCTCTATTTGTTGTAGATGGTATTCCTATTAATAATAGAACGTATTTAAGTACTATGCAGAACACAGGAGGGAGTGAAATGCAAGAAGTTGATTACGGAAATGGAGCAGCTGAGATTAATTCAGATGACATTGAAAGCATGAGTGTTTTAAAAGGTGCAAGTGCTACAGCATTATATGGATCTCGTGGTGCTAATGGAGTTATATTAATCAATACAAAATCTGTAAGAAGGAACAAAAAACTACAAGTTTCTGTAAACACAGGTTTAACAATGGAAAGTGTTTTACGTTTGCCTAAATACCAAAATAAATACGGTCAAGGTTGGGCAGGAGATTTTAAATATGTAGATGGTTTAAATAATTCATTAGGTTCTAATGATCAAGAGGATGTTTCATGGGGTCCACTTGCAAATGGACAACTAATAACACAATTTGATAGCCCAACAATTAATGGCTTAAGAGCTGGAGATATTTTTGCTAGAGGTTGGGTTAGAGATGCTGATGGACGAATAATTTCACCAAGTACAGCACCTAATGATATCATTGCAACACCATTTGAAGCAAAACCTAATAATGTTAAAGATTTTTTTAGAACAGGTTATACCTCTACTATAGGAGCATCAGTTGGTTTTGGAGGAGAAAAATCAGATATTCTATTTAGTTTAGGCTTACTAGATAACCAAGGTATAATTCCTAATACAGACTTAACTAGAAAATCATTTAGAGTTAATGGAAGCGTAGATGTAACTGATAAAATGAAACTTTCATTAAAAACTAATTATATTAATTCAAAAAGTAATAACCGTCCAAGCTCTGGGTACGGTTCTGAGTCTGCAATGTACATATTTACATGGTATGGAAGAACTGTAAATACAAATTCATTAAAAGAATACTGGCAAAGAGGTTATGAAGGCTTAGAGCAGTTTAATTATAATTATGCATGGCATGATAACCCATATTTCATGTTAAATGAAAATACAAATTCATTTGACAAGCATAGAATTTTAGGAAATATAAAGTTAGAATACCAATTTACTGATAATTTAAAATTACAAGCAAGAAGTGGTATGGATTATTATGCTGATAAGCGGGAATCAAAAAGAGCTTATAGTACTCAACGCTTTTTAAACGGAGCTTATAAAGATGAAAGAGTAGATTTTAAAGAAGTAAATACTGATGTGTTATTATCATATAAGAAAGACCTTAATGATTCTTTTGGATTGAGTGTTGATTTCGGAGGAAATATAATGCAACAAGAAGCTAATTTTTTATCTAATGTTGCTAATAAATTAGTAATTCCAGAAATTTATAATTTAAAAAATTCAGCACTGCCTTTAGTTACTGATCAATATAAATTAGAAAAAGAAATTAGAAGTATATATGGAGTTGTAGGATTGTCGTTTGATAACAAACTTTTTTTAGATATCACAGCTCGTAATGATTGGTCTTCAACATTGCCAGAAGATAATAACTCCTATTTTTATCCATCAGCATCATTAAGTGCAATTATGAGTGATATTTTTGAATTACCAGAGGCATTTAACTTTTTTAAATTAAGAGCGTCATGGGCAAAAGTAGGTAATGATACAGAACCTTATAATTTAAAAACACCATACCAATATCAACTTCCATATGCAGGGAATAGAACATTAAGTAGAGGAAATGTTTTATTAAATGAGAATTTGAAACCAGAACAAATTACTTCTTATGAAGTAGGAACAGATATACGAATGTTTGGGAATAGATTGAATTTAGATGTAACTTATTATAAATCAATATCAGAAGATCAAATTATTAGTGTTCCAATATCAAATACAGTAGGGTATCAACGACAAGTAATTAATGGAGGTAAAATTCAAAATCAAGGTATTGAAGCATTAGTTACTGTTAAGCCTATTAAAACTGATAACTTCCAGTGGGCATCAAGCATAAACTTCACAAAAAATGTTGGTAAAGTTTTAGAGTTACCTGAGGGTACTGGTGATGTATTAACCACAAATTTTGCTTCTGTGTATTCTGCTGAAGGATCAAAAGTTTTTATTCAAGCAAGAAAAGGGGAAAGGCTAGGTAATATGTATGGAAGAAGATTTAAACGTTATAACGGAAAAATAATATATAAAAATGGTACTCCTATAGTTGAAGATGAATTAAAGTTGCTAGGTAATTATAATCCTGATTTTTCAGTAGGTTTTAATAATTCATTCAATTATAAAGGTTTTTCTTTTTCTTTTTTAGTTGACTGGAAACAAGGTGGAACTTTAATATCAAGAACAAAACAAGTAGGTACTTACGCAGGTAACTTAGAAGGTTCACTTGATAGAAATGACTATAAAGACATTGTTCCTGATGGAGTAAAAGAAATGACAGATGGTTCTTATCAACCTTTAACTAGTGCTGATGCAATAGGGTGGTGGTCATACTATAAACCATTATACAATAGAAAAAGTAATCAAGAAACTGGAATTGTAGATGCAACTTATGTAAAATTAAGAGAAGTGAAATTCGGATATAATGTTCCTAATTCATTTGCTGAAAAATTAGGAATGGAAAGCTTAAGAATTTCATTAGTTGGAAGAAATTTAGCTTTATGGACTCCTTCTTCAAATCCACATTTTGATCCAGAGACATTAGCTTTACAAGGAAGTAATATTGTACCTGGTATAGAGGATGTATCGTACCCATCATCAAGAAGTTACGGAATTAACTTTTTATTTAAATTCTAATTCAAAAAAAATATTAAAATGAAAAAAAGTAATTTATTTAAAAGCATATTATTGGGGATAATTGTAGTTTTTTCCTCTTGTACTGATCTTACGGAATTGAATATCAATCCTAATGAACCAACTAAGCCTGAAGCAAGTTATTTGTTAACAAATGCATTATATACGATAGGAAATCAAACTGCAACTAACGGTTTTACATTTAGTAGTACATTAATGCAGTATCATGGTAAGTTTGATTTTAATGATGTAGATCAATACGAAATAGAAACCAATAGTGCTGTTTGGGTAACTAATTATAAGGTACTTGCTGACATGAATGATGTTATAAATGGAGATAAAACTAGCACATCTACTAAAGCAGTAGCTAAAATATTAAAAGCCGTAATAGGAGCAGAGTTAACAGATTTATATGGTCCTGTTCCATTTTTTGAAGCTGGAGATAAAAATAATTTAACTCCTAAATATGATCAACAAAAAGAAATTTATACAGCTACCAACGGAGTTTTAGATTTACTTTCTAAAGCAGTTTCAACACTTTCTACAGATAATTCAGCAATAGTTGGAGATATAATGTTCTCAGGAGAAAGAGAGCGTTGGATTAAATTAGCTAATGTTTTGCAATTACGTTATTTATTAAGAGTTAGTAGTAATTACCCTGCAGCTGCTACTAAAATTCAGCAAATTGTAGCTTCAGGAAATATTTTTTCATCAAATACAGATAATGCAATATTACCTTTTCAATCTGAACCGAATCATTGGTTTTTATCTAAAGTAAGAGATGGAGACTTTTCTTTATACAGTATAACTACAACAGTTCTAAAAATGTTGAAAGATAAAGATGATCCAAGATTAGCTTTTTACTTTAAACCCAATGATACAGGTAATTATGTAGGAATTGTACCAGGATCTAATGATAGAGCTGGTAACTATACAGGGTTAAGTAGTAATTTAAGAGCAGCAGATGTATTAGATATGGTATTTATAACTTACTATGAGCAAGAATTTATATTGGCAGAGGCTGCTTTAAAAGGATACATAACATCAAATGCTCAACAGCATTATGAAAATGCTATAAAAGCGAATTTTAACTATAAAAAAATAACTCTTCCTTCTGATTATTTATCAAACACTTCTAAAGGTTTATGGAAAGGAACTCTTGAGAACATTATAAATCAAAAATATTTAGCTAATATAATGTCAGGACATGAAGCATGGTTTGATTATAGAAGAACAGGTTTTCCTACGTTAAATCCAGCTTTAAATAATAGTAATAGCGATAAAATTCCTGTTAGATTTAAGTATCCAACAGAAGAAACTTTTACTAATAAAACAAATTACTCTCAAGCTTTAGGTTGGCTAAATAGTGGAAATGACTACAATTCTAAATCATGGTGGGATAAATAAAAAATTTAAACATTGCCCGTTATTTTTATAACGGGCATTTATATTATGAAACTAACAATAATTTATTTAGTTGTTTTTGTATCTATTCTAATAGGATGCAATACTCAAATTATAAAAGATAATAAGGAGATTAAAAAAGACGAAGATAAAAGTCAAAAAGTATTTTTAATTACTTTAGATGGAGTTCGTTGGCAAGAGCTTTTTACAGGAGCAGATTCATTATTAATTAATAATGCTAAATATACCAAAGACTCAGCTTATATAAAATCAAAATACTGGAAAACTTCACCAAATAAAAGAAAACAGTTATTATCACCTTTCTTTTGGAATAAAATAGCTAAAAATGGTCAGTTATATGGTAACAGAAAATATAGTAATAAAGTAAATTTAAAGAATACTCATTGGTTTTCTTATCCAGGATATAGTGAGATTTTATGTGGCTTTGCTGATGATTCAAGAATTAATAGTAACGATAAAGTAAATAATCCTAACAAAACAATTTTAGAATTAGTGAATAATTTACCAGATTATAAAGGTAAAGTAGGTGCTTTTGGAAGTTGGGATGTTTTTCCATATATAATTAATGAAGAAAGAAGTGGAATTTATGTTAATGCAGGATATAGAGAAGCTAAGGGAAAAGATTTAACAAAGAAGGAGAAGTATTTAAATGGGTTACAGAAACAGGCTATACAACCATGGAAAACAGTTAGACAAGATATGTTTACTCATAATTATGCACTCGAGTTTATAAAAAAGAGTAAACCTAAACTAGTATATATATCTTATGGCGAAACTGATGATTTTGCTCATGATGGAGATTACGCTCATTATTTATTAGCTATTGAAAATACAAATAACATGATTAAAGAATTATGGGAATATTGTCAATCTAATACATATTATAAAGGAAAAACCACATTTATAATAACAACAGACCATGGAAGGGGTACTGTACCATTAGAAAGTTGGAAAAGTCATGGTCAAAATTTAAAATATCATGGTCAAAATTTCACAGTAAAAGGTTCAGATGAGACTTGGTTAGCAGTTTCAGGGCCTAATATTGAAGCTAAAGGTGAAATGAAAAGTGAATTACAGTTATATAACAACCAAATAGCAAGTACTATTCAAAAATTGTTAAAAGTAAACGTTATTAGCGCTGAGGTTAATCAAGAAAATTTACCAATAATACAATAACAACACCATTTCTATTAACTTAAATAAGTTCAACGTTTATCGAGCTCGTTTGACTAAAAAAACACTATGAATATACGTTTTATACTACAAGCATCTTTAGCAGCATTTGGTACATATTTTTGTATGTATGCTTTCAGAAAACCTTTTACAGTAGCTACTTTTTCAAATGAAGTATTTTGGGGGATAGATTACAAAATACTATTAATTATTGCCCAAATAATAGGGTATACAATATCTAAATTTCTTGGAATAAAAGTGATTTCTGAAATGAAATCAAAAAAGAGAATACTATATTTAATTGGGTTTATTCTATTTGCTGAATTGGCTTTATTAGGTTTTGCTATTATTCCAGCACCTTATACAATCATATGTTTATTTTTAAATGGATTACCCTTAGGAATGATTTGGGGAATTGTTTTTTCTTATATAGAAGGACGTAAGGCATCTGAATTATTAGGGGTGATTTTATCATCTAGTTTTATAGTATCATCAGGGGTTGTGAAATCTATAGGGAAATGGACAATAGATGCTCTTAATGTTTCTGAAAACTGGATGCCTTTTGTAACTGGATTGTTATTTATAACACCTTTAGTTTTATTTGCTTTTTTATTAGAAAAATTACCACAACCAACAGAAGAGGATCAATTATTAAAAACAATTCGACAACCATTAAATAAGAATCAACGTAGAACTATATTTAAACAATATGCCACACCATTAACTCTTATTGTAATCTTTTTCATAACCTTAACTTCAATAAGAGATTTTAGAGACAATTTTGCACGTGAAATATGGGATGCATTAGGCTATAAAGACGCAACTATTTTTACAATATCTGAAATACCAATAGCCTTAACAGTTCTTTTTATATTAGGTTATATAGGTAGTATTACTACAAACTATAAAGCATTTATGTATTATCATTATGTATTAATTATAGGCTCAATATCAATACTAATTTCAACTTATTTATTTCAATTGGGAGTTATTTCACCTTTTATATGGATGATAATATCTGGGCTAGGTTTATATAGCTCATATGTACCGTTTAATGGAATATTTTTCGATAGAATGATTGCAACTTTTAAAATAAACGGAAATGTTGGTTTTTTAATATACATAGCAGATGCATTTGGATATTTAGGTAGTATTTTAATTTTAATATATAAAAACTTTGGAAAGGCTTCAATTTCCTGGTTATCATTTTTTATAGATTCATTATATATTTTAGGCTTTTTAGGTTTTCTAATAACGATATATAGCATCTACTTTTTTAAGAAAAAACAAAAAAAATCAATTACAATAAA
Source organism: Tenacibaculum halocynthiae (assembly GCF_964512825.1). NCBI lineage: Bacteria > Pseudomonadati > Bacteroidota > Flavobacteriia > Flavobacteriales > Flavobacteriaceae > Tenacibaculum > Tenacibaculum halocynthiae. The sequence continues at coordinate 365,874 of NZ_CAZELG010000028.1, read as the reverse complement.
GCAATTAGTTTATGAACAATAAATACGACTTATTAATCGTAGGAGGTGGTGTTTTAGGAACATTTCATGCATACCATGCACTAAAAAAAGGGCTACGAGTTGCAATTTTAGAAAAAAACAGTATCCCACAAGGTGCTACTGTTAGAAATTTTGGTCAAGTAGTGCCTTCTGGGATGAATCAGAAATGGCAAAACTATGGAAGAGAAAGTTTAAATATTTATAAAGAAATCCAAGATCAATTTGATATTTCAATTAGACAGAATGGTACCGTTTATTTAGCTTCTAATGATGATGAAGTACAATTAATAGAAGAATTACATCAAATTAATAAAAACAATAATTATAGTTCACAATTATTAACGAAACAACAATGTTTAGATAAGTATAGTGGACTTAAAAAAGAGTATTGTAAAGCAGGATTGTTTTTTCCAGATGAAGTAACAGTAGAGCCTAGGGTAATGATTAATCGTTTGCATATGTATATGCAAAAAGAGTTAAATGCTACCATTTTATTTAATACCTCAGTTGTTAATGTTGAAGAGTCAAATGGAGAAACAATTGTATATACAGCTGAAGGACAAACATACAAATCGGTTAAAACGATTATATGTAATGGTAATGATTTTAAAATGCTATTCCCTTCAATATACAATAAAAGTGATTTAGTAGTATCAAAATTGCAAATGATGCAAACTAAACCACAAATAAACTATCAATTAAAAGGTTCAATATTAACGGGATTAACAATTCGTAGGTATGAGGCTTTTGAAGAATGTTCGTCATGGAAAGATGTGAAAACGAAAGAAAGCCCGAATAGTTTTGAAAAAAAATATGGGATACATATATTATTTAAACAAGCTATGGATGGATCTGTTATTATTGGTGATTCTCATGAATATGCTTCAGCAAATAATATAGATAGTTTAGGGTTTGATTTAAAAGAAGAAATTGATGCTTTTATGATTAATGAAGCTAAAAAAATCATCGATTTACCTACTTATGAAATTCAACATAGATGGGCAGGTTTTTATAGTCAATGTAAAACAAAAGACCTATTTGAGCACACTATTGGAAGTAATATTCACATAGTAACAGGAATAGGCGGTAAAGGAATGACTGGTAGTGCTGGGTATTCAAAACAAAATATTATAGAATTATATAAATAGAATGATGTTAAAAGAGATTAAAATGGTTGTTTTTGATATGGCCGGAACAACAGTAAATGAGCAAAATGTAGTTTATAAAACATTACATAAAGCTATTATAGAGCATGGTGTAGAGATAAATTTAGGTTTAGTATTAAAAATAGGTGCAGGAAAAGAGAAGCATCAAGCTATAAAAGACATATTAAAGCATATAAAATCGAATAAAATAAATGAATCACTTGTAATATTCAATCGCTTTAAAATTTTATTAAATGAAGCTTATGAGAATTTAAATGTAATACCAATTGAAGGGGTAGAAGATGTATTATTAAAAATAAGAAATAAAAAGATAAAAGTTGTTCTAAATACTGGATACAGTAGAGAAATAGCTACTTTTTTACTTCAAAAACTTAAATGGGAAGAAAACAAACAATATGACTTATTATTAACAGCGACAGATGTTGAAAGAGGACGGCCACACCCAGATATGATATATAAAGCGATGAAAATTTTTAATATTGAAAATTCAAAACTTGTATTAAAAGCAGGAGATTCAGCAATTGATATAGAAGAAGGTAAAAATGCTAATTGTGGAATAACTGTAGGAGTATTATCTGGTGCACAAACGAAAGAACAATTAGAATCAATGAACCCTGATTTTATTGTAAACTCATTAGTTGATATAGATAATGTATCAATATAAATATGATTATTCAATTAAGTAAAAAATATAAAGAGTTATGGGGTATTTGTTTTCTTTTAAATCAATTTTTAAGTAGTTAGTAAGATACTCTTAAAATCACTAAAAAAGAATAAATGAAATTTTGAAAATACGTAAGATAGCTTAATTGAAATATGTCAATTCTTTAAATTAAATTATTGTAAAGTACTTGTTTTTAAATCATTGTTTAAATGTTACCTAAATTAAGTTTCTTTTAAGACTATAAAAAACCGTTGAATATTGTTTACTAATAGTATATTTTTGACGTATAAATTAACTAATGGTAAATAAATTATGAGAAAACCACCCTTCATTCAACAAGTTATTTTAATAACAATATTATTATTTATTGGATGTCAAAATGAGCACGAAATTCATCGTACAAAAGAAACAAAAAAAAGAGTAGTACTAGAAAAAACTTCTAAAAAAAAGAAAGTTTTATTAGTTGGAATTGATGGTTTGCAAATAGAAAAAATTAGTAATACAGCCACACCTAATCTCGATAAGTTATTAATAAAGAAAGGGTTTTCTGGAGGAATCACAGGAACAACTTCTGAACAAAAAACTAAAAGTGGACCAGGTTGGACAACTATTTTAACAGGAGTATGGTTAAATAAACATGGAGTACCAAACAATAGTAGCTCACATAAGTCTAAAGTTAAAAGCGTTTTTCAATTTATAAAAGAACATGATAATAATTTAGAAACAGCAAGTGTTGCTACTTGGTCACCTATTCATGATTTTTTAAGAGATCAATTACAGTTTATAAATTATAAACATCAGGGAGGTAGTGATGATAATGCGGTTAAAAATTCTGTCAATGAGCTTACAAATCACAATCCAGATTTTCTTTTTGTTCATTTAGATGAGGTAGATGGAGTTGGCCATTCAAGTGGATTTGGTTCAAGCTATAATAGTGCTATTTCAAGAGCAGACAAACGATTAGGTACAATAATGAATGCTGTAGAAAATAGAATAAATACAAAAAATGAAGACTGGCTTATTATTGTTACTACTGATCACGGAAGAGAAAATAGTGGGTATGGCCATGGAAATCAAACAACTTCTGAAAAAACAATTTTTGTAGGAATGAATAAACTAGGGAATGCAGAATTTAATAATTACATAGGAACTATACCTAATAAAGATTTTAATGGTATTTATGGAAATATTGCACAAACTTCAATTATTCCAACTGTATTAACACATTTAAATATTCCAATAAAAAAAGAATGGCAATTAACATCAACATCTTTAATAGGTGAGGTAGGAGCTCAAAAAGTAATGATGAAAAATTCGAATACTTTGTATTGGCATGCTTCTTCATCAGGCAACATAGAAATTTATAGAAACAATCAATTTTTAACAAGTGTAAATAGTTTACAAGGATACTATGTAGATACTGCACTTTCTAAAGGAGATACTAATTATACGTTGTTATTAAACGGACAAACTAGTTCCGTAACTATAAACAATACAAATATTATTGCTGGTTTAGACTGGAATGATTTTATAAATAATAAAGCTTACTTTTTTAGAGATGATATAAAGTATGTTCGTTATAATAAAACATTAGATAAAGCTGATAGTGGGTATCCAATACAAACTAATAATTCCTCTTGGCCAGGTCTTGGAAACTATAAAAATTTAATTAGTGCTGCCTTTAAATGGAGTAATCATAAGGGGTTTTTCTTTTTAAACGATGGACGATATATTAGATATGATATGAATACTGACACTGCAGATGCAGGGTATCCAATTACAGTAACAAATCAAAATTGGCCAGGTTTAGAAGCGTATGCTAAAAAAATTGTGGCTGCAATAAATTGGAATAACTCAAAAGCATATTTCTTTTTAAATGACGGAACGTACCTACGTTATAGTATTACAAATGATAAGGTAGATTCAGGATATCCAAAACTGATAAACAACTCTACATGGCCAGGGTTAGGTAATTATGGAGCTAAAATAACAGCAGCAGTAGATTGGAATTTAACCTATTGCTATTTCTTTTTAAATAACAATACTTATATTAAGTATAATAAAACACTAGATAAAGCAGTTTCAGGATACCCAAAACCGATAAACAACTCTACATGGCCAGGTTTAAAATAATAATAATTTAATATTCCCCTTTAATTAAAAAGCTCGTCGTTAGCAAAAGGTAAGATCTCAAACTAATGGCGATGCTTTTATTTTTTAGTTATTATCTGAAAAAAAATATAAAACAAGCATAATACAATCTTCATCACTAGTATTTACAGGAACATGTGGTAAACGACCATTAAAATAAAGAGAATCACCTTCAGAAACGATTACTTCAGTAGTATCTATTAAATAAGTACAAGTTCCTTTTATAATGTATTTAAATTCCCAAGCGTCAGTAATTACTTTTTCTCTTTTTGAATTTGGAGATACAGTTAACATTACAGCTTCAAAGCCAACTGCATGCATGCTTTTACCAAAAATTTGAAAATAAGTAAACCCTTTTGCTTCAACTTCTTTTTCTAAAAGTTGTTGTTCTTCTTTTTTAACATGAATATATTTAGCACCAGTTCTTTTTTCAATACCTTCAAAAAAGGTACTAGCATCAATATCTAAAGCAGAAATGAGCTCTAAAAATACAGGTAAAGAAGGGATGGTTCTTCCGTTTTCAATCCTTGAAATTAATCCATTACTAACACCAGCATTACTAGCTAAATTGCTAATGGTTATGTTTTGTTTTTTACGTATTTCTTTAATACGTTTTCCAATATCTATTAAAAAATCATCCATATACTAAAGTAGACTCTATTTTTTTACTAAAGTACTTAAAAAGGATTCTTTAAAACAAATGAAAAAGTTATTTTTAATAATTAATCAAACCTTCCTGTTCTAAAATATATTCAGTAATTTCATCTAATTCTCTTTTAGTTTCAGGATGAATACCCCTTGCTGTAAAAAACTCACGTTTTCCTTGATTATTGCTACCATACCAGTAATTAGGAACACCTTCAGTAAAAAACTCCATATTTTTAGTAAGAACTACTTTTTTAAAACGAGCAATATCTATATGATACAATGTATCACTAATAGCTCCTTCTGTAGTGCAAGTTGTTCTTTCATAATGATCTTTATTCCATACAATGCAATTGCTAGTTTCGTAATTATAATAAAAGAAGAAAGGAATAGCAAGTATAGGAATTAGGGTAATTATAAATGATTTTTTATACTTAGTAATACAAATAAGGCAAATTTTCTTTTTTTTAGTAGAGTTTAAAAAGTCTTCATAATTTTTATAACTTAAATAATGAGCAATTAAATCTTTCAATTCTACTTTAGGATTACCAGCACCATTATTAATATTTCTTACATATTTATCATAATAATTTGAGAGAGTTTTTTTAGTTACTTGGTATTTGGGGTTAGGAGCATCATTTCCAAGATATTCATTTACAAAGTAAATAAAGCATCTACTTTGGGTTTTATTCTCAACGTTTTTATCTTTTCTTAAAGCCTCTAATAATTCAGTAAACAATTCTTTTAAAGGATTGTTTTTGTCTTTTCTAGTAGAGAAGCATTTAAATATATGTTTAATGCAAAAAAGAAAATCAACTTCATTTAGTATAGTTTTTATATCATTTCCCATGGTAGTCTGTTAGTTTTTCCAAAGGTAAAACGGATGGAAAAAGTATGGAAAAGGAAACCCGTAAAATGGAAAATTCTTTTCTATTTCTTTTCCATTCATTTTCTACAAGAACTTTGAAATCGACTCTATGTTTGTACCAGAATTGATCGAGAAAACAAAAAACAAAAAATCGATTAGTTCTAGTTAACAGATGTATAATCAGTGAATTTACTTAGACAGGAAAGCTATTAAATACTACTGATTTTCATCTTCACTTTCCACAAAAGAGGCTCGAGACTCTTTTAAAATTTTAGGCTTTTCCAAGCACTATATCGAACTGAGCAATCAAGCTCGGAAAAGAAAACTAATGCTCAAAAATTTTAAAAGATTAAAAATTTTAATACGATGAGAAAAATAATTTTTATAGCAGTTTTAGTAATAAGTGGAGTGTTTACATCATGTACAGATTTAACTGAAGATACTATTCAAGAACAACAAGAATTAGAAATTCAAAATACTGGGGGGGAAAATGATCAGGATCCAGATGAAGAAGATGAAGACCCCACTCAAGAAGGTGGTAAATCATCTACAGAAAAAAATAATTAATGAATAAAACATTCAATTAAAAAAGAAGCCTTCTCTAGAAGGTTTCTTTTTTTTGTTTAAAAATAGTGGTTATTAGTTTTATTTTTTTACTAATAAAAATTACTTTAGTATTATGAAAGTAAAGAATAAGAAATTGTATGTAAAGTATTTCCTTGTTTTGGGGATATTTTTTTCTTCATGTTATACATTTAAAAAAAATAAAGAAAAAATTTATCATAAAGAATATCGGAAATTTGATTTATTGACAAAACAATTATCAAAAAAAAAATTATATGATAGTGCTTTATTTTATTCTGATAAACTTTTAAAAATAGCTTTTTTATATAAAGACTCTATTCTTCTTTCAAATGCTTATTACAAAAAAGGGTTATACAATAAAAAAAAACAATCGAATGATAGCGCATATTTTTGGTATATGAAATCTAAAAAAGTTTCAATGGCTATTAAAGACAGTTTTAACATATCAAGAAGGTTACTTGCTTTAGCAAAAATAGAATGCGAAAATGAGTTTTATTTAAAAAGTGATTCTTCAGCTATTGAATGTTTAAGATATACAAAAAATGATTCCAAATTTAATAAAATAAAATGTTCTGCTTATAATTGTTTAGGAATTAGTTCGATAAGTCAAGGTAATTATGATCAAGCTATTAAATATTATAATAAAGCTATAAATATAACAAGTGAAAGTTTTAAAAAAATAAGATATATAGCAAATAAGGCAGTTGTTTATAAGCATGATAAACAATATAATAAAGCTATAAATATATATAAGAGTATTATAAAAAATACTTTTTTTAAAAGTATAGATTTAGAGTTAAAGTTTAAAATTTTAGATAATTACACGTACACAAAATTTTTAGAAGGTAAAGAAATAGATGTTAATGACTTTTTTGAAATTCAACAATTAAAGGATAGTATAAATGATAATGAGGGAGTAATTACTAATTATTCATATTTGTCAGATTATTTCTACAGACAAGATAAAAGAAAATCACTATTATATGCTAATAAAATGTATGAATTAGCAAAAAAAATAAAAAAGCCTAATGATAGAATTGAAGCAATAGATAAGCTAATTAACTTAGATTTAGTTAAAGGAAATGTACTTAGAAAATATGCTAACGAAAGAAATTTTTTAAAAGATAGTATCGTAGATGCTAGAAAAAAATCTAGAAACAAATTAGTTAAAACTATATATAATTTTGATCTTTTAGAAAAGCAAAAATTAAAAGCTCAAATTGATGTTGAAGAACAAAAAACAAAAAAGCAAGGTTGGATATTTATTGGTTTAACTACTATGTTAGGTTTTATAATCTACATCTTTTACAAAAGAGCAAAAACCAAAAAAGAAAAAGTAATTGAAGTTTACAAGACAGAAACACGCTTAGCTAAAAAAATTCATGATGAATTGGCAAATGATACCTATTTAGCAATGAGTAAATTACAAAAGAATGATGTAAAAGATTCTTCCTTATTAAAAGACTTAGAAAAAATATATTTGCAAACGAGAAATATCTCACACGAAAATAGTCCTGTACTTACTGGAAATCAATTTGAAGGTTTTTTAAAACAATTATTTGCTGATTTTTCTGTCGATGGTTGTAAAGTTATGAGTAAAGGACTTTCAGAAATAGCAATTAACGAGCTTTCTAAAGAAAAACAAATAGTTGTTTATAGAGTGCTACAGGAATTACTAGTTAACATGAAAAAATACAGTAAAGCTAATTTGGTAATAGTTTCATTTTTACAAATAAAAGAAACATTACAGGTGAAATATAAAGACAATGGAATTGGAGTAGATACATTAGAAATAAAAAATGGGCTCCAAAATATGGAAACCCGTATAAAATCTATAGGAGGTTCTATTATTTTTGAATCAGAAATGCAAAAAGGATTTCAGGCAAAATATCAATTTAAAAAGTAGTTATGTTTCAAAAAGTATTAATAGCAGAAGATGTCGATTTTATGTCTAGTGGGATTAAAATGGCATTAGAAAGCTTACAAATTCCGGTAATAGAATATGCACAATATTGTGATGAAGCGTTTTTAAAATTAAAAAAAGCGTTTTTAGATAACGAACCATTCGATTTGTTAATTAGTGATTTATCATTTGTTGAAAATCCTAATCCGCAACGGTTAACATCAGGAGAAGATTTAATAAAAGAAGCTAAAAAATTACAAGCTACATTGCAAACTATTGTTTTTTCTGTTGAAGATAAACCCTATAGAGTACAACAATTATGTAATGAGTTAGTAGTGAATGGATATGTATGGAAATCGGTTAACGGACAAAGAGAACTTAAAAATGCAATAAAAAAAGTTTTTGATGGAGAGTTTTTTATATCGCATCAATTAGCACATACATTAAGAAGTAAAGAAACTTTTGAAATTACTGATTACGATGTGTTTTTATTAAAACACTTAGCCGAAGGAAAGGATCAAAAAGAGATTAGTATTGAACTTAAAGAAAGTAATATAAAACCAAATAGTATTAGTTCAGTAGAAAAACGGTTAAAAACTTTAAAAGAAAACTTTAATGCTAATAACCCTACACAGTTAATAGCAATTACTAAAGATTTCGGATTGATTTAAAAGAACTTTACATATTTTAATAGAGCCCTACGGAAACCCGTAGGGTTTTCTGTTTTTAGCGAAGTAATTTTGAGTTAGTATTAACTTAAAAAATATTAGAATTTATGGCAGTAAAACATTCACCTACAAACGAAATTCATAAAGGAAGTAAAGGAGGAACTACTGGTTGTGGTTTTGACACGACAGAGCATCCAGAGCATTGGAAAAGTACAAATGAAAGATTAACTTGTAATAAAAATGGGTGCAAAAACTAATAAAAATTATGGCAGAAAAAATATTCAATCAAGAGTTTAATGGTTATTGGTTAGAAAGTGGAATTTCGAATTTACCAAAAGTTTCAGGTGTTTATATTGTACAATCATGTTTATATAATAAAGAGATGAAAGAAGTAAATCTAAAGAGATTAATCTATATCGGAAAGGCAGATAACATATTAGAAAGAGTAAGTAGTCATGAGAAGTTAGAAGATTGGGAAAAAGAACTAAAAGAAGGGGAACAATTATGTTATAGTTATACTAAAATAAATGCTACTTATAATAACAGAGTTGAAGCAGCATTAATAAATATTAATCAACCTATAGTTAATATAGAATATAAAAAGGCTTTTCCTTTTGATACAACTATAGTAAATTCTAGGAAAACTTATTCACTTTTAAAAGAAAAAATTGAGGTTAAAAGACATTAAATTATGGAATATAAAGTAATACCATTCATTCCTTCTATTAATAGAAATAAAGAGAACTCAACACAGGTTGCTCAACAATTGGAGGATATTATAGCTAATTATACTAATCAAGGCTGGCAATACATTCGTTTAGAAAGCGTACAAACATATATAGTACCAGACCAAGGGTGTTTTGGTTTAGGCGCAAAACCAGGATTTACAGCGTATAGACAAATGCTTGTTTTTGGAAAATAATGAAATATATTTTATTAATAATAATAAAACTGTATTGGTTGTTTAAAGCTAAAAACAAACCTCCTTGTTGTATTTTTAAAAAAAACTGTTCAAGATATGTATATGAAGAAACAAAAAAGAAAGGTTTTTACGTGGGACTTTTAGCTTTAAAATATAGAATACAGAATTGTAAATATGGTTTTGAAATTTATACTAACCCCAATAGTGGTAAATTAGAAATGATATTACCAAAAGGAGATATACTTGAAACAGAAAAGATAGCAGAACGATTATTAAATTAGTTTTAAACCCTACGGATTTCCGTAGGGTTTTGTTTTTTGGGTATTCTAGTTTTGTTTTATTAATACTCATAATCCCCCGAAAATGAAAAATATCTTAAATGAAATCTATCAGTTACTAATCCCTGTTATTCTAATCAGTTTACTTCTAAGTAAAAGTCAGCAGCATACAAGTATTTTAAAAAAAAGAAGCAAAAATATACCCGTACTAGGGTGTTATATTGATATTGGTGGACGATGTACAGGTTCAGCTTATTGTAGGGCATGTAAAAATTGTAGTAGTTGTAAGTATTGTAATAATGGAGGCTCTTGTGGTGTATGCTCAGATGGGTATAAAGCCCCCAGAAGAAAAAAGAGAAAAAGGACTTACCCTAAAAAACAAAAATCAATAAAGAGAAATATATATGATGGTCGAAATAATAGTTTAACAACTACGCAGCAATTAAAAGAGGAGCCTCTGTATTTAAGAATTTTGTTAGTTAATAAAGAAAATCTAAGCCTTAGAAGTGGTCCAAGTATTACCAATTATGAAATTCAACAATTGCATAAAGGAGAAGAGTTAGTAGTATTGGCAATGCATGCTCAATGGATTAAAGTAAAAGTAATGAGAACCCAAACAATCGGTTTTGTGTATTATAAATATGTTGTTTTGGTTAATGATTAATTAATAAACTAATATAAAATTAGGGCTTACGGTTTTCCGTAAGCTTTTGTTTTTTAGTGTAGTTAGTTTTGGAGTATGGAAATATTAGTTACAAATTATTACGAAACATTAGGCCTAATAGCTTTATTATTAATTATCATAGATATCATTCTTTCTTTTGAGTATCCAACTCACATAGCTTATGTTTTGTTAACTCTTTTTTGCATACTAAAAATAAAAGCGCCTCTTATAACTTCAATATTACTATCTGTAATCATATGGTTTGCTTTTATCACATTCCATTATACAGTTTGGAGAAAACAACTTGAAAAACTCCATGATAAGATTATTTCTCCAAGAAAACATGTAGGAGGTATAGAAAGAATTATTGGTATGAATGGGGAGATTAAAAATATAGAAGGAGAATTATTTATAGAGATAGAAAAAGAATTATATCAATTTGAAAGTGTGATTTTAAAAGAGATTAAAGAAGGAGAGTCACACAAAATCATAAATGTAAAATCAAACAAACTAATAATATAAAAACTAAAAAAGAAATGGCAATTATTTACACTATCCCACAAAATCATGTTGTACTGGTTAAAAGGTTTGGAAAACATAGTAGAGTTCAAAAAGACGGACTTCGTTTTAAAATTCCTTTTATTGAAACAATAAAATATGTCAATAACTGGAACAATGTTGCAAATAAGAAGAACTACCAGATAGAGTTGTCCGAACAACAAACTGATACTCCACCAAGGCAATGTCAAACTTTAGATAATGTTACTATTGATGCTGATGCTTCTGTTTATTGGAAAATTATAGATCCTGCAAAAGCGGTTTATGATATAGATATTTTACCTAAATCAATAAAAGATGTGGCTCTAAATGCCTTAAGATCTAATATTGGAAAATTAAAATTAGATCAAGTTTTATCTGAAAGACAAAATTTAAATCAAAAGATCTCAGCTCAATTAATGGATATAGCAGATAAATGGGGTGTTGTATTTACAAGAGTTGAAATTCAGGAGATAAAATATTCAGATGATACAGCAGAAGCTATGATGCAAGAGATGACTGCTGAAAGAAAAAAAAGAGCATTAATAGCTGAAGCAGAAGGAAAAGCACAAGCTGAAGTAACAGAGGCAAAAGCACAAGCTGAAGCAACTTTTATTAAGGCACAAGCACAAGCAGATGTTTTAGGATTATTAGCTGAAGCTGATGCTAATTATTTGTCTACTCTTAAAGATGAATTAAGTTCTGATAAAGCAAGTGAAATAATTATGTTTCAAAAGTATATTGATGGAATGAAAACGATTACTAATAACCCTAGCAATAAAGTTTTTTTACCTACGAATTTTAAAACAGCATTAGAGCTAAATACTCATTAAATATAAATTATCATGGAACTAACCAACAAACTAAAAGAGCTATCAAAAAAAATTAATACGCTAAAAGATCAAATAGAAACAGAAGAAGCTACTAAAACAGCATTTATACTACCATTTATTAATCTTTTAGGTTATGATATTTTCAATCCAACTGAAGTAATTCCTGAATTTACGGCTGATATTGGTTTAAAAAAAGGAGAGAAAGTAGATTATGCCATTATGGAAAATAAAATACCTATTCTAATTATAGAGTGTAAACATTGGAAAGAAAACTTAAGTACACACAACTCACAATTATTTAGGTATTTTCATACTTCTAAATCAAAGTTTGCTCTTTTAACAAATGGTATAGAATACAAGTTTTTCACTGATTTAGATGCAACGAATAAAATGGACGAAAAACCATTTCTAGAGTTTGATATTACTAAGTTAAAAGAATCAATAATAACTGAAATATCAAAATTTCATAAAACAAAATTTGATATTAACCAAATAGTTAATAATGCAAGTTCTCTTAAATACTCAAAAGAGATAAAAAAAATATTTAATGCTCAACTAGTTGAGCCTGAAGTTGATTTTACACGTTTTTTTACATCGAGAATTTATTCGGGGAGACAAACAGAAAAAGTTATTGAACAATTTAAAGAATTGGTTTCAAAATCAATAAATCAATTTATTAGTGAGAAAGTAAATGACAGATTACAAAATGCATTAAATAAGGAAGAAGAAAAATTAGTATTAGAAAACCAGGAACCTGAAGAAGAAAGCAAAATAATAACAACAGAAGAAGAGCTAGAAGCATATAGAATAGTTGTAGCAATTTTAAGGAAGAAAATATCTGTTGATAGAATAGCATATAGAGATACACAATCTTATTTTGGAATTTTGTTAGATGATAATAATCGTAAACCATTATGTAGACTGCATTTTAATGGTAGAACAAAATATTTAGGAGTATTTGATGAGAATAGAAAAGAAATTAAAGAGAAAATTGAGCTAATTGAGGATATCTATAAATTTGATTCAGCGCTTTTAAAAACAGTAGACTGCTATGAAGAATATGAGACAGAAGCAGCTAATTAAAAAAGCGCATGGTAGTTATGGAGGTTTGTTATTTTCTTCTGAATGGAAGGAAAAAAGGAAAACAATAATAACTAGAGATCAAAATAAATGTAGAGTTTGTAAATCGTCAAAAGAATTACAAGTACATCACAGACAATATCGTTATTCACTTGTTTTAAGGAAATTTAAAAAGCCATGGGAATACCCAAATAGGTTATTAGTAACCTTATGTAAAAAATGTCATCAACAAGGGCATAATAAATACAAAGTACCAATAAAATATATTTAAGAAAAATGAGCTTATTCAATTTATTTAAAAGGAAAACATCTAATGATGTTGATGTTTTAGAAGAGAAAAAAGAAACAATTACAACAGAAGTTTCTAAAGAATTATTTATAGAAGAATCAGAACTGGAAAGTGAAGATGGATTTGAATCAAAAAAATACAATTTAGATAAAATATATGCTTTTGCATCAAAAGATTTTGAAGAAAAAGGATATGATGATGCATTGATAAATCCAGATTATTCCTATAGTAATGATAATATAAAATTATTAAAATATGATTTCCAAATATTAATTAAACGTGCCTATAAAACCTATGAAGATTATATAAAAGATATTGAATTTCATATACAATCAAGAAGTAATGCAGGATTAATTGACACGGTAAAATTATTAGAAACTACTTTAATAAAAACAAAAGATTCTATTGAAGAAGTAAAAGTAATAGAGGAAGATTTTTTTAAAGAGACTGGGCTTATAGAAAGAGTGTCTTTATCTTATAAAAGAGGGTTTATGAGAGGATTAGCTGCAATGTCTGACCAAATTTTAGATAAAAATGTTTAAAAAGAAAAATAGATGGCTTCGTTTTGGTTGTTTTCTAACAGGATACAATTATAAATTATTAATGTCTTGTAGCGAAGCCAGTAAAAAATCGGTTAAAAAATATACGGCAGCATTATTAATAATTATGATTATGTGGTTATTAATTGGCTTTTTATTTTCAATAGAATATTTAAGAATACCAATTATTGGTTCTACTATTTCTGGAATAATTTTAATGATAATTATTATTCAAATTGAAAGGCAAATAATATTAGGAACAAAAAATAAATGGACTACAGTATTTCGTATAACTTTAGGCTTAGTAATGGCACTTTTAGGGTCAGTAATAGTAGATCAAATTATATTTAAGGAAGATATTATCAAGGAAAAATTGATGAATATTGATAAAGAAGTTGGTGAAATATTACCTCAGAAGTTAAAGGAAATAAACCTTCAAATTAGAGATATTGATTCAATGACAGTTAGAAAACAAAATGAACGTGATTTATTAATTGATGAAGTAACACAAAAACCATCTATTCGATTACCTAAATACGAAAGTAAAAAAGTACCTGGTAAAACTGTTGAAGGAAGAGATACTATACGTATAACTAAAATTTACACGACAGTTTCAGTTCTTAACCCTAAAGCAAAACTAATAGAAGATACTGATAAACAAATAGCTAATTTCCGAAAAGAAAAATCATTGTTATCCCATCAAATTATTGACATACGAGAAAAAACAGAAAGTGAATTATTAAACAGAAAAGGTTTTTTGGATGAATTAAAAGTAATGTTTAAAATTTTATTGTCTTCACCTGTGTCATTAATTGTATGGGGATTATGGTTATTGTTTTTTCTAATTATTGAGCTTTTTGTGTTAATATCAAAGTTATCAGATTCAGAAAATGATTATGAAAGAATTATAAAACACCAAATGGATGTAAGAATAGATGCTATTAATAAATTAAATAGTTTTCAATAACCATGCATCTAAAAACAATACTCCTATTTCTTTTATTATTTATAGCTAAACAAAAAGTACCCAAAGAATTTTATGCAAAAGTAATAGGTGTAAAAGATGGAGACACTATTGAAGTTTTATATAAAAGGAAACCATTAATTATAAGATTAGCACATATAGACTGTCCAGAAAAGAAACAAGCATTTGGTAATAAAGCAAAACAGTTTGTAGCTACCAAAATATTTGGTAAAAATGTGCGGATAGTTAATAAAGGAAAGTGGCACTGGAATCGATTAATAGCAGAAGTATATTATAATAAAGTGGAAAATATAAATGAAACTTTAGTTGAAAAAGGATTGGCAATGCATTTTAAAAAATACTCAAAAAGTAAAAGATACCATAATTTAGAGCAAGTAGCTAAGAAACAAAAAATAGGAATATGGTCACAACCAAATAGTATCACACCATGGCAATACAGAAAATCAAACTACCCATGAAAAATATTTTATTAGTACTCATAATTTTTTCATTAACAGCATTTCAACAAATTAAAGAGAAGGAAGTATATGTTTGTAAAAGTGTTGCAAGCAAGCGATATCACTTAAAAAAAAATTGTAAAGGACTTTCTTCCTGTAAAACTGAAATAAAAAAAACTACGAAAAAAAAAGCAAAAAGATACGGGCGAACACTCTGTAAATGGGAGAGAAAACTATTTAAAAAAAAATAAATTATAACTCTGTTGAAAACTAATTCAACAGAGCTTTTTATTTTTTAATGTTTAATCTTATTTTAGCGAATACTTCAATATTACAAGATATTTATGGCACAAGAAACACAATATACCGAAGATAATATACGATCGCTCGACTGGAAAGAACACATTAGAATGCGTCCAGGTATGTATATCGGAAAATTAGGAGATGGTTCATCCCCTGATGATGGTATTTATATTCTTGTAAAAGAAGTTTTAGATAACTCTATTGACGAGTTTGTAATGGGAGGAGGAAAAACCATTGAGGTGTCTGTACAAGGAAACAAAGTAATTGTACGAGATTATGGACGTGGGATACCGTTAGGAAAAGTGGTAGATGTAGTATCTAAAATGAATACTGGTGGTAAATATGACTCTAAAGCATTTAAAAAATCAGTAGGGCTAAATGGAGTAGGTACTAAAGCAGTAAATGCATTATCTACGTTTTTTAGAGTAGAATCTACGCGTGACGGTAAATCTGCTACAGCTGAATTCGAAAGAGGTAACTTAACAAATCAAGAGTTATTAGAAGAAACATCACGTAGAAAAGGAACTAAGGTAACTTTTATTGCTGATGAAACTATTTTTAAGAATTATAAATATCGCCCTGAGTATATTATAAAGCTTCTTAAAAATTATGTGTACCTAAATCCAGGATTAACTATTGTTTTTAATGGAGAGAAGTTTTATTCTGAAAACGGGTTAAAAGATTTATTGGAAGATAATAACAATCAGGAAGATATGTTATATCCAATAATTCATTTGCGAGGTGATGATATTGAGGTAGCAATTACACATAGTAAAACTCAATATTCTGAAGAATACCACTCATTTGTAAACGGTCAACATACCACACAGGGAGGAACGCATCAAGCAGCCTTTAGAGAAGCTTTAGTGAAAACTATTCGTGAGTTTTTTGGTAAGAATTTTGAAGCATCTGACATTCGTAAATCAATTATCTCTGCTATTTCCATAAAAGTAATGGAACCAGTTTTTGAAAGTCAAACAAAAACTAAATTAGGATCTACTGAAATGGGAGGGAATCTTCCAACAGTAAGAACTTATATTAACGACTTTCTAAAAAAGAAATTAGATAATTATTTACATAAAAATACAGTCGTTGCTGAGCAACTTCAAAAGAAAATATTACAAGCAGAGAAAGAACGTAAAGAACTTTCAGGAATACGTAAATTAGCGCGTGATAGAGCTAAAAAAGCTAGTTTGCACAATAAAAAATTACGTGATTGTCGTATTCATTTTGGAGATACAAAAAAAGAAAGTTATTTAGATACTACATTGTTTATTACTGAGGGAGATTCGGCAAGTGGATCAATTACTAAATCAAGAAATGTAAATACTCAAGCAGTTTTTAGTTTAAAAGGAAAGCCTTTAAATTCATACGGACTAAGTAAAAAAATTGTGTATGAAAATGAAGAGTTTAACTTGTTACAGGCTGCATTAAATATTGAAGATGGCTTAGAAGGATTACGTTATAATAATGTTGTAATTGCAACGGATGCCGATGTTGATGGTATGCACATTCGATTATTATTGATTACATTTTTTCTACAATTTTTTCCTGAAGTAATAAAAGAAGGACATTTATATATTTTAGAAACTCCTTTATTTAGAGTTCGAAATAAAAAAGAAACTTTTTATTGTTATTCTGAAGAAGAAAAACAGGAAGCTATTAATAAACTAAGAGGTAAACCTGAGATAACTCGATTTAAAGGACTTGGGGAGATTTCACCAAACGAATTTGTTCATTTTATTGGAGATGATATTCGATTAGATCCTGTAATGTTAGATAAAGAAATGTCGATTGAACAAATGCTTGAATTCTACATGGGTAAGAATACACCAGATCGTCAGAAATTTATTATAAATAATCTAAAAGTAGAGTTAGATTTGTTAGAAGATAATTAAAAGTGAAAAAGAAAATAATTTTGATTAAAATGTATGTGAATAATACATTTAAATAGAATCAAAATTAAAAAAATAATAACCCCAAACGTATAAACGTTACTGTAAATGAGTGAAGACAATAACAATTACGAACACGACGAAGAATTAAATCAAGAACCTATTGAAAATGCAGAAACCATTACGAAAGTAACGGGGATGTATAAAGAATGGTTTTTAGATTATGCTTCATATGTAATTCTAGAACGTGCTGTACCTTCTATAGAAGATGGATTTAAGCCTGTGCAACGTCGTATTATGCATTCAATGAAAGACTTAGATGATGGGCGCTACAATAAGGTAGCAAACATCGTAGGTCATACAATGCAGTACCACCCGCACGGTGATGCTTCTATTGGAGATGCAATGGTACAACTAGGGCAAAAAGAGTTGTTAATTGATATGCAGGGTAACTGGGGTAATATATTAACTGGTGATCGTGCTGCTGCCTCTCGTTATATAGAAGCTCGTTTGTCTAAGTTTGCTTTAGATGTTGTTTTTAACCCAAAAACAACAGAATGGAAAATGTCGTATGATGGTAGAAGAAAAGAGCCTGTTGATTTACCAGTTAAGTTTCCGCTTTTATTAGCACAAGGAGCAGAAGGTATTGCTGTAGGTTTGTCTACAAAAATTTTACCACACAACTTTAATGAACTAATTGATGCTTCCATTAAGTATTTAAAAGGTAGAAGCTTCACAATTGTACCTGATTTTTTAACTGGTGGAATCGCTGATTTTACTAATTATAACGATGGTAAAAGAGGAGGAAAGGTTCGTGTAAGAGCAAAAATATCTCAGTTAGATAAAAAAACATTGGTAATTACTGAAATTCCATTCAGTACTACTACATCCTCTTTAATTGATAGTATTTTAAAGGCGAATGATAAGGGGAAAATTAAAATAAAAAAGATTGAAGATAATACAGCAGCAAATGTTGAAATAGTAGTGCATTTGCCACCAAATATTTCTCCAGATAAAACTATAGATGCACTGTATGCTTTTACAAATTGTGAAAACTCAATATCACCATTAGCGTGTACAATTCAAAATAACAAACCTGTTTTTGTGGGGGTTTCGGAAATGTTAAAGCATTCAACCGACTTAACAGTTAAATTATTAAAAAGAGAATTAGAGATTCAATTACATGAGCTAGAAGAACAATGGCATTTTGCTTCTTTAGAACGTATTTTTATTGAAAATAGAATTTATCGTGATATTGAGGAGGTAGAAACATGGGAAGGAGTTATTGAAGCTATTGATAAAGGATTACAACCACATATTAAGCACTTAAAAAGAGAAGTAACCGAAGAAGATATAGTTCGATTAACAGAAATTAGAATTAAGAAAATTTCTAAGTTTGATATTGATAAAGCAAAGCAATTTATTGAAAGTTTAGAAGAAAAAATAGCAGAAGTAAAACACCATTTAGATAATTTAATTGATTTTGCTATTGATTATTTTAAAGTATTAAAAACTAAATACGGAAAAGGAAAAGAACGTAAAACTGAAATTAGAATTTTTGATGATATTGTTGCTACTAAAGTAGTAATGCGTAATTCTAAACTTTATGTAAATAAAGAAGAAGGTTTCGTAGGTACGTCGTTAAAAAAAGATGAATATATTACTGACTGTGCCGACATTGATGATGTTATTATTTTTAGAGATAACGGAACAATGTTAGTTACTAAAGTTGCCTCTAAAACATTTGTAGGTAAAGGTATTATTCACATTGCAATCTTTAAGAAAAAAGATAAACGTACTGTGTATAATATGATTTATAAAGACGGAGCAAAGGGACCTAGTTATATGAAACGTTTCAATGTAACTAGTATCACAAGAGATAAAGAATACGACTTAACTAATGGTAGTAAAGGTTCTAAAATGCTATACTTTACTGCAAATCCGAATGGAGAAGCTGAAGTTATTACTATTTTACTAAGAGCAGTTGGAAGCATTAAAAAATTAAAATGGGATATTGATTTTGCAGATTTAGGTATAAAAAGTAGAAGTGCAAGAGGAAATCAAGTAACTAAATATGCAATTAAGAAAATAGAATTTAAATCTGCCGGAGCATCAACACTAAAACCAAGAAAAGTATGGTTTGATGATACTGTTCAACGTTTAAATGTTGACGGAAGAGGTGAATTACTAGGAGAATTTAAAGCAGAAGATAAAATTTTAATAGCTACTCAAAGTGGTAAAATAAAAGCAGTAACACCAGAGTTAACAATGCATTTTGAAAATGACATGATAGTTTTGGAAAAATGGAATTCTAAAAAACCACTATCTGTAATTTATTTTGATGGTGAAAAAGAACGTTATTATGTAAAAAGGTTCTTGGTAGAAACTGTAGATAAAGAAGAGCATTTTATTTCAGAACATGAAAAATCAAAGCTAGAAATTATAGCTACTGATTATCGACCAATGGCTGAAGTTATTTTTTCTAAACGTAGTTTAGATAAAATTGAAGTAAATTTCGAAGATTTTATTTCAATAAAAGGAATGAAAGCTTTGGGTAATCAATTAACTACAGATAAAATTCGCACCGTTAATTTATTAGAATCATTACCTTATGATGAACCTGAAGAAGAAAAAGTAGAAGAAATAGAGGTAAATGAAGAAGAAGAAATTTCAGAAGAAGTATTACCACTTGAGGTAGAAGAAGTAGTGAAGCCTAAAGAATTTGAAGAAAGTAAAGATTCTAAAGCAAAAAAAGCATTAGAAAGAGCACTTCAAAAAAAGAAAAAGGGCTCGGATGATGATCAAACAGCTTTGTTTTAAGTAAATAATGCATTTATTAATAAAGTTTAATAGTTTATGGCTAAATATATCCGAATAATATGAAAAATATATTGAAAATTGTACAAGAAAAACTAGCTCCATATATTGGTAAAGTTTCTTTTGTAATGGCATTATTAGCGTTATTAATCACTGTTATTACACTCTATACAAAAGGAAGTGAGACATTGTATTATGTTGTAAGTACATTTAGGTATGTAGATTTACAATTTTTAAAATTCGATTTTTTTGAAGTTTCTGGAGGTACTTTTTCAAACTCTAGTAGTTATAATAGACTTAATGGATTAAATATATCTTTTAATATAATTTTATTACTAGGTAGTATCTTTTATATTAAAACAAATAAAAAGGATCAAGGTTTATTACAATTTGCTCACGCTATTATATTATTTAGCTCTATAATCAGTGTTTTGTCTTTTGTAATACATCAGTTTAATAATTTCACTTTATTCAAACCAATTGTTTTCTTCTTTTTTGTTCTAAATATAGCTCAATTACTATTTAGTTATTTCGTATTAATGATAACTGAAGCTAAATATAGTAATGTAAAAAATATAAAGTTTAAAGAATTTAAAGATAATGAGTACCCTTTAGCTATAAAATATAAACGATTTTTACATTTATTGTTAGATAGTTTTTTATTCATGTCATTAACTTTTAACGCTTTTAAGCTATTACCAAGAGGTATTTTATATGATATGACAAAACTAATAGGTGATAGGTTTACTTTAACTATACTATTTGTTATTAGTGCTATTGTATATTATGGTTTTTTTGAAACATTTTTTAGAAGAACACCAGCTAAGTTTTTAACAAATACTTTTGTTTTAGGTACAGTAAAAGAAAAAGTTAAATTCGATAATATTTTGGTACGTTCTGTATCTAGAAAAATTCCATTTAATACTTTTTCATTTTTATGGGGTACAGGATGGCATGATTCTATTTCAGAAACTACGGTAGTTTCTTTAGATGATAATAGAATACCTAAAAAATATTGGTTAATAATACCGTTTTTAATCTTGTTTTTCTTTACAAATTATCAGTTCAATAAGTTTAGAGTTGATTATATAAGATATAAAACTGAAAATGGAAAAATTGAAAGTGAAGCTGAAGTTTTAGATAAGAAAATAAATAATTTACAATTGTATGATTTTATTACTTTAAAAAACACTCATAATAATTGGGGTAGATCATATTTTTATAAAGTAATAGAAGTAAAAGGAGATCAATTAACTTTAGCAGAGATTAAAAAAACATATAATGAAAGGAATATAGAAGAAATTGATTTTTTATATGAATCTAAGCCAGATGAGTTTAAAAAACATAATGTGGATAAAGACTATTTGCGTAATGGAGTTTGCAGAGAGTATAGTTTTTTTAGCGGTTTTAAAGGCCAAGGAGTAACTTATATTGAAGGAGAAGAGCCAATGCGTATTTATGCTATTAATAATACATTTGAACCAATTCTTTTTTTTAAGTCTTATTATAATAGAAGTGACAATGAAGTAGAAATCGAGCTTGAAAATTATGGAATGATTTGTAAGCTTGTTAATGCCCGTGTATTAGAAGGTGATATAAAAATAAGTAAAAGGAATAGTTTTCCTCAAAAGGTTAGCAAGTACAATAATGATTTTGAAGTTTATATTGAGTTTAATAAAGAACGAAGTCCATTCTCAATTGAGTTAACTTTTGAAGATAATATTGATATCTATGAAAAACACCGATATGTATTCAAATCTGATGGAGCATTTAAGCATAGTTTTACTAAAGTAGAAGAGTGATTTAAAAAGTTATATTATAGATATAAAATAATTGTTATAAATGAAAACAATAGGATTAATTGGAGGTATAACTCCACAGTCAACAATCATGTACTATCAAGTTTTAAATAACTTAGCTAGTAAAGAATATGGTGATAAACATTCGGCTAAAGTAATTATTAATTCTGTTGATTTTGGAGAAATATCTAAGCTCCAATCTGAGGGTAAATGGGATGTTTTAGATGGTATAATGGCCAATGCTGCTAAAAGTTTAGAAAATGCTGGAGCTACTAGTATATTAATTTGTGCAAACACCATGCATTTAACTATTGAAGCTATTAGGAAAGTGGTACAAATACCAGTAATTCATATTGCAAAAGCCACAGGTGAACAAATTTTAGAAAAAAAAATATCTAAAGTAGCTTTATTAGGTACAAAATACACCATGGAAAAAACATTTTATATTGATGTATTGAAGAGTATGGGAATAGAGGTTATTATTCCTGAAAAAACAGATAGAGAAATAGTTCATACAATTATTTATGATGAGTTATCTAAAGGAGTATTAAAAGCTACCTCAAAAGAAGCATATATTACAATCATTAATAAGCTAGAAAAAAAAGGAGCTGAAGGAGTTATTTTAGGATGTACTGAAATACCTTTATTAATTCAGCAAGAAGATGTGTCAATCCCTGTTTTTGATACGACAACAATTCATGCAACCAAAGCGTTTAACCTTTCAAAATAATGAAAGATTTATTTACATATCAATTTGATTTAGATTCTTTTATAGGAATCATAGCTTATATTATTCTTGTAGTTTTTATAGCTTGGTTAATATCTAGAGGAATTCGATATATTATTTTACAAATAATAAAATATAGAAAAAGAGATAGGTTTGGTGGAACAAGTATTCAGTTTTTAAGAAACTCAATTAAGTTTATTATTGGTGTTCTAGGGATCATGTATATTATTATGACGGTGCCTCTTTTTAGAAACAAAGCTTCTTTTATTTTTTCAGGGGCAGGAATACTTGCAGCTATTATTGGTTTTGCTGCACAAGCAGCTTTATCTAATTTAATAGCAGGAGCATTCATCGTTATTTTTCGTCCATTTAGAGTAGGAGATTATATTAAACTAGATGAGCAACGAATGGGAATAGTTGAAGATATAACGCTTAGACATACGGTAATTAATAATTTTGAAAATAAAAGATTGATTATTCCTAATTCGGTAATTAGTACCGATTCAGTATTAAACCATACGATTGAAGATTCTAATATTTTAAGTTTCAATAATTTTAAAATAGGATTAAAGGCTGATATTGATTTAGCAAGAAAAATTATTCAAGAAGAAGCTATAAAACAACCGAATGTAATTGATAATAGAACACCTGCACAAGTATTAACTTCTTCTAATCAAGTAGATGTCCGTGTAATTGATGTTCATCCTGATCATATTCATATGAGAGCCTATGTTTGGTTAAATGAACCTTTTTTAGAGTTTAAAACTAAATGTGCTTTAAAGGAATCAGTTCATAAACGTTTTCTTAGTGAAGGAGTTCACTTACCAATTCCGATTAATAAAATTCTTAAACTATAACTACTTAATAGTTTTTTGATGTAAATAGTTTAGATTATAAGAAAACTCAAGAAATTCTATAAAATATAGAACTACTCTCAAAGTAATATTGATTAAAAAGGAGTAGTTTCGCGGTCTAATAATAGTTTAACATTAATTTCTTTTAATTAGAGCACCAATTGTAAAGAATAAAAATAAAATTATGGCCACTACATTTAAAGAATTAGGAGTTAACCCTTTTTTAATAAAAGCATTAAATACTTTAGATATTAAAACTCCTACACTTGTTCAGGAAAAGGTAATCCCTGTAATTTTACATCAAAAAAGAGATGTAGTTGCTTTGTCTAAAACAGGTACAGGTAAAACAATTGCTTTTGGATTGCCATTATTACAATTAATAAAAGAAGAGAAAAGCCATATTCAAGCTGTTATTTTAGCACCAACTAGAGAGTTAAGTCAACAAATTTTCAACAATTTAGAAGCTATTGTTCCAGAGAGCTCTAATATCTCTATAGCTTCTATTAATGGAGGAGTTCCTGTAAAATCTCAAATAGAGCGTTTAAAAGAAGATACTCATATTGTAGTAGCTACTCCTGGTCGTTTAGCAGATTTAATAAAACGTGAAGCTATTAATGTCAAAAATATTTCTTATTTTATTTTAGATGAGGCTGATGAAATGGTAAGTGCTTTAAAAGAAGAGTTAGATAATGTTATAAAAGAAATTCCAAAATTAAGAAGAACATTATTGTTTACAGCAACGATGCCTGGAGCTATAAAACAATTGGTTCAAAATTACATGTCTAAACATGTGCTTCAAATTGAAGCAGATATGGCAACAGTTGGTAATAAAAGTATTGATCATCAATATGTAGTTGTTGAACCTATTGAAAAGTTAGATGTATTACTTCATTTTTTAAACTCGAGGGTTGGAGAACGAGGAATTATATTTTGTAAAACAAAAGCTGCTGTTAATAAATTGGCTAAAAAATTAGCTATAAATAAGTTTTCATCTGGTGCTATTCATGGTAGTTTAACACAAGGAATTCGTGATCGTATCATGGGGCAGTTTAGAGAAGGTTTTATTGATATATTAGTTGCTACGGATTTAGCAGCAAGAGGTATTGATGTAAAAGACGTTTCTTTTGTAGTTAATTACCATTTACCAGATACTTATGATGCCTATGTTCATAGAAGTGGGCGAACAGCTAGAGCTGGAGCAAATGGTTTATCATTAACTATTATTCAAGAAGAAGAAGTAGAAGATATAGCTGATTTTGAAGCTGAGTTAGACATTGTATTTAAGCCCTTTAAAAAGGTAGATGCTAAGAGTATTGAAGAAAACAACGGACTTATTTGGGCTAAGAAAATATTTAAAACTAAACCGAATAGAGAGGTTTCTCAAGATTTTAAAGCTAAAATAAAAACAATATTTCATCATTTAACAAAAGAAGAATTGATAGATAAGTTAGTGGCTAATTATTTAAATGAAACGAAAAGCTCACTAATAAAAGATGAAACTTTAAAAAAGAAAAAATAGTTAATTGGCATATAGTTATTCGAGTTTATTACTTTAGTAAAAAGATTAACTAGAAATGTCTAAACTACCAAATACTCCTACAAGTATATTCTCTATAATGTCGCAATTAGCGAACAAACATGGAGCCATAAATTTATCGCAAGGGTTTCCTAATTTCCCTGTTGATGAGCGTTTATTGAATATAACTAAAAATCTAATAGGCAAAAATGTTCATCAATATACCCCGATGAACGGTTTGCCTTCATTATTAGAGAATATAGCATCCTTAACATTTAAAAATTATAAGCGTAAAGTTAATATAGCTTCAGAAATGTTAATAACAGCAGGTGCTACACAAGGTATTTACACGGTTATTAATTCATTTGTTAAAAACAATGATGAAGTAATTATTTTAGACCCTAGTTACGATAGTTATGAGCCTTCAGTACTTGTAGCTGGGGGTAAACCTGTACGTATTTCTTTGAACGATGATTATTCTCCTAACTTTAATAGAATTGAAGACGCAATTACTAAGAATACAAAATTAATTATAATAAATAACCCTCATAATCCTACGGGTAAAATTTGGAAAGAAAGTGAATTTCAAGCACTAGAAAGTCTTTTAGAAAAGCATGACCGTGTTTTATTACTAAGTGATGAAGTGTATGAATATATTTCATTTTCACACCCTCATATTTCTATAAATACAAGACCCAAATTAAGAGATAAAGCAATTGTAGCATCTTCTTTTGGAAAATCATTACATGTTACTGGATGGAAAGTAGGCTATTTAATAGCTCCAGAAAAGTTAATGTTAGAAATAAAAAAAATACATCAATTTTTAGTTTTTAGCATTAGTAGCTTATCACAACATGCGATTTCTGAATACTTAGACATTGTTGATTTCAATGAAATTGAAAAAATGTATGTTAGTAAAAGAACTTTATTTCAAAATTTATTAAAAAATAGCAAGTTTGAATTACTACCCTGTGAAGGAACATATTTTCAAGTTGTAAATTATAAACAAATTAGTACAAAAGGAGATATGGATTTTGCTAAAGAGTTAATAGTAAAGCATGGAGTTGCAGCTATTCCTATTTCCGTATTTTATAAAGATTCAACTGATAAACAAATGTTGAGATTTTGTTTTGCAAAGACTGACGAAACGTTAATTGCAGCGGCTGAAAAATTAGTTAAAATTTAATTAGTTTTTGTTTCTGAAAACGAGTATTTGTTTAGTTGAATTATTAACAGAATAAGGTAAAATAGTATTATAATCAACCGTTTTATCCGTTGCCAACTAGTAGATTGTTTTAACTTTGCAGCTTATATATTTTTAGAATGAAAAAAGAGTTTTTTAATTATACTTTTATAATTGTAGGTTGTGCTTTAATGGCATTTGGAGTTGTTGGTTTCTTGAGTCCTAATAGTATTGCTATGGGAGGTACAGGAGGTTTAGCTATTATTTTCAATAGCCTTTTTAAAATATCTATTGGTATATTATTTGCAATTATAAATATTCCTTTGTTATTGGTAAGTATAAAGTATTTAGGAAAGTATTTTGCTATAAAAAGTACGATAGCTATTTTATTAATTAGTGCATTTATAGACACACTTTCTCACTTTGTTAGTTTAGAACCATTAAGTAATGAACCTTTATTAGCTACTTTATATGGTGGAGTATTTGTTGGAGCCGGAATTGGTTTTATATTTAAAGGAGGTGGTTCAGCAGGTGGAGGTACGATAATAGCAAGAATAATAACCTCTAAAACATCATTAAAAACAGGAACCGTAATTCTTATTTTAGATTCTATTGTTGTTGTAGCTACAGGATTTGTTTTCAATAATGTTGAATTAGCATTATGGAGTATGATTAGTATTTTTATTACTACAAAAATGGTAGACGTTATTTTAACAGGACGACCTAATGGCCGAATAGTTCATATTTCTTCACCAAACAATTTAGAAGCTATTGGTTTGTTAATAAATGAAAAAATTGGAGTGAATGGGACTTTAATTAAAGGTAATAATTTAAGTTTAACTCAGGAAAAACACATGATATTTGTAACAGTTCCAATAAATAGATTGAGTACTTTAAGGCAATTAATACGTACTGAAGATACTTCTGCTAAAATGATTGTAATGGATGCTTCAGAAATGTTAGGAACCAAGTTTTTAAATTAGGTATTTCAAGTATTTTATAAATATAGTTTTTTAAATTACCATATAAGTTAATGGCTAACGCAATTATTAGTATCCATAGAATGAAAAAAAAAATGGGAAATAACTGAAAAAGTCATAGGTGCATTTCAAATATTTTTTGGAATTTTAATCTTAGTACTAGAAATATGGAGTATTAAACTATCGTTTAATATAGGACTCAAACACTACAATTATTCTTGGGAAAATATATCTATATTTAAAATATTCAAAAATTACCATTATCAAATATTAATTCCATTATTAACCATATTTGCTGGTGTAACATTAATGTTAAAGAAGAGAATAGGTTGGTTATTTGGAGTTGTTACATCAGTTTTACATGTAATGTCAATGATTTTATTTTCAGTAACAAATGCAACTGTAGAAAATAAGTATTTAAATTTCATTTATGTTTTTATTTCAACTTTATTTATCCTAATAACTGTATTGTTAATGAATAAGCATATTCGAAGTAAATATAATCTTACAAAACAAACTTGGGTAATAATTGGTTTACTCCTTATTTTATTGTTCTTAGATAAATTATTCATAAAATAAATTTATTGTAATAAATAGTTTTTTCATATAATGCTTCTAATTTTTTAAAGTTACGTTTTATTTAAAAATACTATCTTTATTCATTCAATTATCTTTTTAACTAAAAACAGAAATGAATGAGACTTTCAACTATTGCAATTATATTATGTAGTTCTTTTTTTCTCTCTTGTAAAACCGAGGGAAATTCAAAATCAAATGCTTCCTCCAAAGCAGACAAAGAGTTTAAAATTGACTATGAAAAATTTACTTTAAGCAATGGCTTAGAGGTTATTTTACATGAAGATCATAGTGACCCTATAGTTGCAGTGGCTACTATGATGCATGTTGGATCTAATAGAGAGAAGCCTGGAAAAACTGGTTTTGCTCATTTCTTTGAGCATATGAGTTTTAATGATTCAGAGAATGTTCCTGTAGGAGCAAATAGAAAGATGATTCCTGAATGGGGAGGAAGTAGAAATGGTGGTACTTGGAGTGATGGAACTGTATATTATGAAGTAGTGCCAAAAGATGCTTTTGAAAAAATTCTTTGGATTGATAGTGATCGTTATGGGTATATGATTAATACGGTTACGAAAGCTGCTTTAGAAAGAGAAAAGCAAGTGGTAAAAAATGAAAAACGTCAGCGTGTTGATAATGCTCCTTATGGTTATACTGATGAAATTATAAGAAAAAATCTTTATCCAGAAGGGCACCCTTATAATTGGACTGTAATTGGTGCATTACCTGATTTACAAGCGGCAACTATTGACGATGTTAAAGAGTTTTATGCAAAATACTATGGAGCAAAAAATGGATCTTTAGTAATTGCAGGGGATATAAACATTGAAGAAACAAAAAAATTAGTAAAAAAATGGTTTGGTGAAATACCGAGTGGACCTGATGTAGAAGAACTGCAACCAATGCCTGTAACATTAACTCAAAATAAATCACTGTATTTTGAAGATAATTTCGCAAAACTTCCAGAGTTACGAATGGTAATTCCAACGATTGAAGAATACAATAAAGATGTATATCCACTTCAAGTTCTTAGCCAATTATTAAGTGGAAGTAAAAAAGCTCCATTATATCAAGTAGTGGTTGAAGAAAAAAAATTAGCCCCTAATATTAGTATTTATCAAAGAAGTAGTGAAATAGCAGGAGAATTTGTTATTAGAGCAAGAGCTAATGCAGGTACAGATTTAGATGATTTAAAATCTGCTATAGATGAAGGGTTGAAACGTTTTGAAAGTAATGGTGTTAGTGAACAAGATTTAAAACGTATCAAAGCAGAATTAGAAACAGGATTATATCAAAGTGTAAGTACTGTTTTAAACAAAGCATTTAAGTTAGTTCAAGATAATGAGTTTAACGGAGATCCTAGCTATATTACAAAAGCTGCTAAATTAATGAATTCAGTAACTGCAGCTGATGTTATGAGAGTTTATAACAATTACATTAAAAACAAAAACTATGTAATGACAAGTGTTGTTCCTAAAGGACAATTAGAATTAGCTATTGCTGATGCTAAAGAAGCCAAAGTTTGGATAGAAGAAGTAAAGCAAAATGTAGCTAATGAAGAGGTAGGGCAAGGTGAAGAAGCTAAATATGAAAAAACTCCAAGTACGTATGATAGGAGTGAACCAGCCTTTGGAGAATTACCTTTATTTAAATCTCCTGAGGTTTGGACTACATCTATAAATAATGGAATAAAAGTTTATGGAATAGAGAATAATGAAGTTCCTTTAGTTCAATTTGATTTGACAATTCCTGGTGGACATTTATTAGATTTTAAAGGTAAAGAAGGTGTAGGAAGTTTATTAAGTGATTTAATGATGGAAGGAACAGCATCTAAAACTCCTGCTGAACTTGAGGAAGCTATAGGTTTATTGGGTGCTAGCATAAGTGTATATAGTGCTAATGAAGATTTTCATATTGTAGGATCTTGTTTAACAAAGAACTTTAAAAGTACAATTGCTCTTGTAAAAGAAATATTGTTAGAACCTCGTTGGGATCAAAAAGAATTTGATAGATTAAAACAAGCATTAGAAACTAGTTTAAAAGGACGTGAAGCAAATCCAAATGTAATTGCTTCTACGATAATGAATAAGTTAATTTTTGGAGATAAACATATGTTTAGTATTCCAGGTTCAGGTACTTTAAATACAATTAAAACAATTACAGTAGATGATTTGAAGTCGTATTATAAAAAATTATCACCTAAAAAAGCGACTTTTCATGTTGCTGGTGCTATAACAGAAGATGAAGCTTCAAAAACAATAAGTACACTAAATGATTTTAACGGTATTGATATTATACTTCCAAAACAAGAGTTACCTAGTGAATCAAAAGCTGGTAATTTATATTTTGTAGATGTACCAGG
The DNA here is from genome assembly GCF_964512825.1 of Tenacibaculum halocynthiae. NCBI lineage: Bacteria > Pseudomonadati > Bacteroidota > Flavobacteriia > Flavobacteriales > Flavobacteriaceae > Tenacibaculum > Tenacibaculum halocynthiae. Next base: position 335,630 of record NZ_CAZELG010000028.1, on the reverse strand, counting down.
GTCTAAACAATCTGTAATTATGATTGGTAAATTGGTTTTATCTGCTACTGATGAGAATGCTAATAATTTAGATTTTGCAAATGAAATTCTTGGAGGAGGTTCAAGTGGAAGATTGTTTCAAACTTTACGAATTGAAAAAGGATATACATATGGAGCTTATTCTAGCTTTAGAAATAGTAAAGAAATTTCTCCGTTTTTAGTAAGAACAAGCGTTAGGGCTAATGCTACATTAAAATCTTTAGAAATAATTAAAAACATGATAAGCAATTATTCGAAGGATTTTACTCAATCTGATGTAGAATTAACAAGAAACAAACTTTTAAAAGCTGATACAAGAGCATTTGAAAGTTTAGGGGCAAAACTAAGAATGGTTCGTAATATGAGTAAATATAATAGACCTTCTAATTATACAGAAATGAATCAGAAAGAATTAGTTTCAATGACTTTAGAAGATTATAAAAAAATTATAGATACCTATTTACAAGAAAAGGAAATGATTTATTTAATAGTTGGTGATAAAGCATCACAATTAAAAGAAGTTAAAAAATTAGGTAAGCCAGTAATTGAATTGGATATCTATGGTAATACTATTTAGCAGATTTTAAAAGAAATAACGTTAATAAACTTTATGAATAGAGTTTATTAACGTTATTTTTATAAGTTTGCCCAATAGGTACTTTATGCTCATTAATTAAAATACGATTTCCTTCAATAAATTTTATTTTATTTATTGCAACAATAAATGATTTATGTACTCTTAAGAAATCATTTGCATTTAATATATCTTCATAATATGAGATTTTTTCATGACTTACAATCATCTCATTTGTTAAAAATAATTTAGTGTAATTTCCATAAGCTTCAATATATAGAAGATCATTTAAATTAATTTGATGATGTTTTTTATTGCCTTTAACAAAAAAACGAGAATTTGTTTCAGAAGTAGTATCTACTTCTTTAATCACTGTTTTAATAGTATTTAAATCAGTTATTTTATTAACTGCTTTTACTAAGCGATCAAAACTAAAAGGTTTTAAAATATAATCTACAACATTTAATTCAAACCCTTCTAAAGCATATTCTTTATATGCTGTTGTAATAATAGTCTTTGGAGGTTTTGTTAGTGTTTTTAAAAAGTCAAGCCCTCTAAGTTTCGGCATATTAATATCTAAAAACATAAAATCTACAGTATGTTCATTTAAATATTGCATAGCTTCCATTGCATTATAACAGTTTTTTTTCAATGTTAAATGAGGTAATATGTTACAGAACTCTTCAATAATTTCATGAGCTAAAGGTTCGTCATCAATTATAATATAATTAAGCATTTTTATTTATTTTTAGAGTGGTTTTATAAATAGTATTTGATATATCTATAGTTAATTCGTGCTTATTATTGTACAATAAAGAAAGTCTTTTTTTAAGGTTTTCTAATCCAATACCTTTAGTTTTATTTATTTCATTAGGATCAAAATTATTTTCAATAACAAAAAATATAGCATCATTTGTATCGTATAAATTTATATTGATAAAAGCATTTTCAGAAAGAGTGTCAATACCATGCTTAAAAGAGTTTTCTAAAAGCATTATATATAGTAAAGGTGCTATGGTTAAATGAAGATTAACATCTTTATAATTGAAAGAAATTTCTACTGATTTTTTGTACCTAATTTTATGAAGGTCAATGTAATTATTTAAATATTCAATTTCATCTAAAAGTTTTACAGTTTCTTTTTCTCCTTCATATATAGTGTAACGCATCATATCTGATAGCTTTAAAATAACATCAGGAGCTTGTTTAGAGTTCTTTATAGTTAAAGCGTATAAGTTATTTAATGTATTGAAGAAAAAGTGTGGATTTATTTGTGTTCTAAGTAACGATAATTCAGTTTTTGCTTTTTCATTTTTTAAATTTTGTAACCATTTCCATTGTTCAAAAACCCATACTAAAAAGAATAAAGGAATTGGTATAAAGAAGATGTAAATTGGAAAATTTTCTTTAATCTTTAAATAAGCATCTAAATTTCCTGAAAGTAGCCTTAAATAGAAAAAGTATAAAAGTAATGGGGCGTAAATAAGTGTTATTAGTTTCCAATATTTTGTAAAGAATTTTGGAGCTATAATGTATGCAAAGCCTAACCAAAAGACTAATAAAAGGGTAAAAGTTATTGGGTTATCTGGTACCTTCATATAAGAATCTATTACTAATGCTACAAAGAAAATAGCGATTATAGCAAATACTTTTAACAGAACATTTTTTTTAGTTATTAGATACTTGTAATGATGAATAGGTAACGCAATTACTAACCACCAAAATAGAGTAATAATAAACACTTCAAAAGGTTGATCACGAGGTATGTTTAAATATTTGGTAGTATCTAAAAAGTAAAATATTGGAATAATAATTAAACCAATAAAGAAGGCTTTGTATTTTTTAAAAAACTCAATCATATATCAAAACTACTAATGTTCTTATGTTTTTACAACTATATTGATATACAGTATGAAAATTATGATGAACAAGATCATTTTTATGATGAACCTAGTTTTAATGTAAAAAATACTATATGTATGTAAATAAGTTAATTGTACGTCACTTTAAGTTTTAAAAAGAAGATAAAAAAAACACATTTGTAATGTAATTAAAAAGGATCATTATGAATACACTAAAAATAGAAAACTTAACTAAAACATATTCAAACGGAGTAAAAGCATTAAACGATATTAATATCGAAATTACTAACGGAATGTTTGGCTTATTAGGAGCTAATGGGGCTGGAAAATCATCTTTAATGAGAACTATTGCTTCTTTACAAGAACCTACTTCAGGAACTATTACATTTAATGACTCAAATATAGTAGAAACTCCAGAAAAGATTAGAAATTGCTTAGGGTATTTACCACAAGAATTTGGCGTATATCCAAAAATATCTGCAGAAAAATTATTAAATCATTTAGCCGTTTTAAAGGGGGTTATTAATAAAAAAGAGCGTAAAGAACAAGTAACAGCATTACTACAACAAGTTAATTTATATCAACATAGAAAAAAAGCAGTGCATACATTTTCAGGAGGTATGCGTCAGCGTTTTGGTATTGCCCAAGCATTATTAGGAAATCCTCAAATAATTATTGTAGATGAACCAACAGCTGGTTTGGATCCAGAGGAAAGCAATCGTTTTTTAAATTTATTAAGTGAAATAGGGGAGAACGTTATTGTAATTTTATCAACACATATCGTTGAAGATGTAAAAAATTTATGCCCAAAAATGGCTATTCTCTCAAATGGTCAAATTATATCAGAAGGAAATCCAAAAACATTGGTAGAGAGTATTAAAAACAAAATATGGAGTAAAATTATACGCAAAGAAGATATTGAATCGTATAAAAAAGCTTTTGATCTTATTTCAACAAAATTAGTTTCTGGTGATACACAAGTAAGGGTTTTATCAGAGACTAAACCGGAAATAGGTTTTGAGTTAATTACTCCAAATTTAGAGGATTTCTACTTCACAACACTTTTTAAGAATCAATTAAAAAACGCATAAATTATGTTTAAACAGCTATTAAATTTTGAGGTTTATTATCAATTAAAACAACGTGCATTTCCAATATTTGTTATTTTATTTTTAGCGCTAGGTTATTTTGTGGGTAAGCAAGGATTTGCTCCTAAGGGAGTTCATTTTAATTCAGTATATCAAGTTTATTTTCATACAAGTCTTTTTACATTAGGAAGTGTATTTATTATTATGTTTTTTGCTGTTAGCGCAATGCTTAGAGATAAACAACATAATATGGAGAATTTAATTTATAGTTCTTCAATTAAAAAATCACACTATTTTTGGAGTAGATTTTTAGGTACATTTATTTTTAGTACACTAGCTTTTTCACCTTTTATAGTAGGTTATATAGGTGGGAATTATTTTTCAAGTTTAGACCCAGAACGATTAGGTGATTTTAAACTATTAACATATTTACAGCCTTGGCTATATATTGTTGTTCCTAATATCTTTATTTGTACAACGATTGTTTTTTCTGTAAGTACACTTACAAAAAGTAGTATAGCAACTTATATTAGTGCTGTATTTTTATACATGCTATATTTCGTTTGTTCAATCTTTTTAAATTCTCCACTTCTTGCACAATCTGTTCCTGCATCACCAGAAAGTATGGCTATAGCTGCTGTTGCAGATTTGTTTGGGATTGCAGCATTTTTTGAACAAACACAATATTGGACTCCATTTCAAAAAAACACGCAATTATTATCATTTTCAGGTTACTTTTTTATGAATAGATTAACTTGGCTTCTTGTTTCCTTTGGAGTTTTATTAAGTACTTATAAATTATTTTCTTTTAGGAAAATAACAAAAAAAATAAAGAAAAAAAGGAGATTTAATACAGAAAATACAACTTTAATAGACTATAAACCATTAGAGCAAATACATAATTTTAAAACAAAAATAAAAACATTTATATCTTTAATAAAATTAGAATTAGTAAGTGTTTTTAAGAGTTTACCTTTTATTGCAGTTCTTATAATGTGGTTGTTTATTGTGTTTTCAGAATTATATGCAACAGTAATAGAAGGAGGTGAATATGGAGTTAGTTCGTATCCTTTTACGAATCAATTAATAGCTTTAATAGTTGACCCTCTAACTATTTTTAGTTTACTGTTAATCATATTCTATAGTGCAGAAATTGTATGGAGAGAACGTAGCTTAAATTTTAATTTAATTATAGATGCGGTTCCAACAAAAAATAGCACATTCTTTTTATCTAAATTTTTGGTAGTAGTACTATTACCAATTATTTTAATAACTACAGGTATTTTAATGTGTATTATTTTTCAAGTTAGTTTAAGTTATACAAACTTTGAGTTTAGTTTGTATGCTTCACTGTATTACCATTATGGTTTACAATTAATGATTTTCTCAATGATAGCAATTTTTGTGAATAGTATTGCTAAAAGTAAATATATTGGAATGGGAGTTTCTGGTTTAATTGTAATATTAAGTTTAAAATCTGATTTAATAGGATTAGAGCACCCGTTAACAAGTATTGGTTTTATGCCACGAGTTGCATGTTCAAATATGAATGGTTTTTATGGAGGCTCAAGTTTATTTAACCATTTAGCATTGTATTGGTTAGTTTTTGGTCTTTTTTTAATGACTTTATCATTTAAAATGTGGAATAGAGGAGTAGTATCAGATATTTTATTTAAACTAAAAAAACTACGCTATGAGTTGACTAAAATTCAAAAAGTATCAATCTTATTTTTAGCAGTACTATTTATTAGTTTTGGGTTAATAATATTTTATAATATGAATGTGATTGATACCTATGAAACTTTCAGTAATCAATTAGATTTTAGAGAAAGATATGAGAGAAAGTTTAAAAAGTATGAAAATTTAGAAAGACTTTTTCCAATATCTAGAAAAACAGAAGTAGCTATTTTTCCTTCAGAAAGACGCTATACTGTAAAAGCAAATTATATTTTGAAAAATGGTAGTTCAAAACCAATATCAGAAGTTTTTATAACAGAAAGAGTTCCGTTAAAGTCTATTTCTTTAGAAAAAGGAACACTTATCAAAAAAAATAATGAATTTGGTATATATATATTCAAATTAAACGAGGATATTCAACCAAATGATTCATTATTATTTAATTATGAATTGGCTTATAAAGTTAAAAAATACGAAAACAATAAAACGATTGTTAAAAATGGAACATATATAACGCACAGAACATTTGAACCTATGCTTGGGTATAGTAATAGTATAGAAATAACAAATAGAGTAGAACGAGAAAAAAGAGATTTACCAAAAAGAAAAGAAGTAGAAATATCAGATTCTCATATTGAATTAGATGATTTTAATAATGAAAAAATACATTTTGAAACTATTGTATCAACAAATAAAAATCAAAAAGCTTTAAGCTCGGGTAGTTTAATAAATGAATGGGTTGAAAATGATAGGAATTATTATCATTACAAGTCTAAAAATAAGATTATACCTATGATTGCTTATTTTTCTGGTATGTATAAGACTAAAAAAGTTAATCATAAAGGGGTTTTAATTGAGCAATACTATGATGAAAACCACTCTTTCAATATTGAAGAAATAGAAGAAAGTACAAAACAAACTTTAGATTATTGTCAAGCTAACTTTGGTAAGTATAATTTCGATCACCTAAGAATAGCTGAAATACCTTCACATTGGTCATTTGGAGGTTTTGCACACCCAGGAGTTATAAGTATGGTAGAAGACCGATTGTATTTATCAAATGTAAGTGATTCCTCAATATTCAATTTAGTAGCAAAAAGAACAATTCATGAAGTAGGACATCAATGGTGGGGACATACATTATCAGCAAAACCAGTAGCAGGTGGCTCTATTTTTGTTGAAGGCTTTGCAAAGTATACTGAAGCTGTAGTTATGGAAAAAATGTATGGAAAAAGAGCTTTATACGAATTAAGTGATAACACTAGAAGAAGATATTTTTATGGTAGAGCTTTTGCTGGTGAACAAGAGCCTCCAGTTTATAAAATATTAGGACAAGGATATATTTCTTATGGAAAAGCATTAACCGTTTTATTAGCTGTAAGAGATTTAATAGGTGAGAAAGAATTAAATATGGTATTAAAGAGTTTAACAAAGAAATATAGAAATAGTAAAACTTTAGAAGTAAATTCCATTGAGTTTTTAGAGGCTCTGTATGATGTAACTCCTTTAAAATATCATGAATTAATTGATGATTGGTTTAAAAGAGTAATTACGTATGATTTAGCAATAGATAGAGGAGAGTTTAAACAATTAAAAAATGGGAAGTTTAAAGTAACAGTTACATTAAAAGCAAAACGATTTAATACTTTGGATTCAGGAGAAATTAAAGAAACATCTATTAATGAGCCAATAAAAATAGGAGTATTTAATTCACACCCTTCTAAAGTAAAAAGTAATGATCAAATATTATATTATCAATCATTCATGATTAATAAAGAAACTTCAGAGGTTACAATAATAGTTAATGAAGAACCTAAATATATCAGTATTGACCCATTTGGTACAAGAAATGATGAAAATTTAATAGATAACATTATGAAACTATAGTGTTTTAATAAAAAAAATAACATTTAATTTCTATCAAAACTTATATTGATTTTAATGTTATCAAATATGGAACTGAATTAATTATTAATAAAATTAATTCAGTTTTTTTAATGGAACCATCTCACAGAAATTAAAACAGAAGTAGTAGGTTTGTTATGAAAATGTAGGGTACGCCTCTTTCAATTACAGTAAATGCACTTAATTATGATTTTGATAAACTTGAATAATCAGTAGAAAGTGAGGATAGCAAAAACAAATATGATTAAAAAAATATAATATAAGCAAAAAGCCATTGTTAATTCAATGGCTTTTTACTTATATTATACTTTATTATATTGGTTATGGATTTTTTACAAAAAGGTTGTTTTTAGCCCAATTAAGATTATTTTTTGCAAATTGAAATGTAGAATCAATTTGTAATGATTTGGTTAAAGCTATTATTGCTTCTTCACGATTTTTTAATGCTATATATGCACTACCTATATTATTGTAAGCAAATTTATTTTCAGGATCTAATTCTAATGCTCTCTCAGAAGCAATAATACATTTTTTATATAATTTTTGGTTATAATAAGCTAAACTTAAATTAATATAATTATCCGAAGTAGGTGAATTTTCAGCTAATTCTTCCGCTAATTTTAACTTTAAGTTTATTGTTTTTTTATTATTCAAATAAAAGTTAGATAAAGAATCTTTAGGTATAATTTTCAAAGTTTCTTTAGCCAAGATATCTAATTTTTTATAATTACTTGACTGATTGTATATTTTCATTAATAAATGTCTTGTTTCCATACTAACATTATTTAATGAAAGTGCTATTTTAGCATTAGACAGTGATTCTTGAAAACGGTTTTTCTTAAAAAGAAAATCAGCATAAAAATGATAGGATTCACTATTTTTTGGAGCATATTTAATAGCTTTTTTATAATAAGATTCAGCTTCAACAGGTTTATTCATTGCATTGTTTACTATAGCAATATTTATGTACAAAGTTGAATAATATGGAGAATATGCAAGGGCTTTTGTAAAATAATCTAAAGCTATATCGTATTTTCCAATTTTCATTTGAGTTAAACCATAATTCATAAGCCCTCTTCCGTTTTTAGGACTTTTTATAGTAACATCATACCATAGGCTTTCTTCAGAATGCCATACTTTATTACGCTCTCTTGTACCTGTTGTGTATGCTGAAAGAATGATAATTCCTAGTATAATTATACCATATCTATACAAAGGCTTTGAATTTATAATTGATTGGCGATTAATTATAAGAATACCTATTGACCAAGTAACACTAAGTGTCAATCCTACAAAAGGAAAAAACATACGGTGGTCATTTGTAACTTCAGCAAGAGAAACAAAACTAGATGTTGGCGCTAAAGAAATAAAAAACCAAAGAATACCAAAAGCTATAGGTCTTGTTTCTTCTTTTTTAGATGTTTTGAATGCAATTACAATCATAGTAATAACAAAAGCCAACCCTGCATAAATTCGTTCATCAAACACATTTGTAAATGCTGATAAATCAGTATCAGCAGATAAATTAGTTGGAATAAAAAATGTGAAAATATAATGGAATAATACCCAAGGTTGAGTCATCAAATAATTTAAGGTTGAAACTCCTCCAGGTTCAAAAGAAGGGCTTTGCATTTTTAAAACAAAAACGCCTAATAGGCCACAAACTATAAAAGCTGGTAAAGTTTGAAGGAACGTTTGTTTTATAATAGTTACTCCATTTTTACTAAATATTTCGAATAAAGAGCTGTTAACTTCAAACAACAATACATAGAAAAATAATATAGGAGCAAACATTGTGGCAGTTTCCTTAGTAAGAATACCAATTACTACTGGAATTAAATATAAATAAAATTTTCGTTTCTTAGGATAGGAAATGTATAAAAAAAGTCCAGCAACAACTGATAATGTAGATAAAGAATCACCTCTTTGATAAATGTAATTTATAGTTTCAGCATTTGCAGGATGAATTCCATAAAGTGCTACAGCAAAAAACACTATATAATCTGACCATTTATTTTGAGTTATTTTTGAAATTATTTTTCTTAATAGAAAAAACATAACTATCAATTGAATTAAAAACCAGATAAATGTACTCAAGTGAAAATAAAAAGGATTTAAACCATTCGCAACGTAATAATCAATGGTTAAAGATGTCATTGTTAGTGGCCTGTATGTTTGGTGGTTAGCCAAAGTAGAAGAGGTAGTGGCATCTTTAAAAAAAGAAGGAATGTTATTTATATTTCGCACATAAGAGTTATCCACTATTTGGTTATAGTCATCAAAAGCAAAAGTATTGTTAAAGTGATTAGAGTATGTTAGTGTTACTAAAATTAGTATAATTACCAACATTAATAACTTTTGTGTTTTTTTAGGCATAAAAATTATAAGGTTAAAAGGCTTGTTAACAAATGATAAAAACGTAACATTTTATATTTTATAGCTCTTTTTTTCTAAGCACGGTTATAAAATGTAAATCTCTTCCAAAAATTAAATTAAAAGGAAATGGATAAATAGGTACTTTACAATTAATATTTTCAATTTCCAATCCTAACTCAGAAAAAGTAGTTTTCCAAAAATCTAGATTTTTGAAATTATAAATAACTTTAACACCATGTGGAGCATTTCCAACCCAATCCATAAATTTTAATATACCAAAATCAAGAGCATTATTATAATGATGATCTTTAATGATAATATATTTTTTACTTACTCTTGCTGCTTCAGTAATCAATTCTTTAATATTTGTCGTATGATGTAAAACATCTACAAATAGAGTAGCGTCAAATTCATCATCAGTATGTGGAATAGTTTTACCATCAAACATTTTAAATGGTATGGCACAATTTTCACGAGCAAAAACATCTATGCCTTTTATTGTTATGTTTTTTTTGTTATCTAGAACCATTTTTGAGATGGTACCATCTCCGCAACCAATATCTAATAAATTAATATTATCAGGAATTTGTATAGCTATTTGATTTGAAAGTACATCTATTCTTCGCAAGAATACATATTTATGATGTAATTTTTTAAATAAATTGAGCATGTTTTTTATTAAAATTTATAAGTGGATTAAATTTTTTATTCATCTAAAAACTTAATATTTTGAATTGTTCCAATAATACTTGAAAGAAAACTTAAAAAAATAGTTTGAATACCTACAATTATCATAACTACAGATGGTATCAAAACTCTGAAGGAAACATTTAGGTCATTTATATTCCCGTACCCCTCTTGTCTCCAATCCATGAATAAATTTAAGCTTGATAAAAAACCTAAAATAAATATGAATATACCCGCTAGTAATCCTTTTTCAAGATTAAAAAAATTAAATATATTTAAGAACTTTTTTTCAACAGGAATTAGTCCTTGATTAATTGCATAAATTCGACTTAGAAAAGAAAAGCTTAATATTTGATAACTTAATATTATTCCAGCACCGCAATAGGTTAGAGTATGCAAATCAAAAGTTAGTTCTTTTGCATGAATAGGATTGATACTTATTAGTATAAAAAAAAGTGTTGATAGTAAAAAGAAGAACATTCCTGGATAAAAGAATAACCATTTAGGACTATACATTAATAAGAATTTTAAATGTCTCCATCCATCTCTCCATGTCCTTAAATGTGGAGGTCTACTTCTACCATCTTTTGATAATATTGTAGGTACTTCGGTTATTTTTAACTTAAAAATACTAGACTTAACAACCATTTCAGAAGCGAATTCCATCCCAGTAGTTCTGAGTTCAAGCTTTTTAATACTATCTTTTCTGAACCCTCTTAAACCACAATGAAAATCTCTTATTTTAATTTTGAAAAATAACCTACCAATAAATGAAAGTACAGGATTACCAAGGTATTTGTGTAAAAAAGGCATGGCTCCTTTTTTTATACCTCCTTTAAATCTATTTCCCATAACCAAATCATAACCTTCCCTTAATTTTAAAATGTAAGGCATTAAGTTTGAAAAATCATAACTGTCATCAGCATCTCCCATAATTATAAATTTACCTCTAGATGCTTCTATAGCTCCCATTAAAGCTGCTCCATATCCCTTTTTGTTAATATGTACCAAGCGTGCTCCATTTTTCTCGATTATTTCAATTGAACCATCTTTACTTCCATTATCACCAACTACAATTTCTCCAGATATATTATTCGTTAATAAGAATTTTTTTGCTTTTTTAATGCATATTTCTATCGTTTCCGCTTCATCTAAGCAAGGAATTACTATAGATAATTCTATATTATTTTTTTGATCAATCATAATTATTTTTTCTTAATAGTTAAATTGAATTAGAGGTTTCTTATAATTAAAGTTTTATAACTATAATTTTAGATCCGAATTCTTTTTAAAGCTAAGTATTTTAATTAAATGTGTATTATTAATTTTTTGGTAACATCTCGTCTAAAAAAGTGTTACCAGTGTTTGCGTAAATTTAATAAAAAAAGATGAATATTAGCTAAGTTAAGATATTTTCTCAATTAGAAAATGGAATGATTTTCCTGAAATTATTAACATAAAAACGTAAAAATTTGTTTTTTGATTTTTATCCTTTTTTTGTTAAAATAGAAAAGTAGGTATTATTTATAAAATTAATTTACTTCCTTTATGAGTAAATAAAAAACAGAAATTTTTTATCTAATTTTATAAATAAATAATTAGTGGTAGTTCAGGCCTTAAGTCAAATGACTTTTTTTGAATATTATTATCAAAATATAGCTCCATTAAATGTATATTACTTTTTTTAACTGACAATTTTTCAATTTCGTTTATAGCTTTGATTGTTTTTGTTTTTAAATCTAAATCTGTTGAAGTAATAATAATATTTGTTAATTTTTTTGCCCCATTCGGGTGCTTATAAAACTCCCTAGCAAATGCGTATTCATTTGGATTTTTTTTAAAATCAGACAATGTTTCAAATCTTTCTGATTCTATTTCAGGATATACAACAAAAATAGAAGGTTCTTTAAGGTTTCTTTTTGAATTCTTAGCTGAATAAATATACATGTTTTCCTTCATCCATTTTTGATGGTAGCTTATTTTTTCAAATGGAATTTCTTCTATATCATAATTTTTTATTTTCAAAGCTATACTAAAAGGTGAGGCTCCATTGTTTCTGAAATTTGCTCTTTCTATAAAATCAAGCTCTTTATTTTTTAAATTATTGTTCTCTAATTCTTTTTGATTATAGACAAAAATAAGTCCCAAATAACCATTTAAAAAATGGAAGTATTTTCCTGATGTACCTTGCCCTAAATGAATTAGAGATAGAGAATCGGGAACGGATGTAAACCCAATATCAGTTAATTTTTTTTTGCTTTTTTTGGATTTTCAACCCAAATATTGAAATGGTCGAACTGTAAATTAGATAGTACATTTTTTTTTACTTTTTTAGTATTAGATTCTCTCTCTTCATCCTTACAAGAAAATAAACTAATTAATAAAAATAAAATTATAAAGCTATTACAAAATAGTTCTTTTTGGTTCATTATTATTTTATGGACGTTATACTTAGTGTTTTTATTCTAGAATGATTAAAAAACATTTGTTTTAGCTTTTAGTATATACTTTTAGAATTACTGTTAAGATAGTAATCAAATGCATTGTATTTGTTAACATTGGTTCTTAATTTTTCTCTTTACGGAGTATTTTTTCCATTTTACGGCCTTTTGCTAACTCATCTATAAGTTTTTCCATACGCCTACATTGTTTATACACTTTAAATTTATCATCTATTTCTTCAATTCGATAACCACAAACTACTCCTTTAATCATGTATGCATTTGAATGTATTTCTGCTTTTTCAAAAAATGTTTTAAATGTTGCTTTCTCTTTAATAAGTGCCTGCAATTTATTTTCATCAAAACCAGTAAACCATTCTATTACTTGATGAAATTCTTTTTTTGTTCTACCATTCTTTTCTAATCTGTTCCAATAAAGAGGGTAAATAGAAGCAAAAATCATATTTGCAACTTTTTCATTTTTTTCAGTTGTAACCTTCATTTTTTAAGATTTTAAATTGGTTTTAATAATAAGTAAAAGCACAATGCAAGATAATAGAAAATTATCTGATTTTTGAGGTGGTACTTAACCAAAATCTTGTGTTATAAATAGTTTATAATTCATATTTAAATAAAACTCTATGTTCATTTATTCCATCATAATTTTCAAAATATGAAATCCCATCTATTTCTTTATTTCCTTTTTGAATTGAAAAACCTAAACTTTTATGAAAATTAATAGAGAGTTTGTTTTTAATGGAGGTTACACATTCTATTTCTTTTAATTTTAAACATTTAGCCTCTTTAAAAAAGTGAGCATATAGTTTTTTCCCTAAATTGAGTTTCCTAAATTCTGGATTTACCCCAATAAAATGTACATAACCTAATTTTGGATTATCTTGAGATATAAAACCAATAATGAATCCTAATATTTGATTTTGATCTTTTACAATGAAACTTGTATTAGTAAAATATTTAAAAAATAGCCGAGGCAACATATCTGTCATCTTTCGACCTCCCCACCAATTATTTAATTCATTTATTATAAAATTATAATCTTCAGGACTTATCTTAGATATTTTAGCATTCATAATTTTTTGTGATTTAAATTTTGTCCCTATATATGTTTTAAATATTATCGTATATATTTATTATTGAGCCTATCTTGACTAAATTTAAAATAGTGTACTTTTATCAACCTATAAAAAAGATGATAGTTTTAGTTATGAAAAATTTAAGAATATTTCTATTTATTCTAGTTCTTCCTTTAGTAATTATATCATGTAAAAATGTTTTGTTACCACAATATAAAGGTAATGTACTTATAATTGATACAAAGGGAAATGAATACAAATCAAAAGCGATTATTTCAAAAGATGTAAGAGATTTTGAACTAAAAGCATCTATTAAGTTTGAAAAAACATACCGAAATAACTCTTCTGCTTGGGCAGGTTTTTTTATTAAAGCTGATAATTTAAAAGGTAAACATGGAAAAGACTCTGGGTATTTATGTTTTGTTAGGGAAGATGGTGAAATAGGTATTCATTCAAGTCCTCCTCCAAATAGAGAAGTTATAAAACAAACATATAAGTTTCCTATAAAATTAAATAAAAAAAGAGACATAATAATTATTTGCCAAAATTCTAAAATTTCTTTTTTTGTTGATAATCAACTAATCTATCAAATTAATGACATTGGATTAAATGGTCCATTTATTTCTGCTAATTGTGGAGGTGGAGTTTCGGTTTTTAAGATTGATTATATTAAAAAAATGTAAATTATTATCAACCTAATAACCTTACATTTTAAAAAATTGTTTGTAGAAATGAAAAAAAAAATTTGTTTTATATTGTTTATAATAAGCTTATTAGTTGTTAATTCAGCTATTAGTCAAAATATTAATTTAGAAGTTCAAAAGTTAATAGATTTAAATTTACTAAATTTTTATCAGGGCCAAAAAATCAACAAAAAAATTTCTTTCATTGGTAAAGTTTCAAAAGGACAACTCCTTTATTTTGTATTTCAAGAAGAATTTGAGAAAGTAACAGGCTATAAATATTCTAGCGTTGATACAGTGTTTGACTTTGATGAAAAGTTAAAAAAGAATGAACAAAAAGAAATAAATAAGTTACTATTTAAATACTTAACAAAATTACAAAAAGGCTCATTAATTAATGATAAATTATATCAACTGAATATTAACAAAATAAAAAATAACGAGTACAACAATCTATTTAACCTTTTACTTAATTTAATCAATCAAATAAGTTTTGATGAGTGGATGAGCACCACAAGGCAAAATAATTTTAGAGTTAAACTATTTAAAAATGGAATTATTAGTAAAGAAAAAAATAATCAGTTACGTTTGGATATTAGTGAAAATAAATTAAAATCACCTCTAGAATTTATTAACTACTGTAAAAATGCAAAATTTTTCGATTTATCAAAATATTCAAACGAACCAATTGTTTATTTAAAGGAAATACATAAATTAACCTCTAAAATCTTACCTGAATTAAGTTTTACAAATTTTAAATTTGAAATTAAAATAGATTCATTAGAATCATCAATAGATTATACTTCACATAAGTTAGTAGTTTCAATAAAATCAAATAATAAAACATATAAACAAAAAAGTTTTTTTTTACATAATAATACTGATTTAAACGATAACTTTTTCATTAAAATAGATAAGGAAAAATATTATCAAGTTTTTAATAAAATATTAAATGATTTAAAATCAAATTATCAGTTACATTTAGTTAAATACAAATTTATTAATAAACAAAAATTTGAAAATCAGAATTTTGGTATTATAGCTTTGAGAGAAGATCAGTCAAAAATATTTAGAGATTTAAAGAGCTATTGGAATTTAAGCTATGAAAACTTTGATACCTCTATTACAACAACCAAAATAAATGATGTAATATCTCAGTTTCGAACACTTGGATTATTTAATCATTTAGATAAAAACGAAGTATTAAAAAGTATTGATATTATAAATGAGAAAAAAATAAATGATTTAAATGAAATTCTTTCTTCATTTTCTGAAGTTGTTTTATCTTTTGATACTGAGTTAAGTAATTTAAATAATCCTTATGAAGAATTACTGTATGAATATTCAAAAATTTCACATAAAGAATTTAATCCAATAAAAGTTAGTGATAACTTTAATTTGAATAATGAAAATGTAATTTTAAACTTTATTTTTAATAATAAAAAATATAAAAAAGAATTTAAAATTAATCGTGATTGGATAGATACTGAGTTTTTTAAGTATTTAAATGATATTGCTAAAAAGCATAACTTAAGTGGGAAATTTTACAGACTATTTGGTGATGGAGCTGTAGTAATTTATTTAACTTCTGAGCAATATAATTATATTAGAGAAAATAGACTTTTAATTTTTGCAGATCAATAGATTCGTCAGATAAATAAAAACTAATAATAAATCTTTTCTTGTAAACCATTAAATTAGTTTTCTATAAAAAATGATTTATCAATAACAGCAATTTTCAGATTGTTATAAATTTCACCTCTTATTAAATTAGCCATATGAAATCAAATAATAATTTAGAAGATATTAATGGGTTAGATCCTGAGAATTGGGAAGAAATGAGAGAACTTGGTCATCAAATGATTGATGATATGATTTCTTTTTTAAAGAATATTCATCTTGAACCAAGTTGGAAAGAAATTCCAAAAGATACTAAAGCATATTTTAAAGAAGATTTACCTGTGGAACCTCAGAATTCTAAAAAGGTGTATCAAGATTTTAAACGGTATATATTACCATATCATAAAGGAAATATTCACCCGAGATTCTTTGCTTGGGTTCAAGGTTCAGGAACCCTTATGGGGGCTTATAGTGAGATGTTAGCTGCTGTTATGAATCCAAATGTAACTATTGGTGAGCATGCAGCAATGTATGTTGATGAGCAGGTAGTAAAATGGTGTAAGCAAATGCTTAATTACCCTAATTCTAGTTCTGGAATATTATTAAGTGGAGGATCTATGGCAAACATTACTGGATTAACTGTTGCAAGGAATGCTCATTCAAATTTAATTCGTGAACACGGTATTCAAAAGAATAGCAAAAAATTAGTAGTGTATTGTTCTGAAGAAACACATAGCTGTATTACTAAAGCAGCAGAAATAATAGGAATAGGGAATAAATTTGTTAGGAAGATTAAAACAAATTCAGAGTATGAAATGGATTGCGATAAACTTTTAGAACAGTTACTTTTAGATATAAAAGAAGGGCTACAACCATTTTGTATTGTTGCAACTACAGGTACAGTGAATACGGGTGCAATTGACCCTTTAGAAGATATTTATAACATTTGCAAAAAATATAATTTATGGCTTCATATTGATGGAGCTTATGGAGCCTTAGCTAAATTAGACCCCAATATAGCACCAAAACTTAAATATATCGAATTAGCAGATAGTGTTGCTTTTGATTTACACAAATGGCTTCATGTTCCTTATGAATTAGGATGCTTATTGGTGAAGGATGCTGATACTCATAGAAGCACTTTTGCTATAACACCAAACTATTTATTACAAACTGGAAGAGGATTAGCTGGAGGTTTAGATGCCATTAATAACTATGGTTTCGAATTATCGAGAAGCTTTAAGGCATTAAAAGTTTGGATGAGTTTAAAGGAAACCGGAATTAAAAAACATGCCCAATTAATTTCAAAAAATAATGAACAGGCAAAATATCTTGAAAGCAAAATACTTAAAAGTAATGAATTAGAAATATTAGCTCCTGTAACAATGAGTATTGTTTGTTTCAGATATTTCAATAAAAAATTAAGCATGGAGAAAATCAATAAATTAAATGAAGAAATCATCATTCAATTGCAAGAAAAAGGAATAGCTTCTCCATCCTCTACAATACTTAATGATAAGTATTGTATTAGGGTTTGTATCGTAAATCATAAAACTAAAAAAGAAGATTTAGATTTTTTAATAAGTGGAGTTATTCAACTTGGTTCTGAAATTTTAAAAAATAATTTCTAAGATTATTTTTTGTATAAGTGATTTTCTTTAAAACAAAGGAGGTTTTAGTTGTTGATTATCAGTGTATAGCCTTGTTTTTTAAGTTTTGTTGTTTTATAATTTTGTTGTAACATTTTGCAATTTGTAATACAATTATTAAACTTAAATTATTTAAAAATGAAAACTTTAGAAAAGACAAAAGAAGGAATAATTAATGAAGGGTTATCTGAAGAATCTTTTGAAGGGGTAGAAGTAAATTCAGAAAATGAATTTACAGAATTTGATGAAAACAATAATGAAGAAGCTGCACTAGATGATTACCATGAAGTAAGTAATGAAAATGAAACTATACTTGGTGAGGATACCGATAGTGAAGAACCTTTTTTAGGAGGTAATTCAGAATTGAATGAAAATGTTATTGAAAATACTGAAGACGATACTTTAGAAAAAATAGAGGGCTATGATTATTCTGTTGTAGATTCTAAAGAAAATACACCTCAGAGCATAGAAGGGGAGGGATTAAATGCTTATTATGGTAGTTATGGTGATGCAGATTTAGCTGAGTTAATGAGAACTGAAAGTGGGCAAAAAATGGTTCAAGAAGTTGTTATTGGTAAAGATGATCGTAAAAAAATAAATGGAACTACAAAATACCCGTGGAGAGCTATTTGTTCTTTAAAAATTAAAGCTAAAGATGGAACTAGTTGGATAGGTACTGGTTTTTTAATAGGACCAAGAACTGTAATTACTGCTGGACATGTTGTTTATATGCATAAACATGGTGGATGGGCAAAAAGTATAGAAGTAATACCTGGACGTAATGGAGCAAGTAAACCCTTTGGGTCATGTAAAACAAGTCATTTCCACTCTGTAAAAGGATGGACAAAAAGCAAAAAAAGAAGTAATGACTATGGAGCTATTATTTTACCAAAAAACTGTAAGTTTGGAAACAAAGTTGGTTATTTTGGCTATGCAAATTATAACTTTTTCAGTTTACTTGGTTTAAAAGTAAACTTATCAGGATATCCTGGAGATAAACCAGCAGGAACACAATGGTGGCATTGTAGAAGAATTAAATTAGTTACACCTAGAACTTTAGTGTATAATATTGATTCTGCAGGTGGACAAAGTGGCTCTCCAGTATGGAAATATAAAAATGGTAAAAGATATGTAGTTGGAATTCATACGAATGGATCTTCACTAGGAAATTCGGCTACAAGAATAACTTCAGCTGTTTATAAGAATCTTAAAAATTGGAAAAATAAGTATAAATAAAATAGTATTAAACTAATAAGGAGGCTGTCTAAAAGGGTGTTAATCGAATATAAAAATCTTTTTAGATAGCCTTATTTTTATTATGAATAAAGTTACAGGAACAATTGTAGATAAAATATCAAATAGTCCTATATATGAAGCAGTAATTCTATTAAATAATGTGAAATTTCCATCAAATGATATTGCCCAATTAAGTAATAAAAAGGGAATATTTAAATTGGTAAATTTAGAAGTAGGGGAGTATACTATTCAAGTAATAGCAGAATCATATAAAAGTGAAATTTTAAATTTCAAGTGTGAAATAAACAGTGAAATAAATCTTGAAATACTATTAGAAAGCAAAAAATAATAAATTTATTAGATCTAAATGTTGACATAAGTATTTATATTTTAAAGAATTCCTAAAGTTAATTTAGCTTCTTCACTAATCATTGATCTATTCCAATTTGGTTGCCAAGTTAATTCAACTTCCACTTTATTAATCAATTTTAATTCTTCTATTTTTCTTTTTACTAGTTGTGGTAATGTTTCAGCAACAGGGCAAGATGGTGATGTTAATGTCATTGAAACATGTACACTATTATTTTCATGAATAATAACATCATATATTAATCCTAATTCATAAACATCTACAGGTATTTCAGGATCAAAAACTTCTTTAATTTTTTTTATTATTTCGTTTTGTAATTGTTTATTTATTTCCATATTCTATTATTTAATTTTTCTTTTCAATTTCTAGTTTAAAACCATTACTCAATGCTATTATTCTTAACAAAGAGTAATGGTATTACTTTAAAAATTAGTTTATCTTTTTCCTTTTATAATTATATATAGTTTCTGAGATGGTAAACCAACAGAAGTAATATATACCAATAGAGAAAATAATATCACCTATCATGCGTAACCATTTTAAAGTTTGAACAACAGGAGAGTATAATAATTCAGCATCTCTTGCAAATGAATAACCTTGAGTAATTGATGTATAAGCTTGAATTATACCAATAGGCAGTAAACTAAATAGAACCATAGCAATTAAGCCAATATTTAAAAACCAAAAAGCGCGTTTTAACTTTTTACTTTCCCAAATTCTATTTGAATAAAAACGTAAGCAAATAAGTATGAATCCCATTCCTAACATTCCATAAACACCAAATAAAGCAGTATGTGCATGAACAGCAGTTGTATTTAATCCTTGAATATAATACAATGCAATTGGAGGATTAATTAAAAATCCAAATACACCAGCTCCAATAAAATTCCAAAATGATACAGCAATAAAAAAGAAGATCGGCCATTTATATTTTTGCATCCATGGCTTACTTTTTAAAAGTGTCCAACTTTCTTTTATTTCAAAACCCATTAAAGTTAATGGAACAACTTCTAAAGCACTAAATGTTGCACCCAAAGCTATTGCTTGAACAGGTGTTCCTGAGTAATATAAATGATGTAAGGTTCCTATTATACCTCCGGCTAAAAATATGGTTGCAGAAGCAATAGAAACTCTTCCAGCTGTTCTTGCAGAAATTATTTCCATTTTTGAAAAAATAAAAGCAATAACAACTGTTGCAAAAACTTCGAAAAAACCTTCAACCCATAAATGAACTAGCCACCATCTCCAATAGTTAATAACAGGTAAACTACTATTTTCTCCATACATTAGTCCTGAGAAAAAGAACATCCCAATTGCAACTACTGATATTAATAAAATTGTAAGTAATTGTTTAGAAGCATCATTTTTACGAATAGCATAAACAATATGTCTTCCAACCATAAACACCCATAGTATTAAACCTATGCCTAAAAATAGTTGCCAAAATCTACCTAAGTCCATGTATTCATAACCTTGATGACCAAAGAAAAAATTAGTTGTTAAATCTAAAAATTGATGAACCCCTAACCATTCTCCTAACATAGATCCCAAAACAATAATTAATAGCGCAACAAATAAAAAGTTTATTCCAAAAACCTGATACTTAAATTCTTTGCCAGAAATCATGGGAGCTAAGAATAAACCTGTAGATAGCCAAGTTGCAGCTATCCAAAATACAGCTAATTGGGTATGCCAAGTTCTTGTAATTGAATATGGTAAAAAACTAGCCAAATCAATTCCAAAAAAGGCTTGGCCTTCAACTGTGTAATGAACGGTTATGATACCTAAAACAACTTGCAAGCCTATTAATAGTGAAATAACAATAAAATACTTTAAAATTGCTTTTTGAGAGCGCACTAATTTCATTCCTGTCAAAGGATCAGTATTCGGTTTAGTTATTACATCACCTTTTTCATGATTTCTTAAATAATAAAAAGTTAAGATTCCTATAAAAAGAAGTAACAATACAATTGATAACCCTGACCATATAACTGAATCTTTTGTAATGACATTGTCTATTAAAGGTTCGTGAGGCCAATTAGAGGTATATGTATAATCTTTATTAGGTCTATTAGTACTCGCCGCCCAAGAAGTCCAAAATAGAAAAGCATTTAATTGTTCTAGTTTAACAGAGTCAGTTAAGGCTCCTTTAGGTATAGCATATTCTTCTTTACCATCAGAAAAAATAGATGTATAATGTTTTACATTAGATTTAATTGCAGCAAATCGTTCTTTTGATATTGTAATTGTATTAGTACTAGCATTAAATGTATTGGTTTTAATATCATTGATTAAACGTGCTTTAATAGCTGCTTTTCTTTCTACATTCAAGCTGTCATAAAGTACTTGAAATTCTGTCTTTGACCAATGATTTAGTAAATATATAGCTTCTTTATGTATCCAATCTGCTGTCCAGTCAGGAGCTACATAACTACCATGTCCCCAGATAGAACCAACTTCCATTCCTCCAATAGATTCCCAAACATTTTGCCCTGTTTGAATGTCTTCTTTTGTGTAAATAATTTCTCCAGATTTTTTTATAACAACCTTTTCTGGAATAGGAGGTTGTGTTTGATATACTTCAGTTCCTACCCAAATTAACGCTATAAACGAAAGGGTTACAACACTTATAAATGCGATCCAAGTTTTTCTCATGGTTTCTATTAATTTTGTAGAGTTTCTTCTAATTCTACTCCTTTTTTAAATAATATGTTATTTTCTAAATGAATGTGTTTATGTAAATCTTCTTCAAATTCTTGTAATAATTGATAGGTTACTTTATATGTATTACAGGCATCTAAAGGAGGAGAGTAATCATTACTTAATTCAGCAATTTTTCTAAATCGATGCCCTTCATTATCATGCTCTTTATGCATCATTGCTATCGGACTTTTTATACTGTCAAACTGATTACTAGAAATAGTTGACTTGTTTTTACTAGCATCAACTAATTTTTTGAAATAAGGGAATAGAATTAATTCCTCTTTTTTCATATGCATTGTTAAATCGTTAGCACTTTCAGTAAACAATTTATATATTTCAAATAGTTCAGGATGACATATACCATGAACTTTACATAATTTATCTAGATACAATTTTAATTCTGGTATCGTTTTTTCTATGTATTTATGGTGTTTGTTGTAAATATAATCTGAAAGAAAATCTATATCCCAAGATTGGTAATTGTTGGTATCAACTTCTGTATTGAAACAATTATCTAATTTGTTTATTAGTACATTTTCATTAATATTTTTGGTATTGCAAACAGTTTCTATACTTCTATTACCATTGCAGCAAAAATCTATACCATATGATTTAAAAATAGTAGCTGATTTGTAATTTTCTGCAACAATAGTACTTATTAAAGTGTTTTTATTAATATTCATTACTTTATGTTTTAAATGTAATTAATGATTTTAATGAAGGATATTTTGTTGTAAGTCATTGTTTTTTTGATTTTAAAAAAAGGGTAAGAGTTCCCAATAAGCTCTTTTACTCGTGCTTTTATGATATTTAATAAGATGTGGGTTTATTGTTTATGAATTAAAAAAAGTATTTAATTTCATTCATTTTGTACAGTTAATTTCTTTAATAATTTAATTCCAAATATGAAAAGGCAAACTATTTTTATTACTTCTAATAAAATATATATTAAGTGAGTATTACTTTTACTTATAGAAATACCTTGAATGATTTTCTCCGCGCGTTCATTTAAAATAGGTAGTAACCAAGTTGTTTGTATCAAAATTATTGCAACTACTATTAGAAATGAATAGTGAATTAGTTTACTCTCTTTATTATATATTGATATAATATGTATTGATATACTTAATAGAAATATAATTTCCATAATATTTAAGGCCCTGAAAACTAATTGCCCAATACCTAAACCAAGTTCAGTAGTCATGTTTGGTGCTTGAAATTTTAACCAAGACTCCATAAAACTTATGGCGCCTACAAAACCAATCCATATAAATGTTATAACTATAATTTTTTTCATAAAATATATTCGGATCTTTTTATCCTTTTTGAAATTGTTTTTTTTATCTTTTTAAAAAAAATGTATCAATATTCATATCATTAACTAGCATTAATAATGTGGTATTGTTTAACATTGATTTAAGTTTATTTCTAACTTCAATGAATTGAAAATGTAAGGGGCATGGTGATTTATCATTACACTCTTTTAAACCTAAACCACAACTAGTAAAAATAGAATCTCCATCTAAAATCTTTACAACGTCACTCAACTTTATAGTATTCATTTTAAAATCTTCTATAACGAAACCTCCATATGGGCCTTTAATAGATTTTACTATATCATTTCTAGTAAGCTGCTGTAATACTTTGGCTGTAAATGCTTGTGGAGAATCTATAGCACTCGATATAGTAGATAAACTCACTTTGATATCTTGAGCACTTTGCTGAGCTATAAAAATTATAGCCCTTAATCCATATTCACATGATTTTGAAAACATCTATTTAAATATTATACGGCAAAGTTAGTATATAATTTTATAAGAGACAAATTTATCCTTTATAAAAACATTTAAAACTAGTTTAATTTAAAAATTTGATTTTTAATTTATAACTCGCTTTTTTTCCCTTCATTACTCTAGAAGAGTTAATAATTATTGATATGAAATTAAATAAATACATTATTCCAATAAACAAAGTTATTGGACCAGCCCCAAATAGTAAAAAATTTGTTTTAGAAGAAATAAACATTAATATTAAAATTAGAAAGAATACGATGTTCCATGTTATTTGAAAGTTAACTAAAGCCTTTCCAGTTGTGTTTAAATCTGTTATTTTATCTTTTTTAATAAACCATATTAAAGAAGGTACTAATATTCCTAGCAAAGGAAAGAAAAGAAAAGTTAAGGCAGATAAATTCAAACTTTTTAAATAACCGGGATTTTTAGTAATTTCCCAATCAATTAATTCATCTGGAGTTATGTTTAGTCCTGCTGCTAATTTCTTAATACTATCAGCAGTTGGAACAGATGTTTCTTTTTCAATTCTTTGAATAGTTCTTAAACTCAATCCTGAGTTTTCAGCCAACATTTCTTGTGAAAACCCATTCTTTGTTCTTAACTTTTTGATTTTATCAGCTAAATTCATCTACTTATTTATTTTATATTCAAATCCAATTAACGTTCTATTTCCTGATGACATTTTTACTTTTTTACTTCCATTTTTAGAGATATAAAAATGAAAATTTATCTTTTTGTTTTCAAAAATAAAATCATTTTTCGATGTTGAAATTAATTTGTGTTTTATATTTTTATTTTTTGGATTAAAACCATATAAATATCCATTATTTAGTTCTATTTTTATGTAAGTATTGTTACTTAACTTATAGTTTCCAACCCATTTGTTTAACTCATTTTCTAATAATTTAACTCTATTGATGATTACTTCCTTTTTATTTTTAGTGAATAAACTAGCTATTTTATAAGTGATTTTTTGAATGTTTTTTACTTTTTTGCAATAACAATTTGTTAATGCAATTATGTAAATATCTTTATGTTTTAAATAAATACTATTTGACATAAAACCAGGTGTAGCACCACCATGAACAAAGACTGTAGAATTATTAATTTTTCTATTATACCAACCGTACCCATAGGAAATTACTTGTTTATTATTTAAAACAGATTTACTTGTTGCTTTTTCAAAGCTAGATTTTTTTATTAAAATATTTGACACAAGTGCATTTTGCCATTTTAATAAATCACCCGCAGTTGATAATATTGAACCTCCCGCATATTGAGTTGATAAACTTATATAAGGTGCATTCATATAGTTTTTTCCATAAAATTGATAACCATTAGCTCTATTTTTAACAATTTCGTTATGATAACCATATCGAGTATTAGTCATTCCTAACTTTTTAAAAATATTATTTTCTATAAAATCTTCATAAGAATTCCCTGATACAATTTCAATAATTTTACCTAATAATATATAACCAGAATTACTATAGCTAAACTGCTCTCCAGGTAAAAACTTTAAAGGTTTATTTTTAAAATAATCTATTATTTGATCTACAGTCAAATCTAATCGCTTTAATTTATTACTGCTAATTGGAGTTTTTCCATTTATTCCTGAAGTGTGATTTAATAAATTATGAATAGTTATTTTATTTCCTTTATTAAGGTACTCAGGTATGTATTTAATAATTTCATCGTTTAATTTTAATTTCCCTTGTTCTTCAAGCATTAAAATTGCAATTGCTGTAAATTGCTTTGTTATAGAACCAATTTGAAAAACAGTTTTACTATTTATAGGTAAATTAAGCTCTATATTAGATTTTCCATAATTCTTTTGATAAATAGGGGTACCTTTTTTTGCAATTAAAATAGATATTCCAGGACCATCAGGAGTATAAGTTTTTGAAATTAGTTGATCAATTTTTGATTCAAATTCTTGGCTTTGTATAGCATTTGAAGGAAATACACTTATTAATAAGGATAACTTTATTAGTTTAAATATTCTCATGTTTTAATTTTTGAGTAAAATTAAAAAGTAATAGGTATTATTGATAGCGTCAACTGTATGACAAGTTTGCGACAAGCTTGTTTTTAATGGAATTGAATAGTTTTTATATTAAAAATATAAAAACATATAACTATAATATTTTTATGCTATCTCAGTATTTTAGCAAAAGAAACAAAATATACTATTTATTGTTATAATTTAAAAATTGCTATAATTCAATATGAAAACACTAGAAAATCAGAAATATAATTTTAAAAGAAAATTGTTTTGGAGGTTTATATTTTTATATATAATTCTTTATATTTTTCCTTATGGATTTGAATATATAAATGAGTTAAATCCTGAAAATATTTCCTTTTGGAAAGGAATTACTATTTGGTTTGGACAAACGTTTTTAGGTTGGGAATTTTATATTAATAATTTGCAAAATGGCTTTGATTCAAAATATGATTATTCAAGGTTTCTATTAATCGTATCCATTTCAACAATAGGCTCTGTAATTTGGTTTTTTATAGATTCAAAAATAAAATATTCTTACACACATAAACTAAAAGTTTTATTACAAACTATTCTTAGATATCATATAGGTTTAACTTTAATTCTTTATGGTTTAGCTAAAGTGTTTTTATTGCAATTTGGTTCTTTAGATATTAATGATTTAGAAACTAATCTTGGAAATCAAAGTGGAATGGGTCTTTTATGGAAGTTCATGAGTTATTCTGATTTCTATTCAATAAGTACAGGGTTGATAGAGGTTATAGGTGGTGTTTTAGTATTATTTAGAAGAACAACTTTTATTGGGGCTTTTATTTTATTTATAGCCATGGTAAATGTAGTACTTGTTGATATAGGATATGATGTTAGTGTTAAAATGTTTGCTATTCATTTATTATTAATGACTGTTCTTTTAATTTTTGATAATTTAAAACAGCTAATTAATTTTTTCATCACTAATAAACCAACAATACCATATAATTTTGCTCCCCTTTTTAATTCAAAAAAAATTAGATATGGTTTGAAAGGAATTATTTTAATATATTTTATAATATCATTTAGAAATAGTTTTAAAGAAAGAATAAGGACTGAGAAGAACTCGAATAATATAGAAATGACTGGAATATATGAAATTGATATTTTTATAAAAAATAGAGATACTATAAATAGTTCAAATGGTGATAGAGTAGGATGGAAAACTATGAGGCTAAATTGTAATAAATATTACCCTAAACATGTTGTAATAAAAAATAGTGATGGTCAAACACAATGGTTTAAATTTGAAGAAAATGTACTAGATAAAACAATAACTTTTAAACCTATTGAAAATACTTCAGGAAGTGATTATTTATTTAATTATAAAAAAACAGGTAAAAATAAATTTACTTTTTCTGGAATTTATAAAGGTGATACTTTATCGTTTTCAGCTAAATCAAAAACTTTAAAAGATTATTTACTTACTAAAAATGAAACACAATGGATTAGAGATTTAGAATAAAAATCTACTTAAATAGTATAAAAAACCACCAATAAAAGAGCTACATTTACTAAGATTTTATTGGTGTTTTTTGTTAGAAATTAAAAACTAAATTTATTGAATTAAAACAAGTTTCTGACCAATTTTCAAGGTGCTTGATTTTCTAATTGAATTTGTTTTACAAATTGAAGTTATAGATATTCGATGTTTACTTGAAATTTTTGAAAGAGTATCTCCTTTTTTTATAACATATACTTGTTTTGTCTTTTTACTCTTTTTAATAGCCTCTTCATAGGTGTTACAAATTAAAATAGAACTTTGCCTTTTTGAATTATGTATATATGGAGTTACCCAATTTTTAGTTACCCATATGTTTTGAGATCGTATGTTGTTTTTTTCATTAAAAGAAAATAAATATTCAGGATATATATAAGTTCCTTTAAAACTAACTTCAAGGTGAAGATGGCTACCTCTTGCATTTCCAGTTGTACCTCCTTTACCTATTATTTGCCCTTTAACAACTGTATCATTTACTTTTACTAATTGTTTAGATAAATGAGAATAAGATGTTTCTAATCCATTATAATGCCTTACAACTACAACTTTTCCATGTCCTGAATGGTAATTTACATAACGTACCTTTCCATCAAGCATCACCTTAACATCATCACCAGTTACTAAGTCGATATCAATTCCTTTATGAGCTCTTCTTCTTCGCCATCCATAACGAGAAGTTATAACTTTTTTTCTATCAATAGGAGAAGAATAAATGCTGTCCTTAAAAACTATATTAAAAGGATATTTTTTAATCTTAATTTTATAAGGGTTATAAGTAGATGTATCCCAATTCTCTTCCATAAATGAATTTGATATACTATCTTTTACTATGTTTTTAAAGTTTAATATTGAATCTATATTATATTCAAAAATTTGATGAATTTGTCCATAATTATTTGTGCTTAGAAACAGTATTAAAAAGAATGCAAATAATGATTTCATATATTTTTATTAACGTAGTTATAAGGTTCTATTTATGAATAGAACCAATGGTTTGATTAAAATTTTTATTTAAATACAGGTAATAATTATTTAAATAGAAAAATTATTTAATAAAATTTAATGGGTTTAAACGTTTACCATTTTGTTTTACTTCATAATGTAAGTGTGGACCTAATGAACGTCCTGTGTTTCCTACAAAACCTATAATATCTCCTTTTTTTACTTTTTGATTTTTAATAACATTAAAATCATTTAAGTGTGCATACCATGTTTCGTAACCATTGGCATGTGTAATTATAATTAAGTTCCCCCAAGCATTTTCAAGAGAGGCTTTATTAATAATACCGTCAGCAGTAGCTATAACAGGAGTTCCTATAGAAGCTTTAATATCAATGCCTCCATGAACAACTTTCTTTTTTATAATTGAGTTTTTTCTAAATTTTCCAAATAGACTTGTAATGTCTTTTTTTGAAGCATTTTTAACAGGAAATAGGGAAGGAGAGTTACTTACTAGATTTGATATATTTATTGTTTTTATAAATGAATCATTTGTACTTGATGGTTTGGTAAATGCTAAAGTTAGTATAGTGAATACAGGAAAAAGCACTATATATATAAGTTTAGATAGGTTTTTAGATTTAGGTTTTGTCATCATAGTAATTCTTTTTTTTAGTATTGGTTGATTAAAGTAGTTGTATAAATTATTTGGTTTTTGAATTTCAAGACTTTGTAATAATAACTCCATATATTGTGAAGTTTTAATTCCTTTTTGAAGAACTCCTTTGTCAGCTTGAAATTCATGAATAGATTTGAGTGATTTTCTATAAAAATAGAGTAACGGATTAAACCAAAAAAAGGAGATGTAAAATTCACTTAAAATAACATCCCAAGAATGTTTTAGTTTAATATGTATTTTTTCGTGTTCTACAATTTGTTGATTATATTTTTTAAATTCTTTTTTAGGAATAAATATCCATTTGAAATATGAAAATATTTCTGGAACATCAGCAAATACTAACTTATATCCATCTTCTCTTTGAATTATTGACTTATTTTTTATAATAAATATA
This sequence comes from Tenacibaculum halocynthiae, assembly GCF_964512825.1. Lineage (NCBI taxonomy): Bacteria > Pseudomonadati > Bacteroidota > Flavobacteriia > Flavobacteriales > Flavobacteriaceae > Tenacibaculum > Tenacibaculum halocynthiae. The sequence continues at coordinate 306,306 of NZ_CAZELG010000028.1, read as the reverse complement.
GATCTTGTATTAATTAAAATTCTGATTAAATAAACAATAACAATCAAAAAATAAATAACTATCAATATTGAATTGAAATTTAAAAATGAAGAGGCTAATTCTTTTTGATTACTATCAAATACTTGGTGATTTTGAGAATTAACTATATACTCAAATAAGGGAACTTCTATAATTTTTGAAGATAAAACAGGAAACAAGTTACTTAAAATAGGTAGCAAGATAGAAACAGGAAGTAATAATATTAATATTCTTCGATTTATAATATGAAAAGTTAATCTGTTAAAAAACAGTATGTATATAAAGTATAATACAGAAAAAATACTAGTTACTTGTATTAGGTATACTAAAATATTACTCATTTTTTGCTTTTAATTTTTCAATTTTACTTTCTAGCATTCCTTTCATTTTCTCTAACTCTGTAAGATTTAAATCTTCATTATTAGTAAAAAATAATGCAAATTTACTAGCAGATCCGCTAAAAAAATTACCTATCACATCTTTCATGTGTTTTTTGAAATAAGTATCTTTTGATATTCTAGGATAATACTGCCTTACTTTACCAAATGTTTCAAATTTTAAAAATTCTTTTTTAACCAATACTCTTACTACCGTTGATATTGTAGTGTAGGCTGGTTTAGGTTCAGGGAATTCTGCTACTATATCTTTTAAAAATGCTTTTTCAAGTTTCCAAGCATATTTCATTACTTGTTCTTCAGCTTTTGTTAATTCATTCATAAGGCAAATATATAAATATTTTTAAATTACGACTACAAATATAGTTATATTACTATTTTTATAGTCATAAAGTTTTCTTAATAGGATAAATTATAGCGGTGTGTTTTTTAAAAATTATTATTTTTGATGAAAAGAGTTTAATAAATATGTTTCAGAAATATTTAGTAGCAACTATTTTAATAGTTAATGTGTTTTTTAGTTTTGGTCAAAGTAAAGATTACCAGGAAATAAAAGCTGAAAAAATAGAGAAAGGATCCGTTTTCACAAAAATAATTAATAAAGAATTACCTGCTAAAGTTATTTATGAAGATGACGATATAATAGCTTTTTTACCTTTAAGATTACAGGCTAGAGTACATGTTCTGATTATTCCTAAAAAAGAAATTCATACAGTAAATGATATTACAGAAAATGATGCTTTAGTTTTGGGAAAGTTATTTTTGGTAGCAAAAAAGATAGCTAAAGAGCAAGGCATTGCAAAAACAGGATATCGCTTAACAATGAATGTAAATGAAGATGCAGGGCAGTCTGTTTTTCATTTACACTTACATTTATTAGGAGGTGAGAACTTAGGTCCTATGATGAAAAAATAAATGTTTTTTGAACTACAATAATTATTTTAATCCATTTAATGTTCTGTTTAAGCTACGAATAGTAATACCTAAATAATTGGCAATATCATTTTTAGAAAATATTTTATCATAATCCGGATAATTGTGTTTTAGTTTTAAAATATTTTCTTCAATAGAGTAGGATTGTTGAAAAGAATGCCTTGGTGCTTTATAACCTATTTTTAAAGCCATTGACTTTATTACTAATCTATTAAATAAACGATCATTATCTAGCAAATAGTTGTAGTTTTTATATGATATTTTGTAAACAACGACTTTTGATATTGCTTCAATAGAACAATAACTTAAATTCCCACTAAAAACTTCTAATTCACCAAACTCCATTCCTTTACCTAAAAATTCTTGAATAAACTCTTTTCCATTTTCATCAGATAAATAGCACTTAGTTATACCATTTTTAATGATATATAATGATTGATATCTTTTTTGTTGCTTTAATATAACTTCTTTTGGGTTATAATTCTCTATTAAAAAAAAGTTAGGATATTTTTCATTTAATAATTCAATGTATGTTAAAAAATCAACGTTAGTTCTAATCATTTTTGAGTTGGGACAATTGTCCTTTTTTAAAATTTCTAATAGCAAGTAATTTGCATTGTAAAATTATATAATAAATTAGAAATACAAATAAGAATGAATACATTATTACAGCAAATTCAATTTATAAAAGAAATAGATAAATTAAAGTATATACAACGTAAAACAAAGTTGTTTAATAGTGATAAACATGAAAATGATGCAGAGCATAGTTGGCATTTAGCTATGATGGCTTTAATTTTAGTTGAACATAGTAATGAAGAAATTAATCTTTTTAAAGTACTGAAAATGGTATTGATTCATGATATTGTTGAAATTGATTCAGGTGATATTTTTATTTTTGATACAACTAAAAATCATAATAATACTGAGGAAGAATTAAAGGCAGCGAAAAGGATTTTTGGAATGTTACCAGAAATTCAAGCTAAAGAATTTATTGATATATGGTTAGAGTTTGAAAGAGGGGAAACAAATGAAGCAAAATTTGCAAAAGCCATGGATCGGTTTGAACCTATTTTACAAAATGTTTCTAATAAAGGAGGAACTTGGAAAGAATACAATGTGGCTAAAGAAAAAGTTATAGAGAAAACCAAGCCAGTCATTTTGGGATCTAAAGCTATTTGGGATTACTCATTAGAGGAAATAGAAATGTCGTTTGAAAAAATATAATGTTATGATGGTTTCTAGTCAAAAAATTTATACCCCTCAATTTATTTTTATTTGTTTGAGTTCGCTGTTTTTTTCTGCAAGTTATAACATGTTAATTCCAGAGTTACCAAGTTATTTAAGTAATTTGGGTGGTGTTGAATATAAAGGACTCATTATTTCTTTGTTTACATTAACAGCTGGTTTTTCAAGGCCATTTAGTGGGAAATTAACTGATACTATTGGTAGAAAATCAGTGTTGATTATAGGTGCTCTAGTTTGTGTAGTTTCAGGGTTGTTTTATCCAATATTAACCAGTGTTTCTGGTTTTCTTTTTTTACGATTAGTGCATGGATTTTCTACAGGGTTTAGCCCAACAGCAATTGCAGCATATGTATCAGATATTATTCCCAAAAAACGATTAGGTGAAGCAATGGGAATTCAGGGAATGTGTTTTAGTACAGGATTAGCTTTAGGACCTGCTTTAGGGAGTTATATTAAACTATACTCCAATTATAATGTATTGTTTTACAGTTCTTCAATGATGGCTTTATTATCTATTATTTTAATTTTAAGAGTAAAAGAAACATTGGTTAATAAACAGCAATTTACACTACAGACACTTAAAATATCAAAATCAGATATTATTGCAAAAGAAGCTTTACCAGCTGCATATGTCACTTTCAGTACTTACTTAAGTTTTGGAGTTATATTAACTTTAATTCCTGATTGGAGTGATCATTTAGGTATTATTAATAAAGGAACATTTTTTATTGCATTTACAATAGCATCCCTTTTTGTACGATTACTAGCGGGTAAAATTTCTGATGTTTATGGTCGTAAAATAATAATTACTATAGGATTAGTTATTTTAAGTATTGCACTATTGTTACTTGGTAAATTAGAAAGTATTAATGGAATGTTGATAGCTGCTACATTATATGGAATTGCAATGGGAATAATCTCTCCAACGGTAAATGCATGGACAATTGATTTGAGTAATCCATTAACAAAAGGTAAATCTATAGCAACTATGTATATTGCTTTAGAAGCAGGAATAGGACTAGGAGCATTGCTCTCAGGATGGTATTATACTAACATGATAGAAAAAATTCCTCAAATATTTTTTGTTTGTTCTATTATAGCATTTTTTGGATTGATTTATATACTAGTTGAAAATAATCAAAAGTCTTGATAGTGTTTTTGAAATAAGAAACATAAATTAATTGGCAATTTTTTTAAGTAATACATAGTCGTTTAAGCTATCTTTGATAAGATATTTCTAGATAGCAAACATGAAAGAATACCAACATACAACATCAAAAGAAAAAGAGGATAAAAAGAAGCCTAGAATAACTATAGGTAAAGCTTTTAAAACTATTATTTGGCCACGTCGTAAGTTAGTTCTTGTTGGATTGATTTTAATTGTAATCAGCCGTATGGCTAGTTTGGTGTTACCTTGGCAATCTAAAATTTTATTAGATGAAGTTATTCCTAATAAAGATATGACCAAGCTCTATGAAGTTTTATTGTTTGTAGGAATAGCATTATTATTACAAGCAATAACGTCATTTTTACTAACTAGAATATTAAGTGTTCAAGCACAATATGTAATATCAGAATTACGAGCTCAGGTTCAAAAAAAGGTATTATCATTACCAATTAGTTTTTTTGATAACACAAAATCTGGAAACTTAGTTTCTCGTATTATGAGTGATGTAGAAGGTGTACGTAATTTAATAGGAACAGGACTCGTTCAATTGGTTGGAGGTACTATAACAGCTGTAGTTTCTGTTGTATTATTGATTCGTATTAATGCTTGGATGACATTATTTGTATTTCTTCCTGTTGTTATTTTTGGTTTTGTAGCTTTGAAAGCATTTAAATACATTAGACCTATTTTTAGAAATAGAGGAAAAATTAATGCAGAAGTGAAAGGTCGGTTAACAGAAACTCTTGCTGGTGTACGTGTAATCAAAGGTTTTAATGCGGAACAGCAAGAGAATAGAATTTTTGAAAAAGGTGTAGATCTTTTATTTCAAAATGTAAAAAAGAGTTTAACAGCAACTGCAATTATGTCAAGTTCTTCTACTTTTTTACTAGGACTAGCTTCTTTAGGAATTATGGGAATAGGAGGTTATTTTATGATTCAAGGAAAGATGTCTACGGGTGATTTTTTATCTTTTACCTTGTACTTAGGATTAATGATAGCTCCAATTATACAAATGAGTAATATAGGAAGTCAATTTACTGAAGCTTTAGCAGGATTAGATAGAACTGAAGAACTAATGAATATGACTCCAGAAGAAGAGCTAGGAAACCGTACTATAGAACTAGATAATTTTAAAGGGAACTTAACATTTAAAAATGTGTCATTTGCATATGAAGAAGGAAAAAATGTTATACATGATGTAAGTTTTCAAGCAGAAGCTGGTTCAGTAATAGCTCTTGTTGGAAGTTCTGGTTCAGGTAAATCTACGATTGCAGGGTTGAGTGCAACATTTTTAAATCCACAATCTGGAACAATTACAATTGATGGAGAGGATTTAGCTAAACTTAAATTAAGTAGCTTTAGAAAACATTTAGGGGTAGTATTACAAGATGAGTTTTTATTTGAAGGTACCATACGAGATAATATTTTATTTCCAAGACCCGAAGCTAGTGAAGAAGAATTACTACAAGCTGTAAAAGCTGGATATGTAAATGAGTTTACTGATCGTTTTGAAAATGGTTTGGATACGTTAATAGGAGAGAGGGGGGTAAAACTTTCTGGAGGGCAACGACAACGTATTGCTATAGCTAGAGCAATTTTAGCTAATCCTAAAATTATTATTTTAGATGAAGCTACATCAAATCTAGATACAGAAAGTGAGGCACTTATTCAGAAATCACTTGCAACACTTGTAAAAGATAGAACAACCATTGTTATTGCACATCGTTTGAGTACTATTAAAAAAGCTGATCAAATTTTAGTAATAGAATCTGGACGAATTGCAGAACAAGGAACTCATGATGAACTTATTGCTAAAAATGGAAGATATTTTGACTTATATACCTATCAAGCTAAAATATAACAATCAGTATATTAGCGCCTTATAATAGTAAGCTAATTAATTCTATATTTTATTTAGATAAACTACAATATGTAGCAATCCTTGCTTATATTTGTAGCAAATGAAAAATATATCAAAAAACATACGTCATTTAAGGCATTTAAGAGAATTAACTCAAGAGCAATTTGCAGATGAGATACATATAACTCGATCAAGAGTATCTTCATATGAAGAAGGTCGCTCTGAACCTCCTATTGAAACATTAATAGTCATTTCAAATTATTTTAAATTACCAATAGATATTTTAGTAAAAAATGATTTAACTTATTCCAAAGAAACTTCTTTCATTGAAATAGGAAATCAAAGAATATTATTTCCAATAACAGTTGATAGTGAAGATGATAATTTAATAGAAATAATACCTACTGAAGCTTCGGCAGGTTATTTATTAGGGTATAATGATCCTGAGTACATAGAACAATTACAACGAATTAAATTACCTTTTTTACCTGTAGGAAAACATAGAGCTTTTCCAATCAAAGGTGACTCAATGCATCCAATGAAAGATGGCTCTTTTGTTGTAGCCAGTTTTGTTGAGAGTATTGACGATGTAAGAGATGGAGTTTCGTATATTTTAGTTACAAAAAATGATGGAATTACTTATAAGAGAGTCTATAATAAAATTGAAGAAAACAATACTTTGTTGTTAGTTCCAGATAATAAAAATTACGAAACATATAATGTTCCTATTTCTGAAGTAGTTGAATTATGGGAGTTCACTTGCAGTATTAATACTCAAGAATATGATGAAAGAGATTTGAAAATTAGTAGTATAGCAACTATGCTAACTCAATTAGGTGTTGAATTAAGATCTTTAGCCAAATTAGAATAATGAATTATGCTGTAGTTGACATAGAAACCAATGGTGGTACTAAAATTACTGAAATAAGTATTTTTATATATGATGGTGAAAAAATTATAGATGAATTTACTACACTTATAAATCCTTGTACAACAATACCTGTTTTCATTACAACACTTACTGGTATAGATAACTACATGGTAAGAGAGGCTCCAAAATTTGAAGAAGTTGCAAAAAAAATACACGAAATAACTGAAGATTGCATATTTGTAGCGCACAATGTTAATTTTGATTATAGAATAATTTCTAAAGAGTTTACTTCATTAGGTTTCACTTTTAAAAGAAAAAAACTTTGTACAATTAGATTATCTAGAAAACTTATCCCTAATAGAAACTCTTATAGTTTAGGGGAAATTTGTCGATCTCAAAATATTGAAATAAAAGATAGGCATAGAGCTAGAGGAGATGCTGAAGCTACTGTAATTTTATTGGGTATGTTATTAGAAATTGACGAAAAGAGTACTGTTATTAACAGCTTTTTAAAAGCGAATTCTAAAGAAGCTACATTACCGCCATTATTATCTAAAAAAGTTTTTGAAGAATTACCTCAAGTTCATGGGGTGTATTATTTTTGGAATAAAAAGAAGGAAATTATATATGTAGGTAAAGCTAATAATATTAAAAAACGTGTTTTAAGCCATTTTCATGATAAAAAGAAAAAGGAGATGGATATGTGCATGAATATATCTAATGTTACTTATGAAAAAACAGGGAATGAATTAATAGCATTATTATTAGAATCTTCAGAAATAAAAAAGCACTATCCTAAATTCAATAGAGCGCAGAAAAAAAAATCACCTAACTATAGTTTATTTAGTTATACCGATAGAAAAGGAATAGTTCATTTAGCATGGAATAATTCAAAAATGATACAGGATGCTATTTATAAATTTTATTCTTTAAGTGAGGCTAGAAGTTTTTTAGAAAAACTATGTGAAGACTATGAATTGTGTCCTAAATACTGTCATCTACAAACAAATACTCAAAGTTGTTTTCATTATAAAATAAAAGAATGTAGAGGCATTTGTGTAGAAGAAGAAGATGTTAATAATTATAATCAAAGGGTTTTAAAAGCTATTGAATCTTTAAAGTTTAAAAATAATGATTTTATCATCAAATTAGATGGTAGAAACATCAATGAAAAAGCCTTTGTACTAATAGCGAACAATCAATACAAAGGATTTGGATATTATAAAGAACAAGAAGCTAATAGTATTGAAACAGGAGTTTATCTTGATAATTTAATACCTCATAATAATACTAATGAAACTAAAAAAATACTTAATTCATATTTAAAGAATCATACTTCTATTCAAGTATTGGAATCACAGAATTACTCATTTGAATAAGTATAATACCTATTATGTAGTTCATTAATGTATGATGTTGCTTCTTTTTCTGATGCAAAACTTGGAGTTTTTTTATTTTCACCAGTCTCACGATTATGTTTATCTGTTAACGCTGCTGCGTGCATTTGTTGTATTTGAGAGGCGTGATCCTCGATTTTTATTGCTGAGTTTGCTTTAGGAGGAACAATACCTTTCATAGGGTTATCAGTTCTTGGAATTTTTAAGGTAGCTACATCTAAAATATGTGGTGCAGCTTTATCTCGTTCAGTTAATGGAGATAATTCAAACATCTCTTCTAAAGTTGCTAATATTGAGGTATGATCTAATGGAACATCACTTTTAGTTCTATATACAGTTCCTGCTTCAATTTTTGGGGAAATTAATACAGTAGGTACACGAACACCATAACGATCAAATTCAAATCCAAAAGCCTTAGAAACTGCTGGTGGAGAAGTGGCTGTATTTGGAGGAGTTACATGGTCATAACAACCACCGTGCTCATCATAAGTAACAACAAGTAAAGTATCTTCCCAATAAGGAGATGTTTTTAAGGCATTATAAATTTCTAATAAATATTGTTCACCATCGGCAACATTATAGTTAGGATGTTGACTATTTCCTTTATGTCCCCAAATTGGTTCAAGAAACGTATAATCTGGAAGTTCATTATTGGTTAAAGCATTTTCAAAATCTTCAAAAGCTCCAACTTTACAGCCTTTTGGTAATTGACCAATAACTTTTTTCCCTTCTTTATTTGTTGTACTTGGAATATCTTGGCAAAATGCTACAGTATAAGGTTTACCATTGTTGCCAAAAATTCCCCAAGTTTTATCATTATCCATTAAGTGCTTAAAAATACTTTTAGCACTATAAGAATGTATTTCATCATATAAGTATCCTTGAGAAGTTCCCATATGGGTAAAAGCTCTATTTGGTAATGTTTCAGTTGGGGCAGAGCAGTACCAATGATCACAAACAGCATAGTTTTTCGCTAAACTAGATAAAACAGGTAGTGTTTCAGGAGTAAACATTCCCATAATGTCTTTTCCTACAACACTTTTTAAATCTGGTACATGCTTAGAATGTTCTTTAGGTTTTGGAGTATTATACCATTTTTTATAAACATCACTTTTATAGTCGTATTTGCTTTTTACAGTTTTGGTAGATGTTATTTTATCCGTTTTAGGATTCTCCATTTTTTCTAGTGGAGCGTTATCAATGGGATTCTCAAAATCTAACACAAAACCTTGATTAGGAGCAATACCCTTTGGAAAGGGCTTTTTTTCAGCTCCAAATAATTGATAATTTGTATTAGCAAAACCTTCACCAGGATCTTTTTTAGGCATAAAATAGGCATAAGGATCAGTAGGGTCAATTTTAAAAACCTTTACAGCATCTCCATTTCTATCTGGGTTTGTTTCTTTTCCTGTTAAACCTTCAAAAGGTTGTTTTGTTAATGGTGAAATATTATTTTTATAAAGAAATCCCAACATGCTATCAAATGAACGGTTTTCGAACATCATAACTACTACATGTTTAAAAGGTGATTTTGAAAGTGCCATAAATCATATTTTAATGAAGTGAAAATATATGAAAATTATAAAATACTGACAACAAGTATTTTATAACGAGTAATTAGAGTGGGTAAAAGTAGTTAACTAAAATTTATTCAATAATTTCTCCCTTTTCATTAGCAACAATCTTACCCCAATTTGCTATCGAAGTTAATACTGGAGTTAAACTTTTGCCAAAGGATGTTAGGGCATATTCTACTTTTAAAGGTGGCTTCTTTGTATAAACTTTACGAGATATTAATCCATCTTTTTCTAGCTGTTTTAATTGCAAACTTAAAGTACGTTCAGTTATAGTTGAAATTAATTTATAAAGCTCATTATAACGTTTTTTACCATCAATTAAGTAAATTAAAATTACACTTTTCCATTTACCTCCAATTAATTCCATTGCAATACTTGTAGTACATGAAAATAACTTATCATTATACTTTATAAGACATTTTTTATGTTTTATTTCCATAAATTTTGCTTTTACAATTACAAATATATCAAACTATATTTAATATTTTAACTATACAAAGTATAGTAGATTATTTGTGTTTTAATTGATTGTTAATTAGTGTTTTGTGAGTTTTTGTGTATACTATCATTTTTGACCGTTATTGTATAGTTAATGAACTATCTATATTTTTGTCACTATACTTTTGATAGTAAGCTAATAATAATAATAAAATTAAATGATTATGAGTACAATAAAACCTAGTATAGCTAAAGATGACATTTTAAATGCATTTAAATATAGACATGCAACAAAAGAATTTGATAATATAAAAACTGTATCGAAAGAAGATATAGATTTTATTCTTAAAACAGCCAATTTATCACCTAGCTCATTTGGTTTTGAACCTTGGCATTTTGTAGTGGTACAAGATAAAGAGCTACGTGAATTATTGAAACCAGTTGCATGGGGAGCGCCATTAAAGTTGGATACAGCCAGTCATTTTATATTAGGATTAAGCATGAAAACGCCTATGGTAAAACATGATTCAGAGTATATTATGCACATGATGAAAGATATTAAACAGCTTCCTGAAGATGTTATTGAAATGTATTCGAAATTTTATAGAGAATTTCAGGAACGAGATTTTAATTTAGATACCGACAAGAAATTATTTGATTGGTCATCAAAGCAAACTTATATTGCCTTAGCTAATATGATGACTTCTGCAGCATTAGTAGGTATAGATAGTTGTCCTATAGAAGGATTTCACCAAGAAAAAGCAGAGCAACTTTTAAAAGAAAAGTTTGAAATAGATACTGATAAATATGGTTTATCATTTATGGTTGCTTTTGGTTATAGAAAAACTGCTCCAGCACATGATAAGTCTAGAAGAGATCTTAAAGATATTATCACCTGGAAATAAATATCATTAATTAGTGATAAATATGACTAATTAATCTAGAGTTTAAAGTATTATAAAGGTTATTAAATTTATTTTGATAGCCTTTTTTAATTGATCATATATACTAAATCTATATTACTCATTCGTTCCTGTTTCTTAGTGAAGCATAATAATTAAATTGTAAAATTAGTAAGTGTTTACTAATTTTTGTTTTTATTTAGTAAAATGTAGCTATATTTGAATGTGATTTCAATACTATGTTTTTGAAAAATAAAATCAAATTAACTGCTATTGAACTGTTTAACCAACAAGGTGTATCAACAGTTTCAATGAAACAAATAGCTGATTCAATAGGAATTAGTGCGGGGAATCTTAGATATCATTATAAAGATAAAGCGGCTTTACTAGAAGTTATTTATAATGAAATGTACAACGAAACCTTAAACTATATCCTTCCAAAAAATTGTTATATCACTCTTTTTCATTTTGAAGAAATGATGCTGAAATTTGATAATTTACAAGAACGTTACCTATTTTTTTTTAGTGATGTAGTACATATATTGAAAACATATACAACTATTTCAAAAGCATATCAAGTCTCAAATTTAGTGCGCTTTAAAGAGGGACGCAAATTAATCGATTACTATATTGAATCAGGTAGGCTGAAGCCTGAAAATGATAATATTGATTACGATAAAGTTATTTATTCTATATGGATGATCAGCACCTTTTGGCAATCACAAAAACAAGTAATAGCTTCCAAAAAATATAAAGTAAATAAAGGTCATTCGATGCAAATGTTATGGAATATTCTTATGCCTTACCTTACAAATAAGGGTATGAATGAATATTTAGAATTAAAAAAATTTGTACCTCAAAAAAATAATTAGACAAAACCATGAGAAAAATTGAATCATTATTAGAAGAATATGCTGTAAGCCATCAAACTACATTTAATAAGAAAATACATTACGTATGTGTGCCTCTAATTTTTTTTAGCATCATAGGATTACTAGCAAGTATACCAGTTCCTAATAGTATTACCAATTTATTTCCTAAACAGTTAATATCGTATATAAATTTTGGAACACTAATAGTTTTATTCGGACTAATGTATTATTTAAGGTTATCATTTATTCTCTTTTTAGGAATGTTATTCTTTTCAATACTTGTTCTTTTAGGGATTAACCTAATAGTAAAAGCTGATTTATTACCTCTATGGAGTATAATGCTAATTATCTTTGTACTTTCATGGATCGCTCAATTTATTGGGCACAATCACGAAGGTAAAAAACCTTCATTTTTGAAAGATATTCAATTTTTAATGATTGGTCCTGCTTGGACATTGAGTCACCTGTTTGATGCTTTTAAAATTAAATTTTAGTACTAAAATTTTAATCTAACTTTTACTTTTCATCCCAAATACGAATCTTGTTATTTTAAAAGGGTATATAAAAATTCTATAGATTAGTATAGTTAATGGAAAAGATGTAAGAATCAACAAGAATATTTTTGACAAAATACTAAAGTCAAGCGAAATAATATAGTATCCTACTATTATAATTATGGTTTGGTGTAAAATATAAAAAGGATATATAGCTTCATTACACTTATAAAGAAGGATACTTTTTTTGTTAAACAAAACTTGTCCATAACCAAGTAGTGTTGTTACAAAAGTCCAACTTAACATAGTACAAACTAAATACCATAAACTCCACCTGTTACTTATTGATAAATAGGGTGATATATATTCACTTGGCAATAAATAATACCCATAAAATAGTATAAAGCTAATAATAAAAGAGGTTAAATTGAATTTCCGATGTGCTATTAAGTAACTCCAACTTTTTTTTGAAGAAGTAAAAATCATTCCTGAAATAAAAAAATAACCATAATAAAAAGTAGAAGAAAGATTTGTAATATCTTTTGAATCGGATGGATATATTTTTTTTAGTAAAATTGTAATTATAAGTAAAGGTAATCCAGTTACTAAGATTCCATATTTATTAGCTGAAACTTTGTCAAATAAAGAAATTAATTTATCAGATCTAGTTGACTTCAAAAACAAAATCAAAGGAATTAGTATAATAGATAAAATAAATAAATTCTCAATAAACCATAAATGATTTGTTTCAAAATCTCCATTTTTATATACTTCAATATATGAACTATATTTATTTATATATTGAAAATATGTTTGTGGAGGAACAATAAAAAGAGTTCCAAAAATAAGAGGAATTATTAAACGTTTACTTCGTTCTTTAATAAATTCTAACCACGTTCTTTTTGAAAAAGCAAACATAGTTCCTGTACCAGAAATTAAAAACAATAGCGGTAATCTAAACTGTTCAAAAAGCACCATTATATCATCCAGTAATTTGCTAGATTCAGAATTCATAATATGAAAATCATCACCATTAAAAGGCATTCCAACATGATGAAAATATACAGCAAGTATAGCTATTACACGTAACCAATCTAAATCATATCGACGTTTTTTATCAATCAAAATAATAAGTTTTTTGTTTATTGAGCAAACATAAAAACAAATTGAAGGCCTTTAATTGAATTGTGATATATAACAAGCTAAAGTGACGAAATACAAGAGATATTATCTTAAACTTTAGAGTAAGCGGTATTAAATTTAGTAATATTAGAACGTGATACAGGTACTTTTAGAGAGCTGTTTTTTAAAACTAATTCATAACCTTGAGCATTTCCTGAAATTGAATTAATTTTATTTAAATTAACCAAATAAGAGCGATGCGTTTTAAAGATATTATGAGAAACTAATTTTAATTGTTCTTCAAGATCTTTTAGAGTTACACGAATTAATGTTTTATGAATTTTGTTAGTTGAAAATGTATAAACTTCTGTATAATTACTTTCTACTTTTGCAAAGAGAAAATCTTTAATTTTAAGTTCAAAACAGTCTTCAGACATACTGTTTTTTATAGAAATTATTAAATTATGAGAGGTAGAGTCAAAATTAATAGGTGTTATTTCTTTTAAACTTGCCTTATGTTTATTTATTAAACGCTCTAAATTAATTGGCAGTACAACTACTAATAAAAGAATACCTATTAAAAACGTGTTTCTAATTTCTTCCCAAAAATATTTAAAAGACCAATTATCTGGATTGGTATAAATTAAATCACGTATTAAAAAACTAGTAATACCAATAACCAATAGAATCATTGAAAGATGGAATATTTCTTTTCCTAATGTCCATATTTCAGTATCTTTTTTTGAGTTATTTAATAGAATGAAATATAAGTAAGCAATTGGAAAAGGCGTAAATGCATGGATAAGCAATATCCAAAAATAACTTATTTTATGTTCATTGACATTAACAACAAAAGGTTCAAAAAAATATGAAAATAGAAAACTTAAAATAGAAATAAATAACAATAATAAAAGTAACCTATCACTTTTTTCATAATAATAGGGGTAAGGTTCTTTGAGGTAATTTTTAATTTGAGCTAACTTCATTCATCGGCTAAATTAATTTTTTAATTGAATTTATTAGTTTCAAAGTTCATTATATTTTATAAAACTTTAGCAAAAGGTAATACATGTTTTCAAAATTAAAGATATTAACTACTAAATTGTTAAAAAAGATATTTGATATATAGCATTTGATAATTTGAATTAAAGAGACTTTTGAAGCTTTATAATTAGCGTGTTATTAGTATATTTAGTATTTACAAATTAAATATATAATGCAAACTAGAGATTATGATTGCTATATTTATATAGCATCTACAAATAGGTTTTAGGCAGCTAAACGATAATGGAGATACTATATTTATTGATAAAGAGACAGATGGGTATTGTAATATGTATGCTAATAATATAGTTGTAAGTTTTTTACATTCTATGAATAAAAAACAGATAAATGCAATTCACTATTTTGAAAATAATCATCCAAAAATTTTTGAAGTCCTAGTTAATCATCTATCTAATCAATTTAAATTACCGAAAGACGAATTAGGATTTAAATGTATTAATATACTTGATCTATTCATAGATGATTTCAGTATTGTTGAGTATATTTTTATAAAGGCGAATAAAGAAAAAATAAAGGTTAAAATGTTTAAAAGCATAATAGTTAATGAACAAGTAAAAAAAGGTTTTTTAAAGAATCAGTTATCAAATTAAAATCTTTTTTCTTAAAATAGAATAGTAAATATTCTGTATACAGAATATTTTAATCTTTGAATAAGTGTTATTACATTTTATAGTTTAACAAAGGGGGAAACATCTTATTATGATTAATTAAATCCTTGTTTTTTACTGAAACTACATTAATTTTTACTGGAAAATCCATGAGTCATCTAGGTATATTTGTACCTTATAAATAAAAACTAAGACATATTCACTTAAAGTGTTTAATAAGAAATATCATGAATAAAACCATTTTAATTACAGGGAGTACAGATGGAATAGGGAAACTTACTGCTATTCAATTTGCAAAAGATGGTCATACAATATATATTCATGGAAGGAATAAAGAAAAATTACAACGTACAATCCTAGAAATAAAAGAAGTTTCAGGAAATAAAAACATAGGTGGTTTTACTTCTGATTTTTCAAATTTAGATGATGTTAAACACATGGCGAAGCATATTAATAATGAAATTCCTAAATTAGATATCTTAATTAATAATGCGGGTATTTTTAAAACTACAGCAACTAGTAATTTCAAAAATTTTGATATTAGATTAGTTGTTAATTATTTTGCTCCTTATCTTTTAACCAATACTATTCTTCCAATTATAAAAAAATCTGAAGCGCCAAGAATTATTAATCTAAGTTCAGCAGCACAATCACATGTTACTGATGAAGCTTTAGCGGGTATGGACATTCAAAATAGTAGTGAGGCTTATTCTCAAAGTAAACTAGCATTAACTATGTGGAGTTTTTACTTTGCTAAAACAAATTCAAAAATAATGACAATCGCTGTTAATCCAGGTTCTTTATTAAATACTAAAATGGCAAATGAAGCTTATGGACAACATTGGTCCTCAGCAACAAAAGGATCAGATATAATTTATGATTTAGCAGTTTCTGAAGAATACAAAAATAGTACAGGTAAATATTTTGATAATGATAAAGGAAATCCAAAAGGTTTTTTTGCTCCTGCTCATCCAGATGCTTATGATGAAAATTTAATTTTAGCATTAATAACAAAAACTGAAGATATTATAAATAACTAATTGATTTATGAAAAAAACAGTAATATTATTCATGTTGGTATTTACATTAATCATGTGTAAATCAAGAGAAAAGAAAGAAGAACCAATAAGTATTATACCTACAAATAAAGTCCTTTTATCATCTGAAATAGAATGGGAAGTACTAAATCCAGCAAGAGGAGACCAAAGTCCACAAGCTGGTACCATTTGGGGAGATAGAAAAGGAGAAGTATCAACTGGTTTTTTAGCGAAATTTGTTGACGGTTTTTCTTCGCCACCTCATATTCATAATGTCACTTATCGAGCAGTGGTTATCAATGGGTTCATACATAATGATGATAAAAATGCTAAAAATATGTGGATGACACCTGGTAGCTTTTGGACACAACCAGAAGGCGAATCACATATTACTTCAGCCAAAGGAAAAGAAAACATCGCATTAGTAGAAATTGACCATGGTCCATATCTTGTAAAACCAACGAGCGAAGCCTTTGATAATGGCGAAAGACCTGTAAATATAGATACTTCTAACTTAGTTTGGCTGAATAGCGATAAAACAAATTGGGTTGCTTCAAATAGTAAAGCAGAAATTAGTTTTCTTTTAGGGAATAAAGATAATGGCTTAAAGAGTCTTTTTATAAAGCTTCCAAAAAGATATAATGGAACAATAGAAACAAATGGAACGGTTTTACATTCAGTTGTAATTAAAGGCCTGATAAATTATAAGATACCTCAAAGTCAAGAAATAAAAGTTTTGGATGCAGGAAGTTATTTTGGTTCAACAGACAAATCGATACATACAGTTTTGAATAGTACAGAAAGAGAGATTATTATCTATATACGCACCAATGGGGATTTAAAAATTAATTAATGTCAAGAACTATATTTGAAAATATCGTAATTCAAAAATTTGAACAGGCAACATCGTTGGACTTTTGTCAATACACACCTATACGTTTTTTTGAAATTTTACATATAGAAAAGGGTTCAGGAACAATTATAATCAATAATCATAGAGTAAAGTATAACGACAATGAACTATTCATTTTAATTCCTAATGATCAATATAATTTAGAAATTGAAACACGAACTACAGTTTCTGCTATAAAATTTCTAAATAATTTTTTTAGTACTTTTAGTTTAAATGAAAATGAAGTACAACGAAAAGATTGGTTCAGAAGAATAGAAACAATCCTACATAATTCTGACAGAACATCACATTTAAATATACAATTTAAAACAGATAAAAGTAGTTTGAATTTGTTGTTTACTGTGTTGTGTAACGAATACAATGATGAAAAATTGAAGAATGAAGTTGTATTAAAATCTACTTTACATACGATTTTACATATTATTTCTAGAAATGTAAATTTTATTTCTTCAAAAAAATCTAATTCTAAAATTCAAGATATTATTAATTATATAAATTATAATATTCACAACCCAGAAAAACTTACAAAAAAGGAATTAGCAAATCAATTTCATTTTTCAGAAAATTATATTAGTCAATATTTTAAAAGTAAAATGAATGTTGGTCTAAAAAAATACATTCTTAATTACAAATTAAAACTAGCTGAAACACGCTTAAAACATACCGATTTAACAATTACCGAAATTGCCCAAGAATTAGGTTTTACTGATAGTAGTCATCTTGATAAAACATTTATAACTTATAAAGGAATCACTGCTAAAACTTATAAAAAAAGCTTGAAAATTATCGATTAATTTTAGGTTCCTCTTTTTTTACTAAATCCTCATTTTTTCTTACTAAACCTTAACACTATACTCAAAGTAAATTTGCATTATAATTTTTAAACAATAGTTATAATGAAAAATTCACAAGAAGTTTTTGAAGCACATATGATGGCTGTAAATATGTTATATCCTTCAAAGGTAATGGAGGATTATTCGCATGATGCGATTTTTATTACGCCAGAAAATACCTATAAAGGAAAAGAAGAAATTTTCAGTTTTTATAAAGAATTCTTACCAAATTTTGAAGGTTTTCAATTTAATACTATCAAACAAGAAACCAATGATAATGTAGTTTATTTCGTTTGGAATGGAAAAAATCAACATTTAGATATACAACTAGCAACCGATACTTATATCATTGAAAAAGGTAAAATAAAACAACACACATTTGCAGCAATTAATAATTAATTTTTAACTATAAATACAATGGATTACAAAAATTTTCAAACATTTAATACAGAACAAAAAGGAGGAATATTAACTGTAGATATTAATTTTGGGCCTGTTAATGTGCAAGGTCAAGAAATGTTAGCAGACTTAAGCAGTTTATGTCTTCGATTAGAACGAGATAGAAGTGTTAAAGTAGTTGTATTTCAATCATCAAATCCTGGTTATTGGGTTTGTCATTATGATACCAACTTGTTAAGAGATATGTCAGAAGAAGCAGTGCCAAGAAATGAAGTTAAACTACTTGATTTACAATCTGTACTAGAACGATTAAGTAATGTACCACAAGCAACTATAGCAAAAATTGAAGGTTTTGCTCGTGGTGGTGGGCATGAAATGGCTTTAGCTTTAGATATGCGTTTTGCAGCTCGTGGTAAAGCAAAATTCATGCAAATGGAAGTAGGTATGGGTATTTTACCTTGTGGTGGTGGAGCATCACGTATGGCAAGACAAACTGGTTTAGGAAAAGCTCTCGAAATTATTTTAGGAGCAAGAGATTGGGATGCTGATGAGGCAGAAAAATTTGGTACTATTAACAAAGCATTAGATGCTAATGAAATTGGTGTATATGTAGATGCATTAGCAGAACGAATCTCTAAATTTCCAGCAGCATCTATCGAAGCTTGTAAACGTGCAGTTTATGCTTCTATCGATTTGCCAATTTCTGAAGCTTTAAAAGAAGAGGCCTATCAATTATTTCAAGCTACTAGTAAAACACCTGCAATCAAACGTTTTACAATCGCTGATGAAAATGGAGCACAATTTGATCACAATAATCAGAAAAACTGGGAAAACATGTTAATTGATTTACAAGAAATTCAAAGAGAATAACTATTGGCAACTAAGATTAATTAATAGTAAAAACGGATGTTTTTATAGTAAGTAAAAGCATTCGTTTTTAATAAAAACATTTAAATAAAGAAAAATGACACATAATAATGCACTCGCACAAGCTCGTGCGCTTACTTTACCTTCTCGTGAAGCTTCACTACAACGAAAGTCGTCTGTATCTTATTTTTGGAATAGTAATCGGAAGTTATTAGAAAATGCATGGGCAGAATGGGAAATCGAAAATAAAGAAAATTTACTAATTCCTGATGAAATGCTACTTGACTCAAACTTGCGACAAGTTATTAATGAAGCATGGAAAAACCCAGAAAAAGAAAATGCTGTAGCTGATTTATGGAAAGAAATTATTCCTGGGGTTTATTCTACACAGTTTTTTGACGTTGAACGCTTAACAGAATTCCGAAATTATTTAGAAGCTATAGTATCTTCGAAAATTCCTGTTCGACCACCATATGGTATTCAATTAAATCGTTATGGTATTATGCTTGACCCACGCTCGGATGGGTACTTAGCTGCACCTAATTTCCAAGTTTTTTATAATGATATAATGAACCGCTATATGCGTCCGATTGCTCGTTTACTACTTGGTACTTACGGTTATGATAACCAAACATTTGGTTTTTCAATTCAGTACAACCCTGAGAAAGATAAAGATTTGCATGCACACACTGACGCTTCAGCAGCTACTTTGAATATAAATATTAATTTACCTGATGAAAAATTTAAAGGCTCACAAGTTGATTTCTATGATAAGATTTCAAGAAAAACTGTACAAACTGTTTTTGAACCAGGTAAAGCAATAATTCATAGTGGTAACATCGCACACGCAACACATCCAATCATCAGTGGTCAGCGAAGTAACTTGGTCGTGTGGCTATATGGAAACCGTATGCAAATTCCCCGTGGAGGAGTAAGTAGCTACGGTAGTGTTGATAACTCAGTATTTACAGAAATTAAAAAAGAAAAAATTAGTTCTCACCAACGTTGGAGCTTACCAGACAGTCCTAAAGATACTTTTGCTCCATTTTAAAACTTGAAGTTTATAATCTAAATTTGTTTATGATGTTTTTTGAGAGTCTAATTAAGTTAGTAGTAAATGTAGAAGCGGTCCTTGTAAGTATAAAGTAAGGTATTATTTAGAAAAATCGTAAAATATTTATACAAAAAAGAATTACTAAATAAGTAGCATCCTGTATTTGAGAAGAAGTGGTATTCGATTACTTGTTTATACTAACTTCTATTGCCCCTATAATGTTTATATGAACTCTTTAAATTTAATTAGTTTAACTTACTACGATATATGAAAATTTACAACTTTATTTTGTGTTTACGTACTATTAAAAAAAGTATGTAATTTCTAAGCTTTATAATAATTACTTTACAGAAATATTTGCAGGGTAAAGCATAAAATAATTGTCTAAATTTTGTATCGTGGTATTCATTTTTTCTAAATAAATAACATATTGACATTTATGAATACTTTGAGTAATAGATAATACATCAGAAATTACAGACTTGTTAGCTAAATATTCAGCATCATCAAAACTAACTATTTTTAATTGTGTAGTATTTACTCCCTCTAATAACAATAGTTTGTTCATAGTTTTAGGAGTAGTAATTAAAATATCTACTCCTTCAAATATTTCTGATTTAAGTAAATCTATATGCTCTCTTTCATCACAAACATAAACACGTAATGAAGTACTTTTTGTAAACTTTAAAAAAGCATTGTATAATTCTAATGCTTTTTCATTATTCTCCACAAGGGTAACAGCTCTAGGTGCAACACCTACTTCTTTACATTTTAATTTTTGCATTGTTGTAAGAATCAACGCTGTTGTTTTACCACTATTTTTAGGAGCAACACAAAATAAATTTTTACCACTTTTTATTACTGGAATACTTTTAATTTGAAAAGGAGTAGGGGTATCAAAATCTAATTCTGATAATTTCTCTTTTATATTAACATCAAGTTTTTTAAAAGGCATAATTAGGTAAATAATGTATTTGATTATAAAAATGAGTATTATAAATACTACTCCAGTGTTTAAAGTAAACAGTTACAAATTTAAGTATAAATCTAATTAAAAGTACACATGATTTGTTAGAATGTTTCCTGAATTTTACACAAAATACTAAAAAAAATAAAAGAGTTATATTATTTTTGTGCTTTAAAATAGTTTGAATAAATCCTGAAATTTGTTAGAGAAAACACCACAATTATACCAAGAACAATTTACTAATACAGACTATTTTATATTCTGTTTAGAAGCGGTTGATGATATAGAAATGGAGACGTTTACCGAAACACAAAAAAAGTTAGAACAATTAACCATGCAATATGGAGTAGCAAGTATTTACAAAACTTGCGACACTATTGAAGGGCTAGAAGTTAGCTTAAATACATTGGTTTTGGATGATCATAATTTTAAAGACTATGAAATAATATACTTAGTTATAACAGGTGAAGCAAACAGTATTTGTTTAAATGACTACTATTATAGTTTACAGGAGATTGCAGAAATTTTTGAAGGTAGGTTAAATGGAAAGATTTTGCATTTTTCAAATGCCAAAGTATTAGATTTAGACGAAGAAGAAGCTCAGTATTTTTTAGATATCACTGGAGCTAAAGGAATTTCTGGCTACGGAAATGAATTTAATGGAATTACTAGCTCAGATCTTGATAAAGTATTCTTTAACTTGTTTAAAAAAGACGAGAATATGTTAGCTATTGTAGAAGAATTATATCAAAGACATTATAAACTTTGTAAGTTACTTGATTTTAGATTGTATTATTAAAAAACAACATTTAAAGAAGCTATTCTAATTTATCTGAAAATTAAGTTTTTTTTGATAAAAAAAGTATAATATTTAGATCTCTAATTTAAAATTTTAATAAGATTGACTTTGTATAATTTCCCAATAGGAATTGTATGTTCTCGAATGTGTATTCTATTCCCATCAATTTTATTAATATATTTTATAGCTATCGCAAATGATTTGTGCACTTGTAAAAAATTGTCTGAAGGTAATGTTTCTAAGACATCAGATATTTTTTCTCTTATGGTAATGATTTCATTTATTAAAACAATTTTAGTATAATTTCCTGAAGCTTCTATAAATAAAATAGTGTCTATTTCTATTTGTATATACGACTTATTCTGACGCAAAAAAATACGCTTTATTTCTGAGGTATTTTCATCAATACTAGTGCTTTTTGAAACAGTATTTGAGTCATTTATTTTGTTTACAGCTTTTAA
Source organism: Tenacibaculum halocynthiae (assembly GCF_964512825.1). NCBI lineage: Bacteria > Pseudomonadati > Bacteroidota > Flavobacteriia > Flavobacteriales > Flavobacteriaceae > Tenacibaculum > Tenacibaculum halocynthiae. The sequence continues at coordinate 284,007 of NZ_CAZELG010000028.1, read as the reverse complement.
AAAACGTTCAAAACTAAATGGTTTTAAAAGATAATCTATAACATTAAGTTCATAGCCTTCTATTGCAAACTCACTATAAGCTGTAGTAACTATAACCTTAGGTGGGGCTGTAAGCGTTTTTAAAAAATCAAATCCTTTTAACTTTGGCATATTTATATCTAAAAAAATTAAATCAACTTGATGAGTGTTTAAATATTTCAAAGCTTCTAAAGCACTATAACAGTTTTTTTGCAGCTTCATATGCGGTAACATTTCACAATATTCCATTATAATCTTATGGGCTATATGTTCATCATCAATAATTAAGTATCTCATTATTTTATCTTTAAAGATAGTGTAACTTTATAAGTATTAGTATTTTCACTTAAAACAAGTGTATGCTTTTTGGGATATATCAATTCTAATCTTCTTTGTAAATTTTTTAAACCAATTCCTTGATGATTAGGTTTCTGATGTAATTCAAAATTATTTTCAATGTCAAAACTTACTTTATTATTATTTTCGGTTAAATAAATATGGATATAAGCATCTTTTTCTAAATTTTCTAATCCATGCTTAAAAGCATTCTCTACTAAAATAATAAACAACAAAGGCATAATTTTAGCTTGAGGATTTCCAATTTCAGAATTAAATTGAATATCAGACTTTTTATGGTAACGAATTTCTTGAAGTTCAATATAGTTTTTTAAATAATCTATTTCTTGTTTGAGGGTTACCCAATCTTTTCCTCCCTCATAAATACTATATCGCATCATATCAGATAATTTGAGTACCATATCCCTTTCTTTAGAACCTTTTTTCATTAATCCATATAAATTATTGAGGGTATTAAAGAAAAAATGTGGATTAACCTGACTTTTTAAATGTAGTAATTCTGTTTTTTCTTTTTCATTCTTTAATTTAATAATGGATTTAATTTGTTTAAAAATCCAATGTGCAATTGTGATAAATAAAATAATGAAGTATAAAGCAATAAACTCTACAAATCCTTCAATTTTACCAAAAGTGTCATTAAAAATTACAAGGATAAAACCTACAATTACAAGTGTAATTTTATAAAATCGGTTTAGAATTTTCCTTTTTCTATCAGATATTTTCAACTTCATATGTCAATATTAAATAAATAAACCTCCTCCTACAAATTAGTTGATAAATAATGGTTAGAAAGGGGTAAATACTTATTTAGTAGTGATGAAATACGTTTATACTTTCCAAAAGTGTTTGCGTCACACTTAACAAGAGGTGTGTCCCATTTCCTTTTTCGTATTAGGAATAGCTTATAGGTTTGCGTTAAATAATTAATCAAAAAACAGTATGGAACTTATTATTGATAATTTATCAAAAACCTATTCTAATGGAATTAAAGCATTACAAAACATTTCATTAAACATACCTAAAGGCATGTTTGGCTTGTTAGGTCCAAATGGAGCTGGAAAATCTACTTTAATGAGAACTATTGCTGCATTACAAGAAGCAGATACTGGAACTATTACTCTTGGTGATATTGATGTATTAAAACAAAAAAATGAATTACGACAAGTGTTAGGCTATTTGCCACAACAATTTGGTTTATATCCTAAAATATCTGCAGAAGTATTGCTTAATCATTTTGCTGTATTAAAAGGAATTACAAATAAAAGTGAACGTAATGAACTAGTAAAAGCACTTTTGTATAAAACTAATCTATACGATGTAAGAAAACAAAACCTTAAAGGCTATTCTGGAGGTATGAAGCAACGTTTTGGTATTGCACAAGCGTTACTTAATAACCCGAAGTTACTCATTGTAGATGAACCTACAGCAGGATTAGATCCTTTAGAACGAAATCGATTTTACAATGTTTTGAGTGAGTTAGGTGAACATACTGTAGTTATCTTATCTACACATATAGTTGATGATGTTAAAGAGCTCTGTACAAACATGGCAATTATTAATCAAGGTAAAGTTTGTTTAAAGGGGCAGCCACTTGAAATACTAGAGAGTTTAAAAGATAAAGTTTATAAGAAAACAATTGAAAAAGAAGAATTAAAAATTTACAAAGAAAATTATAAGGTAATTAGTGAAAAGCTATTTCTAGGAAAGCCAACTATTCATATATTAAGCGATAAGAATCCGGGAGGTGGATTTTCTCTAACCAATGCAGAACTAGAAGATGTATACTTTTCTAAAATATTTAGTAATACTAACTCTAATTCTAACTAATTATGTGGTACAATATTTTTAAGTTCGAAATACAATATCGAATTAAACGTCCAGATACCTATGTGTTTTTCTTATTTCTATTTCTATTTTCAATTGTTGGTGTAGATTTTATTTTCCAAGGTTCAGAAATGGGATTAATGAAGAAAAACTCACCCATAGTTATAGCAAAAACTATGGGTGCTATTACTGGAATATTTATGATTCTTGCCTCAATGATTATGGGCGTATCTGTATTAAGAGATTTTGAGTATAATATAGAGTCTTTACTGTTTTCTACTCCTATCAATAAAAAAGATTATTTAGTAGGTCGATTTTTAGGATCTTTTACTGTTTTACTATTTGTGTTTTCAGGTGTTTTATTCGGAATGATAATAGGTGAATTTATGCCATGGCATAGCCCAGATAGCCTGTTAAAATTTAATGTAATTGTATATTTAAAGACATTTTTAATAATAACCTTGCCAACCTTATTTTTTGGAGCATCTTTATTTTTTGTTACTGGTGCTTTAAGTAGGAACTTAATTGTTGTTTACACACAAGGTATCATTTTGTTTGTAGTATTTATGCTAACCAAAGCAATTACTAATCCGTTTTGGCAAGCCATTTTAGATCCATTTTCATTAACTACTACCACTTTTATTACACAATCATGGTCTACTTTAGAAAAGAGTACACAATACCTTCCATTTTGGGGAGCACTTATGTATAATAAATTGTTTTGGCTATTTCTAGGCTTCATAGCGTTGACATATGGTTATAAAAAGTTTAATTTTCATGTAGTTAAAGAAAAGAAATCAAGAAAAAAACAAGTAAAAACATTAGCCGTTAAAGGAAGTAATGAAAATGTAGACATTGTAATACCTAATGCTAAAAAAGAATATGGTTTATTAGCAAAATGTATACAATTAAAACAATTTTCCTGGTTTTATTTTATAAGTATTTGCAAACAATCATCATTTTGGGGAATTGTTATTTGTGGTATGATTATAATTCTTATAAACTCAGTAAATCTTGGAACCGTATATGGAGTAGATAGTTATCCTGTAACTTATTTTATTGTTGATGAACTTAAAGAAACATCCATTTATTTCTTCATTATTCTTTTAGTATTTTATTCGGGAGAATTGATTTGGAAAGAAAGAAGTGCTAAACTACATATAATTTATGATGCCACACCAATGTCTAGCTTTATTAACTTATTGGGCAAGTATGTTGGATTAAATTTAGTTTACGTGGTATTAATGATAGCCTTAATAAGTTCAGGGATTATATTTCAAACAATAAGTGGATATTATAAGTACGAGTTTCAAGTTTATTTTTATGGTTTTTTTCTAGAAATTTTACCTTTTTTAGCGTTATACACATGTGTAGCATTTTTTATTCAATCGGTAATAAATAATAAATTTGTTGGTATTTTATTTGTAATTATATTCTTCATTTCCAATATTGCTTTTGGGTTATTTGGTTTTGATCACGATTTGTATTTCTTTGGAGGTAGTTCATTAAAAACATATTCAGCTATGAATGGATATGGTCATTTTTTAAAACCATACCTCATTATTAAATCTTATTGGTTGCTATTCGGACTACTACTACTAATCATTGCTTCTTCAGTACATGTTAGAGGTACAGAAACCAACTTTATAAAACGAATAAAAGCTAGTAAATACAGAGTAAGCAAACCATTTTTCAAATTCGCATGCTTAGTTTTTTTAGCATTTATAACTATTGGAAGCTTTGTATTTTACAATACAAATATTTTAAATAAACACTGGAGTGATTCTGAAACCACCGCATATAGAGTAGCTTATGAAAAAGAACTAAAGCAGTTTGAATATATACCACAGCCAAAAATTGTAGATGTAAACCTTCAATTAGAACTTTATCCTTCAATGCGAAATTACCTAGTAGAAGGCTCATATATATTGAAAAACACAAATACTGTAGATATTACATCAATTCACATTCAAAAACTCATAGAAGAAAACGTTACGTTGCATAGTATTTCTTTTGAAGGCGGATTCACTATTAATCATCAATACGAAAAATTTGACTATTTAATTTTCAACCTTACAAAAACATTAAAACCAGGTGATTCTGTAAAAATGTATTTCAAGCAACGTTTTACTACAAAAGGATTTGAATTAGGAAACTCTAATGTAAACATCAACAACAACGGAACATTTTTTAACAATTCTGATCTACCTACAATTGGATATAATAGAAAATATGAATTAAGAAATGCTGATGAACGTGAAGAAAATAAACTACCATTAAGAAATAATAAATCTGATAGAGATAATACTAATGAATTAGTAAATGCTAGGTCAGGTAGTGACTCTGATGGAATTAATTTTGAAATGATTATTGGTACTTCAAAAAATCAAACAGCATTAGTACCTGGGAATTTATTAAAAAAATGGACAAAAAATCATCGCAACTACTTTCATTATAAAATGGAAATTCCCATAATCAATTTTTTCTCCATTGTTTCGGCAGTATATGAAATTGAAAAAGACACATGGATTTCTAGTAAAGATTCTATGAATAATAAGCCAGTTGATCTTGAAATTTATTATCATAAAGAGCATAGCTATAACATTGAACGTATGATGACTTCAATGAAAGTTTCTTTAGAGTATTATACCAAAAATTTCAGTCCTTATCAATATAAGCAACTACGTATTATGGAGTTTCCAAATTATGCTCAATTTGCGCAATCATTTCCAGGAACCATTCCATTTTCAGAATCTATAGGCTTTGTTTTAAATATTGATGATAAAAAAGATGTGGATATGGCATTTTACGTAACAGCACATGAAATTGCCCACCAATGGTTTGGTATGCAGGTTGAAGCAGCAAATGTAAAAGGCAGAAACTTTATTTTAGAAACATTATCACAATATGCTGCTATGATGGTTTTAAAACAGAAGTATTCAGAAGAAAAACTACTTCAGTTTTTAGAAACTCAAAAAGAGATTTATAAAAAAGGAAAAGATAGAGAAGCAGTCGAAGAACCTTCATTGGCATTGGTAGAAAATCAAGAGTATGTATATTATGCTAAAGGAACAATCAATATGTATCAATTTCAAAAAATAGTAGGAGAGGAGCAAGTAAATAAAGCGCTGAAGAGCTTTTTGAATGATTGGAATACCATCAATGGTAAATTGAAAATAACTACAAAAAGATATGCAACTACTCATGATTTAATAGGATATTTTAGAAAGGTTACACCAGATTCTCTTCAACATATAGTGACTGATTTGTTTGAGAAAACAACGTTCAAAGAATAGTAATTTATTATTTTCTAAACATAAAATATTTAAAAGGAAGAGAACTTATGTAAATACGATAGCGGATTTAAAAAATAAATTCCAAATATTTCTATATGTAAAATAGGATTGTTTGGAATTTATTACTCCTTTTACTCTAAAATATATATCCATAGGTTATTTGTATTTATAAACGTTACAAATAACAGTAATCTATGATATAATTGGCATAAAAATACAAATATCCGTATTTTTATGGTATGGCTAAACAGTTTAACAAAGGGTTACGTTTTAAAAAATTCAAGGAAAAAGAAATCCCACTTTTCGATAAACTCTTTGATATTTTCAAAGAATTATTAACCTATACTTCAGGAGATTTTGATGAGGCTTTTGAATGGCTAAAACAATTGGATGTAGAATATAGTTTAACTACTCCTGAATATACACTTGATGACTTTTTAGAAGATCTAAAAAATAAAGGCTACATAAAAGAAGAATTGGAAGATGGTACTGGAAGTTCAAAAAATAAAATTACTTCTAAAACAGAACAAGCACTGCGTCAAAATGCCTTAAATCAAATTTTTGGAAAATTAAAAAAACGGGGTGCTGGAAATCATAAAACCAAAGCTATTGGTAGTGGAGATGAGCATACAGGTGAATTTCGAAATTTTCATTTTGGAGATTCTTTAGATCGAATTTCGATGACTGAAAGCATAAAAAATGCGCAGATTAACAATGGTATTGGTAATTTTTCCTTAACGGAACAGGATTTAATTGTACAAGAGACGAATTTTAACGCGCAAATGAGTACCGTTTTAATGATTGATATTAGCCATAGCATGATATTGTATGGAGAAGACAGAATTACTCCTGCTAAAAAGGTAGCAATGGCGTTAACAGAACTTATTAGAACCCGTTATCCTAAAGACACTATGGATATTTTGGTTTTTGGTAACGATGCTTGGATGATTTCCGTTAAGGACTTACCATACTTAAAAGTAGGGCCTTACCATACGAATACTGTTGCAGGGCTTCAACTTGCCTTGGATATTTTGCGAAGAAAACGAAATACTAATAAGCAAATTTTTATGATTACGGATGGTAAACCTAGCTGTTTACGTATGGCTGATGGTACGTATTATAAAAATAGTAATGGCTTAGACAAGCATATTGTAGAGAAATGCTACAATATGGCTGCACAAGCTAGAAAATTGCATATCCCAATAACTACCTTTATGATTGCAAGTGATCCCTACTTAATGCAATTTATCGAGCATTTTACAAAAGCAAATCAAGGAAAGGCCTTTTATACTGGTTTAAAAGGTTTAGGGGAAATGATTTTTGAAGATTATGAACAAAATAGAAAAAGAAGAATACGATAAATTTAATATTATACATTATTAACAAAGAAATATCCTTAAAAAGGATACTATACTAGAATATACAATATGAATCATCAAGATATAAATACATTAGGTGAATTAAAAGCTACAGGATATCAATCTATTTCCATAAAAAACGAGTTAAGAAACAATCTAATAAATAAATTAAAGCAGCAAGAAACAGTTTTTACAAACATATGGGGCTATGAAGATTCCGTAATCCCTGAATTAGAAACTGCTATTTTATCGAAACACAACATTAATCTTCTAGGATTACGAGGTCAAGCAAAAACAAGGTTAGCACGTTTAATGATAACTTTGCTAGATGAGTATATTCCTATTGTAAAAGGTTCTGAAGTAAATGATGATCCATTACGTCCTTTATCAAGATATGCCAAAGAACTAATAGCTGAACATAAAGACGATACACCAATATCTTGGATACACAGAGAGGAACGATTTTTTGAAAAATTAGCAACTCCCGATGTAACTGTAGCCGACTTAATTGGCGATGTAGATCCTATAAAAGCCATGAATTTAAAACTGAATTATGCAGATGATCGTGTAATTCACTTTGGGATGATTCCAAGAGCTAATCGTTGTATTTTTGTAATTAACGAAATTCCCGATTTGCAAGCCAGAATTCAAGTATCCTTATTCAATATACTACAAGAGGGCGATATCCAAATTAGAGGGTTTAAATTACGTTTACCTTTAGATGTTCAGTTTGTATTTACAGCAAATCCTGAAGATTACACTAATAGAGGGAGTATTGTAACGCCATTAAAAGATCGTATAGGTTCACAAATTTTAACGCACTACCCAAAATCTATAGAAATAGCTAAAAAAATTACTGCACAAGAAGCAACCTATCTTCAAGAGCAAAAAAACAAGATACATGTACCAGAACTTGCAAGAGATATAATTGAACAACTAGTTTTTGAAGCGAGAAAAAGTGAATATGTAGATTTAAAAAGTGGTGTAAGTGCCCGAATGAGTATCTCAATCTTTGAAAATCTTTTAAGTACTGCTGAAAGAAGATCTTTGTTAAACGAAGAAACGAATACCTCGGTTCGTGTATTAGATTTTTTAGGAACTATCTCTGCAATTACTGGAAAGATAGAGTTAGTTTATGAAGGAGAACAGGAGGGAGCAGATATGGTTGCACAAATACTACTCAATAATGCGATTAAAACTATTTTCAATACCTTATTTCCAGAAATAAAGAAATTGAAAAAGGAAGGAGAAGCATCACCATATGACGCTATATCATCATGGTTTTCTTCTAAATATGCTGTAGAATTATTAGATGATATGGATGAAAATTATTTTAGAGAACAGTTAGATTCGATAGCACCTTTAAATCTTTTAATTAAAAAATATCAACCTGAAGTTTCTGAAAAAGATATACCTTTTATGCAAGAATTTATACTTTGGGCATTGTCCGAATATAAGATTTTAAATAAGGAACGCTTTAACACTGGTTTTCAGTTTAATGATCCATTAGCCAATTACATTAAAAAAATTTAGTACTTCTTTAAATAGCTATGAGCATTCAAAATTCAAGGTGATAGGTTATATTTATCAGGATAAAAAGGGAAATTATAATATAGCTTTTCAAAAAATAGTTGATAATGTAAGGGAATTAGATTCTGTTGAATAGAAATGCTAACAAAAATTAAAACAAGTAGATACAATTGGATTCACTTACTCAGGTCGTATTAGGAGCAGCAGTCGGCGAGGCTGTTTTAGGCAAGAAAATAGGTAATAAAGCTTTACTTTATGGAGCAATTGGTGGAACTATTCCTGATCTTGATGTATTTCTAGGATTATTTACAGATACAATTACTGCGATAGAATTACATAGAGGATTTAGTCATTCTATCTTATTTTCTGTAATTATGGCACCTCTATTGGGGTGGTTAGTTAATAAAATAGAACGGAGTAAGAATCTTGGTTGGCAACCTTGGGCTAAGCTATTCTTTTGGAGTTTGATTACACATCCTATGTTGGATGCTTTCACTACATGGGGCACTCAATTGTTTTGGCCTTTTAATATAAAAATGGCTTTCAATTCTATTTTCGTTATTGACCCTTTATATACCTTACCTTTTCTTTTCTGTTGTATTACGGTTCTTTTTTGTAAACGTACTTCAAAACTCAGAAGGCGATTTAATACATTCGGGTTGATTATATCAACAAGCTATCTTTTTTGTACACTTATTTTAAAATCATTAGCGTATAAAAAAATTGAAAGTGAATTAAAAAATCAAGGCATAGAATATACTACCATTAGTACGCGTCCTTCACCTTTGAATACTATTTTATGGAATGCTAATATTGATACAAAAGAGAATTATCTGATTACTGATTATTCCTTTTTTGATACGCAACCCTTAAAATTTAAAAAGTACCCCAAACATCGTGAAAAATCAGAGGCATTAATTAAATATTTAAATGTACAACGACTTATCAATATTTCTGAAGGATGGTATATTATAGAACAAAAAGAGGATCAATGGTATTTTAACGATCTGCGATTTGGATTAATTCCAAGAGAAGATGGTAGTTCATTTTTTACTTTCTCCTATTACTTAAAAGAAAAGGAAGGGGGAATTCAGGCAACTGAAGTTCCTAAAACCAAGCGAGAAGCAAAGTTTTTGATGCAACGACTTTGGCATAGAATAAAAGGAAATTAATCTAAAAAATATAAATATGTTCGGAATATTCAAAAAGAAATCACAGAAAGAAAAATTACAAGCTAAGTATGAAAAACTCTTGAAAGAAGCTTATACGTTATCTACCACCAACAGAAAAATGAGTGACCAGAAAGCTTTTGAAGCAGAGGAAGTTATGAAACAACTAGAAAAGCTTAATTAATATTATCAATAAATAGATATAGTCTATTAATTATGAACTGAAGTTCTTATAAGCCTACATAAATAGAAAACAACGCTAAAGCAATTTTACATAATGACTGATTATGATTATATTTTAAATGTATCATAATGTTCTGCGTTATGTAACTTGAGCTTTGGCTAAAAGCGAAAGTTGTTACTACAGTTTCTTGAAAAAATTTATTCTCAAAAGTTTCTTCTACGATGTTAATGGAATACGCTTTGCCCGAAGCGACGATAGGAGCGAAGTGGGAATGTGTATGAAATGGCTATTCTATCTAACGATTTAATTTTATCTCAAAATATGATATATAATTAAATAATTATTCTATTTTTATTCTTCAAATCCCTAAGTATAATGAATCGCATTAAAGAGGTACTTGAAGAGAAAGGAATTAAACAGGTTTGGTTAGCTGAAAAGTTAAGCAAAAGCTACAATATGGTTAATTCCTATGTGCAAAATAGAAGGCAACCTAGTTTAGATGATCTCTATAAGATTGCAGATATTTTAGATACAGATATAAAAGAATTATTAGTCTCAAATAAACTTGAAGAATGAGTTTAATAGAAAAAGGAATAAAAGAAAAGTTAATTACTTTAACTAAAGATGGTAAGCAAATAAAATATTTGCATCAAAATAAGCCAAGAAATTACACTAACCCAGAAGAGCAAGTACAAGCAATAACATTTCTAAAACTTGTTTTAGAATATGGTTATAATCCTAAAAGGATAAAACAATTTGTAAGTGTAACTATGGGTTCTGAAAAGAAAGAGGCAGACATTGTTGTTTATAACGATGATGACTGCAAAGAACCACATATTCTTGTAGAATGTAAAAGGAGGGAAGTTAACGAACAAGAATTTCAACAAGCAATAGAACAAGCTTACAGTTATGCCTATGCTTTACCAAATGAAGTAAAATATGTTTGGGTTACATCAGGGATTAAAGACGAATATTTTAGTGTAGATAAGTCCAAAGATACAAGAGAGGAAGAACCAGATATACCACAATTTGGTGTAGAAAAACTTGCTCCTTATAAATATGTTTATGAAGCTGATGATATGCAGTTTAAAGTGGGAGAACAAAAGTTTTCTGACCTAAAAGTTATTAATCAAGAAAACCTTACTGAAGTTTTTAAACAAGCACATAAATCTCTTTGGGGTGGAGGACAGTTAAATCCTTCAGAAGCTTTTGATGAGCTCGATAAATTGATTTTTTGTAAAATTTGGGACGAACGAAAGGATCGAGAAATTGGAGACCCATATGATTTTCAAATCTTTAAAGAAAAAAATGAGGATAAAACTAATATAGAATTATCAAAACGAATTAAAGCACTTTATGAAGAGGGCAGAAAGTTTGACGAAGAAGTTTTTAAAGATGATATACGTCTTACTCCAGAAAAATTAAGAACTGTTGTTGGCTACTTAGAATCAATAAATTTATCCGATACTGATTTAGATAGTAAAGGAAGAGCTTTTGAAACATTTATGGGAAGCTTTTTCAGAGGTAATTTTGGACAATATTTTACACCAAGACCAATTGTAGATTTTGTTGTTAATGTTTTACCAATAACAAATAAATCTTACGTTTTAGATACTTCATGTGGTAGTGGTGGTTTTTTATTACATGCCTTAGATAAAGTTAGAAGACATGCAGATAAAATTTATCCAAAACATAAAACTGATGTTAAGCAGCATAGTAAACATCATAAGCATTGGCATGATTTCGCTGAGAATTATTTATTTGGTATAGAAATAAATGAACAAATAGCACGTACAGCTAAGATGAATATGATTATTCACGATGATGGTCATACAAATGTAGTTGCAACTGATGGTTTAACACCTCCAAGAATATTACCAGCAACTCCAGACGAAACTGAAGAACAAAAAAAACTAAGAGAAAGGCTTAATAAAACGTCTATTGAAGCAGTTACAAAAAATCAAGGTTTCAATTACGATCATTTTAATTTTATAATAACGAATCCTCCTTTTGGTTCTTTGATCAAACAAACTGAAAAAGCTTATATGCATCAATATAATTTAAGCTTTAAAGAAAAAGACTGGTTAGATTTAAAAGGAAAAAATAAAAGTAGAAGACCACAACAAAGTACAGAGATTCTATTTATAGAAAAGTGTCATAAATATTTAGCTGAAGATGGCTATTTAGCTGTTGTTATTCCTGATGGAATTTTAACAAATAGTAGTTTACAGTATGTTAGAGATAATATAGAAACATGGTTTAGGATTATTGCTGTAGTTTCTATGCCACAAACAGCTTTTAGTGCAACTGGTGCTGGTGTAAAAAGTTCTGTTTTAATACTTAAAAAATGGTCAAAAAAGGAAACTTTAAAATTAAAAGATAAGGTAGCTAGTTTACAATTAGAAGTTATTAATACTTATAATTATGAAGAAAAAGTAAATAAATGGAATAGTGAAAAGAGAAAGACACTTAAAGAGTATAAAGGTTACAAAGGCGTTACCGAAAATTTAACTAAAAAAGAAATTGAAAGCTCTGATGAATTTAAAGTTTGGAAAACTGAAATTAATGAGTTCTACAAGGAGAAAATTGAAAGTTTAAAAGATGAATTAAACGAAAAGTTAATATCTGAGAAACAAAATAAATTAATTGATTATCCAATTTTTATGGCAATAGCCGAAGATATTGGATATGATGCAACTGGAAATCCAACCAAGGTTAATGAACTTGAAGTTATTGGAAAAGAATTAACAAACTTCATAAATTCAGTAGAAGATGGCACAATTTAAATTTTCTGCTGAAATAGGAAAAACTAATTTGTTTTTAATTGATAAAAGTAAATTAGAAGGTAGATTAGATCCTATATTTTATGCATCTGACTTAACAAAGTTTAATTCTGGTAAATTTAAGAGTTTATCAATTGGTAAAGTTGCTTATTCTTTTAAGTCAGGATTTGGTGCAGGAAAGAAAGATCAAACAGGTATAGAAAATGGAATAATACATGTTAGACCAACTAATCTTGGTAAAGATGGTTTATTAAACTTTAATAAAAATGTGTTTGTTCCAATAAATGATAAAGCAGATTTACTTGAAATAGGAGATGTATTATTTAATAACACTAATAGTCAGGATCTTGTAGGTAAGACTTCTATAGTAAGAGATGAAAAAGAGCTCTATTATTCTAATCATATTACTCGAATTAGAGTAGATGTAAGTTTAATTTTACCAGAATACTTATGGATAATTTTGAATATTTATCAGGAACATAAAGTGTTTTATTCTATTTGTACAAATTGGAATAATCAGTCAGGAATAGGAATAGAATTATTAAAACAGTTAAAGATTCCTGTCCCAGACATAGGGCTTCAGCAAAAGATTGTTGATATACATACTAACGCTTTAACTAACAAAAAAAATAAAGAGAAGGAAGCAAAAAAAATAATAAATAGTATTGACTCATTCTTGTTAGAAAAGTTAGGTGTCGAACTTCCAGAAATATCAGATTCATTTAAAAACAGAATCTTTAATTCTTCATTTAGAAAAATATCAGGAGGTCGATTAGATCCAAATTTCATTAGAAAAATAAAACAGATTAATTCAATTTCAGGTAAATTTCCTAAACAAAAACTTAAAGATTTATTATTAGTAAACCCTCAATATGGAGCTAATGAAGCAGCTGTGAATCGTAGCGAAAAAAATCAGTATAGATATATTAGAATTACAGATATCGATGATAATGGAAGTTTAAGAAACAATAAGTGGAAAACTGCTAAAAATATAAATCAAATATATAAACTTGATTTAGGAGATATTCTTATCGCTAGAACTGGAGCAACTGTAGGTAAAACATACCTTCATTCTGATAATTCGCTAAAAGCAATTTTTGCTGGGTATTTGATTCGTTTTGTTTTTGACAAAGAAAAAATACTGCCTGAATATGTATTCTATTATTTGAATTCTTCTATTTTCAAATTATGGATATCTGCGTTTCAACGCCCTTCAGGACAGCCTAATATAAATTCTGAAGAATATAAATCATTTGAAATTTTTGTACCTCCAATTAGCAAACAAAGAGATATTTCAGAACATATATATGCTTTAAGAGAAAAGGCTAATAATCTAAAATTAGAGGCAACAAAAGAATTGATAAAAGCAAACATAAAAATCGAACAAATAATATTAGAAAAATGATTTTAAGAGGAATATTAGATAGATCATTAAGTAATCAATTATGCATTAGGGGTTTTGCTCCATTAGGAGAGTTGGCTAGATTATCAAAAGCCGATTATACTTATCAAAGAGATTTAATTTCTAAACAAGAAACTACTATAAAACAATTCTTAAAGCATAGTCCACATTTATTCTTTCCAGAAGTCATTTTAGGACATCATGTAGAGTACGATTATTCACTACCAAAAGCTCAAAAAGGGTTACAACCAATTAATATTATTGAAAGTGGTTCAAAGTTTGAATCTAATATCCAAAAGATTAAATTTTCTTCTAAAAAATTAAGCTACAAAGATAAGTATGATTCACGTAATAAAGCAGAAGTACAAGTTGTAGAGATCGAAATTGATGAAGACTATTTGTTGGAGTGTATTGAAAAGAAAGCTCAACCATTTAGTAGAATTGATGGGAATCATAGATTAAGTGCTGTAAGTGATAAAAAAGGCGATGAAGAAATTAAAAAGAGAGATACACCATTTTGTATAGTCCTTTTTCAATCTACTTTATCAGAAATAACAGATCGTGATGGAAACAAAAAAAAGGTTGTAGATAATAATGGAGAAAAATTCGAAAAAGTAGTCTTTCATAATATAAATACTAAAAGTGTTCCATTAACATCAGAAGAAAATTTAAGAGTAATCGTTGAAGACGAAAAAAACTTTAAAAATGAAGCTTTAAAAAAAGAATTTGGGTGGAAATATGTTGCAATAAGATCATTAAATAAATTACTTCCTTCAGAGCATTTGGAGGATATCTTTCCAAATCTACATAATGCTTTTCTTAGCTTCAAAGACAACACTCCTTATAAGCTGTCAGTAATATCTAAGATTATTGATTTTCTTTTAAAAGAAAATGGTCTTTCTCAAACAAACGAATCTATAAAGCAAATTAAGGCTTCGCTTAAAAAAGTAAATCAAGAGTTTGGTAATCATGATTTACTTAAAAAATCAAAAAATAGTTCATTTTTAATAGCTGCTTTAAGTATAGAATTAAATACTAAAAAACAATTAAAGCATTTCGTTCAATGGGTATCTAAACATGAACTAGCAGAATTAAATGAAGTATCTGCGAAATCGTTACTTGATATTTATTTGAAAATTTACACAAAAAGTATAGACGTATTTGTAGCCATGAAATATTATGGTGTTGATGAAGTTGCGAGCTATAATAGTATTTATAGTAGGGCAGTAGCACGTATTAAAAAAGAGAATCCAGATATCAATATCAAGCTTTTAAAAATTATGACACATAATGGAGCAACTAAGAATATAATTTCTAAAATGATAAAAGAAATTGAAAATTGCTCAATATTTATAGCTGATGTTACTGAAAGGAATCCAAATGTTGCATATGAATTAGGTTATGCTAGAAGTATGAATAAACCAACAATAATTGTGCAAAAACATGATGATCCTACTGAAATACCATTTGATTATGCACAAGATTTTAGGAAAACGTATAACATTGGAGCACCAGATTCTTTAGAGAATCTAGCATATGATGATATAAAGGCTATATTAGAAACTAACTATGGATTTAAATTGAATTAGAATGAATAAGTTTAAAAATGCCGCAATAAAAGTATTAACTGAATCTAAAAAACCTTTGCATTATAAAGAGATAACAAGATTAGCTATTGAAAAAGGCATTTTAGTTACCCAAGGTAAAACACCAGATGCATCAATGAATGCTCAGATCATAACAGATATTAATTCTAAAAAATCTAAGTCTACATTTTTAAAAACATCTCCTGCAACTTATGATCTTAATCCTAATAGAGTAGTGGAAGAACCTTTAAAATTAAATAAAGAAAAGGCATTAAAAAAAGAGAAAATCGGTAGTGGATTTATAGGAAAAGCTGGTGAACATTTTGTTACTTCTGAATTGTTATTTAGAGGATATAATGCTAGTATAATGAGTGTTGATGTTGGAATGGATATTATTGCCACTAAAAACAATAAATTATTCTCATTACAAGTCAAAACATCGAATTTACATAACACAAATTCTTATGTTTTTGATATGAGAAAAGTGTCATTAGAAAGGGATTATGCTGGAAATGTTTTTTATGTATTTGTAATGATTCATCCCAAAGGAGATAAGTCAGCATTAATTTTAACATCAAATAAAATTGATGAGTTAGTACATTCAAATGCTATTAAAGATATTAAAGTTAATGATAGGTTTAGAGTTGTTCTTAAGATTAGAAAAGATCAAATTTATATAGGAACATTAGATAATCCAATAGATTATTACTGGAATAACTGGAATATGATTAAATAACATTATGTAAAATAGAATCTCGATGTTTAACTCGGCCTCATAAAATTTTGGCTAAAACAATAGGAGAATTGAGCGTCCATATTTTAGGGGTTTAGTAATAAATTTTCTTAAGAGTTACATTTATACAAGGGATTTCAAAGCTATCTTGGTCAGTTACAATGTTTCCTAAAATATAGCGAATGAGCCGTTAATTGTTTCCAAAATTATATGCAGCCTTGAATTTTTGTTTCTTTTGTTTCAAGACAAAAGATAAAGAATGAAAAAAAGATTAATTGAAGTTCTACATATAACAAGTGCATAGAATTTTATTTTTCTTAAAATTTAAGCTCTTATGGCAAGTTGACGAGAATCGTGTAGAAAAAAATATGATGCACAATTATTCAAATACGCTAAAATTTCAATAATAGTAAAAAGGTTAGCTTTTATTTTGGCGTTGGCAAGCGATGGAATATTGTGTGTACAAGAAAATGCATTGAGCATTTTGTTTTACAAAACAATCTAGTGGTTGGCAGCGGCTATTTTACATAGCGTCTAATTTATAGATACAAATGTTTTATAAACGCTGCGAAGCAAACCGCTTATTAGTTTAATGACCCAAGTACTACAGTTTATTGTATGTACAAGACTTCCTGGGATATTTTACATAATATTACATTATAGCTATCAAATGGATAAACCACTCTTATTAACTAAACAATACATTTGTACTATAATGTTCTGTGTTATGTAACTTTGCTTTGGTAAAAAGCATTAGCAGAATATGTAATTTCTTAATTTTTTTCTTTCTAAAAACTTCTTTGCAACTATAATGGAATACGCTTTGCCCGAAATGACGATAGGAGTGGAGTGGGAATGTGTATGGAATGGGAGTTTACAATTATATATTAAATTATTTTTTGAGAACTTTTAATATTCTTATTTTTAAGAAATATAACCAAAAATTAAGTTATGAATAAACTCAATTACATAAACATTGGAGATAATGGAACATTTAAGGATAGTGGAGAAATTAGCTCTTCACCAAATGATGTAGATTTAATTTTCGAACACTTAAAAGAAAATAATATAGAAAATATTTCTATTCATATTCATGGAGGTTTAGTTAAAGAAGAAGCGGGTATGGCTGTAGCAAAAATGATGACTCCCGTATATAATGAAGTAAATAGTCATCCAGTAACTTTTGTATGGGAGACAGGTTTGTTTGAAACCATTGAAAGTAGAATTTTAACCATCCATAAAACCAAAATTTTTAAATGGATTCTAAAGAAAAGTGCTAAAATAGTAGCAAAAAAATATGGCTTTCCTATTGATGGAAAAGGAGGTAATGATATAAGAGATATCGACATAGAAAAAGAGCTTCAAAAAGAAGAACCTTTTGCTTTTTTAGATTCAATACAAGAAGATATAAGAGGTGGTTTAATTTATAAATCGGTTGAAGAGCTTAATGCTGATAAGCAGGTATTTCATAACGAAATCAGAAAAGAAGCACAAAATGATCCAGAATTTGAGGAATTAGTTTCTTCTGATTATGAAGGTATTTTATTATTTAAAGAAAGTATAAAACAAGACATAAAAGATGAAAATTCAAGAGGTTGGGGTACTTTCTTAAAAACCTTAGCAGAAGTAATTTGGAGAATAGTAAAACGATTTCTTCAAAAAAGAGACCATGGTGGTATGGCTACTATTTTTGAAGAAATTTTACGAGAACTTTATTTAGATGATTTAGGAGCATGGGTTTGGGATGGTATGAAAATTAAAGCCCAACAAATGTGGAATTCTAATATTGGTTTAAGTAATAATAATTTACATGCAGGGCGTTATTTTTTTGATCGGTTAGATGAATATATTAATGATAATCCTAACACAAAAGTAAATTTAATAGGTCATAGTGCTGGCTCAATAGTAATTTGTTATTTCTTAAAATTGGTAGTTTCAGAGAACTGTAATTGGTCATTTGAAACAATTACATTTTTAGCCCCTGCTTGTAAAATAGAATTGTTTAATACATGTATAGTTGATCATTCTTCCAAATTCAAAAAGTTTAGAATTTTTACCATGAGTGATGACTATGAAACTCAAGATCATTTATTAGGGAAAATATATCCACGCTCGTTATTATACTTAATATCAGGTTTTTTAGAAAATGGGTTTGATGAATATATACTCGGATTAGAAAGACATACTACAGCTATGAGCCCATACAATGTTCCTAAAATTGTAAAAGCACATGATTTTATTTATTCTTCATCAGAAAAACGTATTGTTTTTTCTGTTACAGATGATAATGCTCCACTAGGAGAAAGAAGTACAGCTAAGAAACATGGTGATTTTGATAATGACCATCATACTCAAAAAAGTTTACAAGAAATAATTCAAATATAATGGCTATTCAAAAAAATGATTATGCGTTTTTAATTGGTATTTGGGATTATCCTGATTTTAGATCCTTGAAAGGACCTAAAAAAGATATTAAAGATTTCAGCAATTGGTTAATTGACAAAGAAAAAGGTGGAGGTTTACCTGAAGCTAATATTGAAACTATTACTTCAACAGCTATTCCTGCAGCTCCTATTCATTCTCAAATAGATGTAGCTCTTCAAAATTTATATCGTAAAGTAAGTAGTTCCGATGAAGATGGAAGAAGACTCTATTTTTATTTTAGTGGACATGGTTTTGGTATTAAGGATATGGATGTGGCCTTAGCTTTAGCTAATTGGAAATTATTTGGTCTAAGAAATTCAGCATTAAAATCAAAAGCTTATTTAGATGAATTTGTTAATTGGGGGAAATTTAAAGAAGTTATTTTCTTTCTAGATTGTTGTCGTTCACCATTGCAAATATCTGCGTTGCCACCAACAGTAGGTTATGGCGTTAGTGAAGATGCACCTAATGTAGGTAAATTCATAGCTCATTCTACTAGGCATTATAACGCAGCTTATGAAGCTTTATTTTCTAGTGATAATATTGATATAGAAGAGGAGTATGAAGAAGAATATAATGGGATATTTACTAAAGTCCTTTTGGATGGTTTGTGGGGAGGGGCTTCAAGTGGTATTGGGGTTAAGGCTTCTGAGTTGAAAAATTATTTAGATAGACATGTAAAACTTGTTTCAAATAACAAACTAAAACCCCAAAAGGCGGAGGTATGGAATTTATTAAATGATGATATAGTATTTGGACTCAGTGAACAAGTCGCAAAAGTTAACATTACGTTTAATTCAGAACGAATAAATTTAATCCAATTATTATCTCCAGGTCTTGATGTTATTATAGAAGAACATGTGAATTCATATATGTGGAATGAATTAGAGCTTACCCGAGGAGCTTATACTTTAATTGATTTAGATACTCAAGAAGAAAAGACATACAGAATACGTCCTTCTAACACAATACAAACTATAAATTTCTAATTATGATATTCAACCTAAGAATAAATTGTTCTAATAATGAAGTTCATTACTCTTTGTATGATGGATATGATCAACTTAAATTAGAAAATAAAAATGAAAGTACTACTATTGATTTACACAAAGGAATTTATTTTCTTGAAGCTGAATTAAGTGGTATTGTCAAACAAGTCAAAATTCATTTAGATAGTCATCAATCAGTTGATGTTCCATTTCCTGTATATTCATCTACACCTTTTCATAATGCCTTAACTACGGATGAGGATAAACTTTCTAACGGTTTACAATACAGTAATAATTTCACTGATAGAGAATCAGAAAATGACAGTTTCCATAATGGTAATACAGGATTATTTATTTTCCTAAGAAGTAGTGATTTTAAAGAACAAAAGATAGAATATGGAACTTTTAAAGTTCTTATTTTAAATAAATCTTTAAAAGTTATTAAGATTTTAGATGAATCAAATTCTAAACTTGATGAAAAAGGTTATTGGATGGCATATTCAAATGAATTTGAAGTAGGACAATATTTCGTTCAAATAGAATCTGAGTACGGTGATATTATAAATCCTATAAATGAGGCTTGGGTTTTTCCTATTTATATTTATCCAAGAATAAAAGCCAATGTATTTTTAACAGTAAAGAAAGTACCCCTATACCGTTCGTTAAAAATATTTTACAACAATAGTTATGAGGATTTTAGAACAGAAAACAAATACCTAATATCAACAGATATCGCTTTAAATAGTCTAACTAATTATCAATTCGATAATTTACCAAATGAAACAATGAATGAACTTCTTTATGGTAAGTTTGATCAACCCATGTTTGGTTTCTTAGCCTTATATTTTCTTCTTTTAAGAAAGAAAAAAGATAATTTAGAATTAGTAAAAACGATAGTAAGGAATATGGAACATAGAATTTTAAATACGAGTCAATCACCTGAACTTGATGCTTTAAAGTTTATGGCCAATGCAAAATATGATTTAAATTTTGAAATAAATAAACAAGAAAATGTTAATGTTCCAATGTTTAATTTTGGTCTCGATATTATAGTGAATAATTGGAATAAAGATAAATCATTATTCGATAAAGATAGTCCAATCAATGATGCTACCGAAAAACTTTTATTGGGAACTCCATTTACAATTTGGAGGACTTTTCCAAAAAAAGAAAATATGAGTTTCAGTAAAACAACTGTCGGAGATTATAAAATACAACTGTTAACTAATAATAAATCATCACTATTTGGATACTTAGAAAATGAAAAATTAAATGATTCACATTTAATTAGGAATATAAAAAGTAATAACGAAAAAGAAATAGATAAGTTTTACAATAATGTAAGAGAAAATGTAAGTATAAGTAAAAATAATTTCTATTTATTAATGGAGTATCTTTATTTAGGAGGTAGAGACAATAACTTAAAGTTTGATTTAATTATTAAAAAAATTAGAATTTCACCACACAAATTAAATTTCATTTTTTACTTATTAAACCATTTAATTTCTTTACCAAAAGCTTTAGTTGAAAATTTCAATAACCAATTAGGGAAAATTAAAAGTAAGGAAGAAATTTTTAGAATAGAAGAGAATATTAAAAGCTTTATTGGTAGGGAAGGAGTTTTTTTAAATTAATTTATAAAAATTATTTATTCTAAAAAATGTTAATGAACTAAGTTACTTTATCACATTATGTTAAATAAAAATTAGAATTAAAAAGAAGGGACTCAGAATGTTTTCTAAAATATAGCGAATGAGCCGTGATTGTTTCCAAAAGTATCTGAAGCCTTGAATTTTTGTTTAGCTCATTAATTCTTATTGTTTTTTAAAGGAATTCGTGAATCTCCTAAAGTCGATTTCTTTTGTTTCAAGACAAAAGATAACGCAAGAATTAAAAAAGATTAATTGAAACTAAAATGTTGGCAAGTGTATAGAAATTATCTCGCAGAGTAATTTTATACTCTTGCGGAAACGCTTTACGAGAATGCCGTAGAAAAAAATATTACAGAATTATTATCGAATACGAGAATTTTGAATGAATCTAAAAGGTTAGCTTTTATTTTGGCGTTGGCAAGCGTTGGGTAATTGTGTTTAAAAAATTACTGCGACAGCATAATTATTTTTAAAAAGCAATCCGAGCGATTTTGGCAAGAGGCAATTTTACATAATGTCCAATTATAGCTACAAATGTATAGTTACAATGTTTCTTGAGAACCGCATATTTAAAAAAAGATGAACCATTGTACAGAATATCAAATTCTTACGATAGTTTAAAACGAATGCCAAATGACCCAAGTAATACAGTTTATATAGAAATGAGAATATTCTGGGATATTTTACATAATATTGAATTATAGCTATCTAATGGATGAAATACATTTGTACTATAATTAATATTATGTTAAATAGATTTTTTATAGAAAGTAAGGAACTCCTTGAAATACTTCCTTACTATAGAATATTTGGATACAATAGTTTACTCCTTTTTAGATAACACAGTTTTAAAAAAATTGATGGCAACTAATCCTAAGATACCTCCTAAAAAAGAAACAACACAATTAATACTAAATAGAAAAATGTTAATCGTTCCATGATTCATAATTGAATATGGATCAAAAACTAATCTACCAAAGGTTTTAATAAAAAAGATACTTCCAAAAACACCAGCAATTGTATTTCCTAGTATCCCAAATGAAATTTTTTTATAAATAGATCCCAAGAAAATAGCACCTATAATACCTAAAAAAATACTTACTAATGAAATTAATGTCCCTGTCATACAATAATCTAATACCAATTAATGACCATAATCCATTTTATCAATCTTACCTCCTAACAATCTTTTTTGTATAATCATGTATACAAAAAGTAATATAAAACCTATTATTCCCCATGTCATAGCTACTGACAACCCATATTCAGAGGTAGCTGTATTATAGATGGTTAAAGGTTCATTTATATCATTCACAGAGGGTAATATCACTGGGAATAATGATGCTAATGATGATGTAATTCCACCAAGTATTAATAACGTAGATAATAGAAAAGCATGACTATCTTTTTTAATTTTTTTAATAAAAAATAAACCTACTAACCCTGTAAGATAAATAATAGGAAATACTAGTAAATAAGGTTTATCAATAAAATTATTTAAAGATTTTGGATTCACTAGTTGCCATACAATTAAAGAAAATATAGTAAGTACTGCTAGTACAATGTTTAACTTAAAAATAATGCCTTTAAGCTTTGTGTTTATGGATGAATTAGTTTTTAAAATCACCCAATTGGCACCATGAATAGCTAAAGTAACAACTGAAATAAAACCAATAATAATGGTAAACCAATCAATAACTCCAGGAGTATCACTTAAAGGACTAAAACTACTATCCCAAAGTGGTAAGAAAAAATAATGTCCTTCGTATACCGATACGCCATTTTCAACGCTTCCTAAATTTACACCTCTAACAATATTACCTAAAGCAATACCAAAAAATAAGGCTAATAATAAACTAGAAATCCCAAAAGATTTGTCCCAAATATCTTTCCACATTTGAAACTGAAATTGCCCTCTAAATTCTAAACCAATAGCCCTAAAAATAATTAACCATAATACAAGAATTAAGGGTAAATAAAAGCCACTAAAAACAGATGCGTAAAAAGTTGGAAAAGCCATAAAGAGCATCCCTCCTGCTGCTACTAGCCATACTTCATTAGAATCCCAAAACAATCCTGCCGATTTAGCAATGACTTCTTTATCTTCTTCTTTTTTTGCAAAAAATAAATGAATTATTCCTGCTCCAAAATCATATCCATCTAAAATAAAAAATACAACTAAAACAATCGCTATTATTATATACCAAAATATTTCCATAATCTAATGTGTTTGAGGTTTTGGACCTTCATTTATTGTTTTTCCTACTAAAACTAAAAACAAGAGGCCTAGCAGCATGTATAAAGCAACAAAACCAAGTAAAGTAAATAATGTATTACCAGATGAAACTGTTGGTGAAATACCATCACTTGTTTTTAATAAACCATATACTAAATACGGTTGTCTACCTAATTCTGCTGTATACCAACCTGTGATGTTTGCTATATAAGGAAACGGAACTAAAAACATGATAGTCCATAATAAGCGTTTTGAGGTGTATAATTTTTTTCGCCATAAAAAGAAAAATGCTAATGCCATTATACCAATAAATAAAGTACCTAAACCAACCATTATATGATACGAATAATACAATGCAGGAATATTATCGGGTAATTCTTCTTCTTTAAATTGATCCATTCCAGGAATTTGTTTATCCCATTCTTGATAGGTTAGAAAACTTAGGATGTTCGGAACAGCTATTTTGTTGTCTAACTTCTTTTCAACCATATTTGGTTGACCAATCAATACAATCTCTGCTCCTGCTTCTTCAGTTTTAAAAATACCTTCCATTGCAGCAAAAGTTGCTGGTTGATATCTTGCTACATTTTTTGCGTTCCAATCTCCTGTAGGAAATGCCAAGAGAACACTAGAAATCAATCCAAAAACAACACCAGTTTTTAAAAACAATTTTCCGTATTCTAGTTGTTTTTTTCTTAATAGGTAAAAAGCACCTATACTTGCTACTACAAACGATGATGTTACTACAGAGGCTAATTGGTTATGCAAAAAAGCAGGTAACAACCAAGGGTTAGTAAATAACGCTGAGAAGTTTTCCAATACAAATTTTCCGTTTTCTAATACTTCATAGCCTACAGGATGTTGCATCCATGCGTTGGTTGATAAAATAAACCAACCACTTGCCCATGAGCCTAAAAAAACTAAAAAACCAGTTAAAAAGTGTAGTTTTTGGCCCATTAATTTTTCTCCAAAAATAAATAATGCTAAAAATGAGGATTCTAAAAAGAAAGAGAACATTCCTTCCATTGCTAATGTTTGTCCAATAATACCACCTGTTAGTTCAGAAAACTTAGCCCAGTTAGTACCAAATTGAAATTCCATCGGAATTCCGGTTACGACTCCCATGGTAAAATTTACAGCAAAAATTTTCATAAAAAACTTAGCAGCGTTGTTATATTTTTCAATGTTATTTCTTAAATATTTACCTTTAAAATAGACTATCAATAACGATAGTCCCATGGTTAATTGCGGAAAAATATAGTGGAAAGTGATAGTAAATGCAAACTGCAATCTATCATAAAAGAGCATGTCATCCATAATCTAATTTTTAGACTATAAAAATACGAATCGATTCGTGAATTCTAGACAACTTTGGCTATAAAAAAGCGGCAAAAACGAACTTTTAACAGCTTATTTTTTCTTGAATTTTATAAATAACTCCATCCCTTGTCTATTAGAATATGAATTGTAACATTTAGTAAAAGTTTCGAAAGAAAAAAACGGTTTAAAATAAGTTAAATACTCCTTTTTTGTTCCTCCAAATGGCGGATGATCATCATTTAGTTTTGCATCAAACAATAACCCTACTAACTTTCCTTCATCTTTTAAAATATCTTTCATTTTAATAGCATATTTAGCTCTCAATGTTGGATTAATAGCGCAAAAAAAAGTTTGTTCAATAATCAAGTCAAACTGCATTTCAAGGTCAAAAAAATCACCTAAAATTAATTGACCTTCAGGAAAATTTGGAATTCTGTTTTTTATGTTATCAATAGCTGTTTCCGACAAGTCAATTACATACACATTTTTAAAACCTTTATTAAAAAGGTATTCTGCTTCATAGGAGTTTCCACCTCCAGGAATTAAAATTTTTAGTTCTTTATTATCTAGTTGATCAAAATAGGCTTTTAAAGGAGGAGATATTTCACCTAAATCCCAACCAATTTTATTGTTTTTGTATTTATTATTCCAAAAATCTGCTGCTAAATCCATCTAACAAAATTATACAATTTAAGTTTATTTTTTTCATAGAAATACAACAAAATAAGCTGTCCAATTAACAGATTACTTCAGTCGTTACCTTCCTTTGTAATGACAAAAAAACGTCACTGCGAACAAAATGCAATGAAGTGAAGTAGTCTGTTTATTATGGATTGAAATTTTAATAGGCAACTAATATTAGAGAGATTACTTCAGTCGTTCCTCCTTCGTAATGACAAAAAAACGTCACTGCGAACAAAATGCAATGAAGTAAAGCAGTCTGTTTATGCTATGTTGAAAATTTAATTGGAAACTATCATTGGAGAGATTACTTCTTTCGTTCCTCTTTCGTAATGACCAAGAAAAACGTCACTGCGAACGTAATATAATGAAGTGAAGCAATCTATTTATGCTGAATAAAAACTCAATTGGAAACTATTATTGGAGAGATTGCTTCAGTCGTTACCTTCCTTCGTAATGACAAAAAAACGTCACTACGAACAAAATGCAATGAAGTGAAGCAGTCTGTTTATGCTGTGTTAAAAATTTAATTGACAGCTATTATTAGAGAGATTGCTTCTTTCGTTCCTCATTCGCAATGACATATCTTTAATTTATAAATATAATTATAGGTATTACTTCTTTTTATAACGCATTTTACCAATTTCTATGCTGATAGCTGTACGTGCTAACATGGTAAAAATAAGTGCTCCCATAGCCCAAATACCTAATGTAACACCAATTTCAATACCAGTTGGAGTATATTCTGCAATCTTACCATAAGGACCAGGTATAAAACCAGGAACAATTAAACCAAACCCTTTTTCAATCCAAATAGCTATAAATAATATACTACAAGCAAAGAATAATACTTTAAAATTGTTTCTAAGTTTATGAAACGTAAGTAATACCGTTGCTATAACATTTAGTGTAATAGCTGTCCATATCCACGGTAATAATGCCGTTTTACCATCTAAACCAAAAAATAAATAATAAGCACTTTCACTATGGTGAGTTGGTGCATAAAACTCTTTAAATAATTCAGAAATTAACATAATTAAGTTAATTTGTGCAGCAACTGTAACTACCAAAGCTAATTTTTTAATCGTTTTATCTTCTATTTTAAATTCGGTATACGTTCTAATAATAGCCAACACTAAAATAATTAGAGCCGGACCAGCAGCAAAAGCAGATGCTAAAAAACGAGGTCCTAATAAAGCTGTATTCCAAAAAGGTTTTGCCTGTAAACCTTGGTATAGAAAGGCAGTAACTAAGTGAATACCAACCGCCCAAAAAACTGAAATTATTGCACCTGGTAAATACACTTTCTTCTTAGATTCCTTTCCTTGATAATGCCTAAATAAGATATAAAAAGGAATACTTAAATTGATAAATAAATACCCGTTAAGTGCAATAACATCCCAGGTTAACATTGAATTAGGAAAGTTA
This sequence comes from Tenacibaculum halocynthiae, assembly GCF_964512825.1. NCBI lineage: Bacteria > Pseudomonadati > Bacteroidota > Flavobacteriia > Flavobacteriales > Flavobacteriaceae > Tenacibaculum > Tenacibaculum halocynthiae. Next base: position 257,037 of record NZ_CAZELG010000028.1, on the reverse strand, counting down.
AATACACCAACAACAGGAAGCATATGCCATAAAACTGATGGTCCTCCCATATCAGCTACCACAAATGCTAAACACATAATAAGTGCAGCTACAGCAAGCCCCTCTCCTATTAAAACTGCTTGTTTAAAATCTACATCCTTTAATACATACGTCGGCATTACTAACATAACAGCAGCTGCTGCTACTCCTACTAAAAATGTAAAATTTGAAATATATAAACCCCAACTTACTCTATCCGTCATACCAGTAACACTTAAACCGTGTTCTAATTGAATCGAATAACAGTACATTCCTATTAACATGATTAATGTTAAAAATGCCATCCATAAGTGGTATTTTTTAGAACCACTAGTAATAACATCTAGACTGTCTTTAACTAAACTTCCAAAAACTTTAAGTCTTCTCATTTTATTTTCTATTATAACTCTTAGTATATATATTATTTTGGGCGTTTCCCAAAAGGGCCGGGCTTTACGTTAAATCTTTTTAAAACCTTGTATTAACCAAGTAACTTTTTATTTGCTCGGGTACTCTTTTCTTTTAAAGAGATTACTTCGTCATACCTTCCTCGTAATGACGCTTTTTTTATGTATTATTTTAAAAAGGATACCACTTCAATCCCTAACGCAACAGAAATTAATCCATAAAATACCAGAACTTAGGTTCTGTACCTAAATCTTCTTTTAATCTGAATACTTTTTTATTTTCTAATACCCAACGAATGGTACTATTAGGGTCGAGTAAATTACCAAATACACGAGCTCCTGTAGGACATGCTTCTACACATGCTGGGTTTTTTCCTGCTCTAGAGCGTTGTACACAAAAAGTACATTTTTCCATCACTCCTTTTTTACGCATTCTATTTCCTAAATAGTGTTGGTTTTTGTTTACTTCCTCTTCTGGCACTTCAGGTTTACTCCAGTTAAAACGTCGTCCATCATAAGGGCAAGCTGCCATACAATACCTACAACCAACACACCAATCATAATCTACAACTACCAATCCGTCTTTTTCACGCCAAGTTGCTTGTACAGGACACACTTCTACACACGGAGGGTTATCACAATGAAAACACTGTGTACCCATGTAAAAATGGCCTTCCGCAGGAACTTCATGGTAATAATTATCATCAGCTTCATTAAAATTAAAGCCTTTTCCGTCTTTCATTTCATGAATACGGATGTATTCCATTTGTGAGTTTCTATCTTGATTATTTTCTTCAACACAAGCACTTACGCAATCCATATACCCCTGACATTTAGAGATATTAAAAGCGTAACCAAATAAAACATCATCTTCTGCATTTTTTGAAGACATACTAATTGTTTTTCCAGTACGTAATTGATACGAACGAACTAATCTATCAACAGTAGCCTTTTTTTCATCATCCTTCATCAATTTATAGTTTCCTTTAAATTGCTCTTCCCAGTCTATTTGTGCTTTTTCTTTAGATTCATCACTAGAAACTACACTTGTACAAGAAGATACTGCTCCTGCTCCAATTAATAAACTAGCGGTTAGTTTTTTAAAGGCACTACGGCGATCCATTTTAACATCAAAAACTTGCTCAAAACCATCTCTATGCTTTTCTTCTCCTATAGAAGCATTTATAGCAGCATCAAAAAACTCTACTTCATTTAATTCTTCTTTTGAAGTGTTAGAATTACACCCTCCAGAAGTTTTACCACAGCCACAAGAACTTGAGTTCGTTGTTTGTTTATGTTTACTATTTAGGTTTAGAGAAAACCATTTTTTATTGTTATTGCTCATGCCTAATTATTTACGTTCTTTTGTCTTTTCAGTATTAAATCTTGCTGGCCACTTAGTATCAAACCCAGGTGAATGTGGATTATGACAATTTACACAAGTCATAGAAACTCTTGGAGGTGCCCAACCACCAATACGCTTACCATGCGCGCCACCTGTCCAATCTTTATATTCTTTTTGGTGGCATTGGCTACATAATTTAAAACTCTTATTAAAATCAATAGTATGCCCTGTTAAACTTTTTAAATTGTTCATATCTTTTCCGTTATGGCAAGTGGTACAATTCATTGTTTCTTGATTGGCATGATTCAATTTTATATTCCAGTGTGCTTTTTTTATGTCAGCACTTTGCATCTCTTTTAATGGTTTGGTGTGACATTCGGTACATGCATATGATTTAATTTTTCCTTTTCTATCAGGAATCAAAAATTTAAGTCCATCTGCTGATATTTCAATTGTTTTTATATGATCCGTATATTTTTCTGACGTAATTGAGGTTCCTTTATAGTGTTTGCTTTTCGCTTTAATTTTATCAGTAATACTATGATATTCATCTTCTTTATGATGCTTACATGAAGAAATTAATAAAACAATTAATAAAGAAAAGCTTATTAAATATGTAGTTTGATACTTATTCATTTGTTTTAATATTTCTTATAAATGTTCCTATTTCTTCAGTTACTTTGTCATTTGGTACATGACATTGACGACAATTTACACGTTCAGGATGTGTAACTCTAATTTCTTTCGGAGCACTTGGTCCTGCATGACAAGCCAAACAATTTTCTCTTAATTGTATTTGATGTGGAATAGTTGGCGGACTTGTAAGTAATACATTGTTTACCCCTACTTTAGGCGCATTAACATTTGCATAATTTCCAGCTTTAAATAGAGTTTGCTTTTTTTGTTCTACATGACATTGTTTACAGTTCACCAATTCAGGATGTGGTGTTACAGGTGTATAGGCTTTAAATTTCTCAACAAAGCCTCCATTTTCATGACATTTTAAACAACTACCATCTCCTATATTCTGCTTTTCATCAATAGGATGAGGAATACTTGGTGGTGCGCCATGATACGCTCTATTATCATAATAGTTTTTTAAACTTCTTTGATGGGTCTCATCTACTGGCATGTTAACATAGTCTATAGCATGTTTAGACCGCTTAAAAACTCCTGCTTCTGAAGGAATTGTTACTATTTCTTTTTTATCCCTTACAGGAATGTATGCTTCTTCCTTACCAGTTTGATAACTATAATTCCATATAACAATAAATGATATAAATAGAATTATAAATAATGATATAATACCTAATCGCTTTCTCATACCTTATGCTTTTTCTACTTTAACAGCACATTTTTTATAATCTGGCTCTTTTGATATAGGGCAAAATGCATCTAAGGTTACATCATTGATTAACATGTTTTCATCAAAGAAAGGCACAAATACTTGTCCTTTTGTAGGTAAACCTCTCTCATTAATTGAAGCAGGTAAAATACATGAACCTCTTCGTGAGCTAACTTTTATTTTTTCACCTTTTCTTATGTTTAATCGTTTAGCATCGTCAGGATGAAACTCTACATAAGCATTTGGCATAGCTTTATGTAAAACAGGTATTCTTCTAGTCATAGAGCCTGTATGCCAATGCTCAATAACACGACCAGTGTTTAACCAAAACGGATATTCATTATCAGGAACTTCTGGTGCTGGTTCATATGGTCGTTGCCAAATAACCGCTTTTCCATCTGGTTTTCCATAAAAATGAAAATCTTCCCCATTAGAACAAGCTGGATCATACTTTGCATTAAAACGCCATTGTGTAGATTTTCCATCTACATAAGGCCAAATAGCTCCAGATTCTTTTTTTAACACTTCTAAAGGTGCCATATTGTGCTTTTTACCAGCATGAAACTGACGATATTCATTATAAATTTCTTCTACATGGTTTTCTTTAGAATATGGAAACAAATCTCCATAGCCCATACGCTTTGCAACTTCAATAAACATCCATGCATCAGGTGTTGTTTCACCAGGTCCTTCCACCATTTTGTTCCAGTGTTGGGTTCTTCTTTCAGAATTACCGTATAATCCAGATTTTTCTATATGCCAAGATGCTGGTAAAATGACATCAGCAACATCTGAGGTTGGTGTTGGAAATACATCAGAAACTACCACAAAGCACGATTCTTTTTCCATTCCTGGACGAAATCTACTTGTTCTTGGTAATGATACTAACGGATTTACAGCTTGAGTCCAAATAAACTTAATATCTCCCCTATCAACAGCTCTAAACATTTCAGTAGCATGATACGTTGGTTTCGAAGGAATTCTTTCAACTGGAACTTTCCAAATTTTAGCTGCTTTTGCCCTATGTTTAGGGTTCATTACAACCCCTTTAGGTAGTTTATGAGTAAATGTTCCTACCTCACGAGCTGTTCCACATGCAGAAGGCTGCCCTGTTAATGAGAAAGGACTATTACCAGGTTGTGAAATTTTTCCTGTTAATAAGTGAATGTTATAAATGATATTATTCATCCATGTACCTCTGGTATGTTGATTTACACCCATGCACCAAAGTGACATTACTTTTTTGTTTGGGTCACCATATATAGCTGCTAAATATTTAATGTCTTTAACAGAAACCTTTGTAAGTTTTGATACTTTTTCAGGGGAATAGTCTTCTAAAAAGGCTTTATACTCTTCAAAATTAATTTTTGTAGGCTTATCTTTAAATTTATATTTATCCTCTAAACCATAGCCCATTTTAGTAAGTCCTTTACTAAAACTACAGTACTTTTCAATAAATGAATTATTAACCCAACCATTATTAATTATTTCATAACAAATTGCATTACCAATGGCTAAGTCTGTTTGAGGTTCAAATAAAATAGATTTATTTGCTGCCATACTAGATCGAGTTGTTCTAGTGGCAAAATCTATAATTTTTGCTCCTCTTCTATTTTTTTCTTCTAACATTCTAGAAAATAAAACAGGATGCATTTCAGCCATATTATTTCCCCAAGTAATATAGTAATCGGCATGATCAAAATCTTCATAGCATCCCATTGGTTCATCAGCTCCAAATGTTGTTAAAAAACCTGCTACAGCACTAGCCATACACAAACGAGCATTGCAATCTAAATTATTAGTACCAATGGCACCCTTCATAAATTTAGAAGCTACATACCCTTCAGGAATCGTCGATTGCCCTGATGTATACATAGCTACCGCATCTTTTCCATGTTCTTTAATAGTCGCTTTCATTTTATTAGCTACTATGTCTAATGCTTCATTTATTGGTGTTTTTACGTACTTTCCATTCTTTTTAACCAAAGCATGTGTTAACCTATCTTTTGATTGTATACACATGGTTTGATGGTACCCTTTTACACAAAGTAATCCTTTATTTACTGAAGAATTTGGATCACCTTTAACTGCAATTGCTTTACCATTTTCAACTCCTACTAAAATACCACAGCCAACACCACAAAATCTACATGGTCCTTTTTTCCAATCAAAATTACCTTCAGGAATTCCAGCTTCTTGATCTTTTGCAAATAATATACCTGGAAACATAGTTGCTGCCGCTGTCATTGCAGATAGCATTGCCATTTTTTTAATAAAGCTTCTTCTGTTTGTTGTTGATGTATCCATATATTAATTCTTTATTGGTGTATTAAATCCAGAAACCATTGCTAACAATTTTAAACTAGCAATAGCATCCAATTTTTCTTTTAAAATTGTTTCTTGTATTTCATCTTCTGTTTCTGTAACCAAAACTAAAAGATCTTTATTTTCTGCTGGAAAAATTTCACATTCTGTTATTGATGAAATAGCTGTAATAAGCTCTTTCTTTTTTCCTGTATAAGGATGTACTAAATAGCTTTTAATTGGCATAAGAGACTAGTTTTAAATTAAACTGTACACAAATTTGTCTTTTTAATTGAAGTTTAAACATGATAAATATCATGTGATAAAAAAGCAAAAATCTAGAATCAATTAAATATGTAGTAAAACACTGATAAACAATACATTGGGTTTGTTTTTTTGTTGTCATACATGAGTAGTTTAGTTTTATTATAAATAACTTAAGAGTTGATTATCAATTAATTTAGCTCATTTTTAGATTGCTTAATGCAAAAACAACAAACCCTACCTTAAAAGATCATTTTGTTCTTTTAAGATAGGGTACTATTAAATTTTATAATAATTGTTTAAATAATTATACTTGTCTATTAATTTCTTGTTCTAGTTTGAGTGCTTTTGAATGCAAAATATTGTTTTCTAAGTGTATATGTTTATGCAAATCTTGTTCAAATTCGTCCAATTTAGCATATAAAGCCTTAAATGTATTACAAACTCCTTCTGGTGGCATGTAATTATTTGTAAGCTTTGCTATTTGTTTAAAAACATTTCCCGCATTTTCATGCTCATGCTCCATCATTTGTATTGGATTATTTACAGTTCCAAATGGTGGAGTAACTGTATTACTTCCTTCTTTTTTAGCAATAACTAATTGCTTTATAAACGGAAATAATATTTGTTCCTCTTTTTGTAAATGCCCTATTAATTCATTTGCTACTTCATGAAAAAGCATATTTACTTCTGTTACTTCTATGTAATGATGTCCATGAACTTTAGCTACCTTATTTGCATACTGTGATATCAATGGCAAATTTTCTTTTATATAAGTGTGATGTACATTTTCAATATAAATCATTAAAAAATCTAATTCCCATTTATCATAATCTTCTATAATATCTTTTACTATATCTACTTCAGAAAGTTCTTTTTTTAAAATTAATTGATTTACATTATTCTTCAAGCAGGCTTTTTCAACTGAAATATTTCCTCCACAACAAAAATCAATTCCATGTTTTTTAAAAATATGAGCCGTTTTTATATTTTCAGTAACATATTCAGCAACAGTTTTTTCTTTTAATGTTGCCATTTTTATTTTTTTGATGAAAATAATGTTGGTTTAATGGTTACCATAACCCAACCCCAATTATTAGTATTATTGTCATTATTTCCTTTTAATATTTCCATCCCTTTAGTAGGAAACATATGTGAATACCCTGCTTTGATACCTATCTCTTTAGTAAACTTATATCCATATACTATATCTAACTCTGTACCTAATTGCTTAGAAACTGTAGTATTAATATCTGCTGCAGCAGAAAAATTATGAATAAACGTTGTTAAACTAGATTTTGGGTTTAATTTATAGTTTACTTTCATATATACATCTAATAACCCTACATTGTTAGCATGATTACCAACATAGAAATAATCCATAAGTCCATTAAACTTATGATTAGTACCATAAAAAGGAGTGAATGCGTAGTTCTTACTACCAGGAGTATTATAATCATTACCACTTAATAATTCCATACCTAAACCTAGTTTGATCTTGTCTGTTGCTTTATAATTAGCTTCTAACCCTAATAAATAAGCGCTTAAGTCTCTATTCAATATATCATTACCAAATTGGTAATATAAATTAGAAACAATATCTAATCCATAAACTTTAGTTTTTATATGTGTTCCTATAGTTTGGCTATACTTAAGACCTGCAGATGATTGCAAACCATTGTTTAAAAATAAAAAGCTTCCTGAAAAATTGTTCCATTCTTTATGAAACCAAGCAAATTGCATTGCTTTATATGTTTTAGGAGTTGTTAAATTAGTACCTACTAAACCTTCTTTTGACTGATTAAAAGCTAAACCAACGTCTATTCTGAAATCATTTTTTTTATATTTTAACAATGCCATATCATGACTACGTGCTTGTTGAGCCCAATTTACATTACCAAATATTCTACTATCATCATAAACTACTTCTTGACGTCCTAACTTTAAAGAAAAATTTCGATCTAACAATATTTCTGCCCAAGCTTGTTGTAAACTTAAACCATTGGCATCTGCTATGTTTAATTGAGGAACGTCACCCCAAACTCTTACATCCTGAAAACTAATGTAAAAATTTAGTTTATCCATAGAAAAAGAGGTATTCAATCTTGTTCTTTGCGACACAAACATGGCTGCATTTGCATCATTAGGAAATAATGTTTTAAAGCCATGTCTGTATTCTGCACGAGGTCGTAACTCTGCATCTATTTTTAGTTGTGAGTATGATAGTGTTGTTATAAATAGTAATAATATGTTACTTAAATATTTATTTATTTTCATGATGTTCATTTTTACATTTCTTTAACAAATTTCAATATAAAAACTCCTGTAAAACATGATAAAAATCATACCTCTCTTTTTTTAATTAAAAACCTTCTTTTTAGTATAAATAGTTACTGATACAAAATATTAATAAGTTTAAAGATGAACATTTGTTTGCCTTTTGAGTTTTATATATTTTTGCCCTCATGGAAAAATTAAAACAACGCTGGGGTATTAGTAGTAATTGGGATGTAATTGCTATTTTTATTGTTTTCGCTATTAATGGTTCATTTGCTGCTTGGGTTGCTAAACCTATTACCGCTTATTTAGGTTTGTCACCTGAAACTATATCTCCTTGGATATATTGGCCTTTACGTATTTTACTAATTTTTCCGATATACCAAACTACTTTACCTATTGTTGGATGGTTGTTTGGACAATTCAAGTTTTTCTGGGAGTTTGAAAAGAAGTTTTTAGGACGTTTAGGGTTAGGGTTTCTTTTTAAAAGCGAAGAAAATTAGAAAAAATAACTTTGAGTTAATACTCTACCATTTACTGATACTTCTAAGGGATTACCCTATACTTTAAATAGGGATTCTAGGTATTTTTATTAAAAAAAACATCTAATACTTTTGTTATAAACCCATATATCAGGTGATTAACATTGTTTTTTAATATAATACCATGCAGTAGAATGACATTGAATAATATTTTTAAAATTAAAGAACTAGACAATATTGTAAATTCATTAGAAGTTAAAGTTCAAGATTATTTAGCAGAAAAAAATTACTATATAAAGGACAGGAAATTAAAAAGGTTAATTGAATGGAACCATACTGTAATTAATCAGAAAATAGTTAAGGTTGTTTACCCAAACGAAGATTGCCCAAATGATATAAAAAAAATAGTAAAAGAATTTATTGTCAATGAGTTTAATACTTCCTCATTATAAGAACATCCTAATACACTTTTAAATAACAATTTTGTTTTAATAAACCACCAGCAAATTATTTTGTTGGTGGTTTTTAATTTAAAAAGAACTAATATTATTTATCCTTCTTTTGTAGTAAGCTTAATGTATATCCCATTACAGTATCTATATCATTTACGTAATCATCTATAGATTGAGTAATTTCATGATCAGGCATAATACCTCTATCTATAGGAAAAGATGTAGCCGTAGTTATATAAGTATTTCTTGCAACACTATAAATAATCCCTGTATTAGGTAAACGCAGCCTCTTTTGACCACCAGTGCAAAACTGATTAGAGCCTAGCTCCTCTCCTATTAATGTAGCTAACTTAAGATGTTTTACTAATGACATAAAATGCCCAGTTGTAGACCCTCCGTTTCCATCCATAGTAATGTAAGTAGTGCCCTTAAAGTTATTACTAAAGGGTTGAATTTCATTTAAACTTTCAGAGAATTGGGAACTAGAGAAATATGTAAAAGGAGTTTGAGATAAATATTTTAATAAATAAATTCCTGCATCAGAAGGACCTCCTCCATTACCTCTTATATCAATTACTAAATTCTGAATATTCATTTTGGCCATGGAATCAAAGCTATTGTCTATAAATGCTTTAAACTTTTTAAACCGTTTTCCATAATAGGCAAAACTTCTAATTGTTATGAAGGCAGTTTTTTTATCTTTTGAATAGTTAAAACATAAAGTTTCTTGACATAAATAATTAGGCAGTTTTTGAAAATTATTTTGATATTTTTTTAAAGGAGATAGTTTTATTGAATTTGAAGCTCCTTTTAATAAAATGTTATAGGACTTAGGGAAACCTAATGCATAAGGTATTATTGATGTTGAATGTGCATTTAAAAAGTTTTTTTTATACGTTTCAATATTTCCTTGCGATGAAATATGCTTGAAAATTTCTAGCTTAATAACTTCAATCGACTTACCATTAATAGCAACAATTTCATCTTTTAAGTTTACTTTTTCTTTATTAATTAGTGAATTTGAAACATATAATTTATTATTAATCATTTTAACTTCAAGTGGAAATCGTAATTCAATAGGAATTAATTTTCTTTCTTGATTAAAGTATCCCATAGAAGTATGACTACAATTAATATTAGCTATTATTTCACTACAATACCAAAGAAAATCACTAAAAGTAGTACTTTCAGTTATCAGTTCTTTTTTCGATTCAATAGCACTCCAAAAATCTTTTTTACTGATGAATTTATAAACATTCGGATTAACTTCTGATAATCTGCGACCAAGTTCGTCTAAATCATCTTTATACTCTTTAATTTTATATTTTTTACCAAAACGAGTAGCATCGTATTTACTATATTTTAGTTTATTAATAATATCTTCAGCATTAATGTTTTTTGAATTTAACGCTAAAGATTTTTCATAATTTTTTATAGCTAATTCATTATTACCAGCAGTTTTGTATGCCTCACCTAAACTATCATAAGGATTAGAAGATTTAGGGAACTCACTAACTAATAATTTAAATATTTCGATAGCCTCACTTACTTTTCCATTACTTAAATATTGATAACCAAGTGTATTTAACTCATTTTCTTTTTCAAAATTATATTTAGTTGGATATTCTTCTTTGAGCTTATAATAATATGCTATTGTTTCTTTAATTGTAGCATTAGGTAAAACTGAAATTGCTTCTGCTATAGATTTCTTTTGTTCAGTTTTAGAATTACAACTAATTATAAAAACTGTTATTAATAACAATTTTGTAAGTACTCTAATAGGCTTTTTCATTTGTAATATTGTTTAAATTCAAAAACAAAAAAACATAAGTTTTGAAAATAATTAAATAAGAATACTCATCGTATTTGTTCAAAATTATAAATATGAACTTATAATTGTTCTCTATATTTTGATGGTGTAACTCCAACTACTCGTTTGAAATAAGTATAAAATGTTGATTTGGAATTGAATCCTGATTCTTTTCCTATTGCATCTAAAGTATACTTAGTATTAGAGCTAATTATTTGTTTTGCTTCTTCGACTCTGTATTCATTCACAAAATTTGAAAAACTTTTCCCTATACTATCATTCAAAAGCTGTGATAATTGATGTGTAGAAATAGAAAGTTCATTTGCGATATCAGAAGATTTTAAATTAGGATTTTTAAAAGGTTTTTTAGCATCCATGAATTCCTTAAGTTGAACTATCAATGGATTAGTTATTAAGCTATCCATTTTTTTATTCAAGTATTTCTTTTCAATGTAAAAAACCTGTTCCCTTTCTTTCTTTTTAAACAAAAAGAAAATAAAAAAAGAGTAAAAAATAGCTGAAAAAACAATTGAACCTACCACAAAATAGGTGAAACTAATCCAAAAATAAATACACCATAAAAGAAGTATTGAGGTTAATAATAAAGATAACCACCAATTTTTAACAGTGATTTTTTCTTTTTCAAATTCACTATTTTTTATAGTTAAATAAACTACTTTAATTGAGAGTAATAAATAAATTAACCATTGAATATTTATTCCCTTTAAAATATATTTTTTATAAAAAATTGGATCCGTTCTAAATGGATATACAATATGCATTATAATAGCAACAGCAACCCAAAATAAAATATGGTGCTTCCAAAATGAAAGTATCTTATTTTCTCTATTGGTAATTGATAGAACATATAAGAATAAAAAAGGACCAATAAAAAGAAAAGAAACGGGCCCAAATTTAGAATATGCATTTGGAGTTATATCACTAAAAAAATAAATTAATGAACGAAAAGCCCGTTCACTTAAGAAAAAAAGAAAAAATCCAAATAACTTATTAGATAATCTCTTTGATTTTTTATAGAAAATAAAATATAAGCTAACAAAAAAGCTGTTAAAAACACCTATAGCTCCAAAAAAGAATAAAAAAAGTGATGAAAAAGCCATTATTATAATTGTTAGTATCAAATATATAAACTTGATATTACTAATTTATCACTTATTTTTTTACATATTAACAATTATAAACAACAAAACTTTTACAAAAAATATTGTAAAAGTGTAATGTTGTTTTGTATAATTTTAGAGCTTATATTTTTTTAACGCGAACAGCATTCATTCCTTTCATACCTTTTTCTAATTCGAAAGAAACTTTATCATTTTCAGTTATTTCATCAATTAAACCACTAACGTGCGTAAAATATTTTTGCTGATCTAATGAATCTATAATAAATCCAAAACCTTTAGATGAATCAAAAAATGATACTTTTCCTTTTCTAACAGGATCAATATCTTCTTTATCAATATCTAATGTTTTAGGTATGCTAATTTGTATGCTTTCTGCATCAACTTGAACCCTTTGTGCAGGATCTGGTGGTGTATCTGTAAGATTACCATAAATATCTACATAGGCAAATTCAATTCCTTTTTTGTCACTCTCCTTAGCTTCAGCTTTTCGAGCTTCCATCTTCTTTCTCTTATCTTCTCGTTTTTTTAAACGTTTCTTTTCTTTTTCAGCTTTGTTAAATGTCTGTTGCGATTTTGCCATTTATTATTTTTAAATTAAATTTCTGTACTACTTATTTGTTTAAACAACATTAAAAACAGACTATAAGTAGTACTTTTTTAAAGTTATTTATTTTGTTTTGACAAGCTATAAATGCTTAGTTTAGAGTTCTTTTGTAGTTGATATTGATAAAAAGATATATTAACTTTTTAATACTAAAGAATGTTGTTTTCTTGGGTAAACTACGAATCTGCTTTTGCAAATATACGAATAAATGTACTTTTATGTTTATTTTTTCTGTATCACTACTTAATATACTTATTAAAATTATAAATTTTCATAAAAAAAAACTCATCTGAATCAGATGAGTTTTTTATTTTTTATTCTTTAGAGTATCGTATACTTCTATTTAAATAATCTGGTATTGTAGGATTATTTGGATCACTAAAATCATTTCTAGGATCACCATCCTTATTTTTATCTTCATATTTAGTTAAAATACCATCACCATCATCATCTACATCTAAATAATTAGCTATTCCATCCTTATCTGTATCATCATTTTTTGGATTTCCATCTCCATCTGGATCTTCAAAAATAGAAGCAACAGTGTCATTATCTTGATCAGTATTTTCTACAGTATCCCATAATTCAATATAAAATAATAAAACTGAATTTGCTGAAATTCCTGATCGACTAACATTCTTATATGCTAGTCCTGAAGGAATAAACAAGATACCTTTTCCTCCTCTACCATATTTAATAGGTCCATTGGTAACGGTTATATTTTCACCTCCTTTAAAATGAATAAAACTATGAGTCCATGCTGGTATTACTCCTGCTAAAGTAAACCACGATGATGCACTTTCAAAAGTAATCCCTAGGCTTTTACTATTTAAAATTCTTTTCCCTGTGTATCTAGAGTAAACTGAGTCCATGATTGTTGGAAACCCTTTTTTTCTAAGTAAATTTCCAGCACCGTTATAAACAGGAGTACCATCTCCAACAGTAATTACATAATAATATAATTTATAATTTATATCATTCTCTTTAATTTCTTTTGTAACTAACTTAGAATCATCAAAAAGTGCTGTTTCTCCAGATTTTAAAGGTTCTACAGCATCAGTAGTTACATTATAATAATTGTTTTTCAAAAACTTTACTATTGTGTCATTATCCATCTTCTCCTGTGCTGCATGATCAAAGACTTCAACACTAGAACCACTATCTCCACATGAATATAATACAATACTAGCTACAAGTATGTAAAAAAAATATTTAATTTTTATCATTTAATCTTAAGAATTTTGATGCGCAATTTACCATTTTTATACCTTTGTAAAAAATGAATTAATAATTTTTAACTTTTTATATGAGAATTGATAAATATTTGTGGTGTATTAGATTTTTTAAAACACGTAGTATAGCCACAGATGCTTGTAAAAAAGGGCATATAAAAATAGATGGCACTAATTTAAAACCATCTAAAGAAATATTTGGAAATGAAGAAATAGTGGTAAGAAAAAATCAAATTAACTATAAAATTAAGGTTTTAGACATTCCTCCAAGTAGAGTTGGTGCTAAATTAGTTGATTTATACCGTAAAGATTTAACTCCAAAAGAAGAATTTGAAAAAACTGAACTCTTGAAATACGCTAAAGATTATTATAGAAAAAAAGGCACTGGTCGACCAACAAAAAAAGATCGAAGAGATATTGACGATTATAACGATGGTAATGAATAATAGTAGTTTTTATAAAAAATAAAAAATGGAAACAAAAAATAATATTATACTTAATAATGTTCAAATTGAACAAAAAATAAAAAGAATTGCTTATCAAATATATGAGAGTAATAGTAATGAAAAAGAAATAGTTATTGCCGGAATTACACTAAACGGATTTCTTTTTGCTAAAAAACTAGCTACTGCCTTATCAAAAATTTCGTCTATTGAAGTCTTATTATGTGAAGTTTCTATTAATAAAAAGAAACCTATTAATTCAGTTACTACTTCTTTAACATCTAATGAATATAAAAATAAAGCATTAGTATTAGTTGATGATGTTTTAAACTCTGGTACTACTTTAATTTATGGTGTAAATCATTTTTTACAAGTTCCACTTAAAAGATTTAAAACTGCAGTTTTGGTTAATAGAAATCATAAAAAATACCCAGTTAAAGCAGATTTTAAAGGAATATCATTATCAACTTCAATAAAAGAACATGTTGTTGTTGAATTTAAGGACAATGAAACTATAGCTTATTTAAGTTAATAAGCTATAGATTTCGTTACATATTTCATCTATTTCTTTAGTATCAATAGCTATAGTGTGTTTTGCTTGGTTATAAAAATAACTACGTTCAAATAAATGTTTTGCTACAAACTCATTAAGATCATCATTTTTAAGGTTTGCAACTAAGGGTCTTTGCTCTTTCTCACTTTTCAGCCTGTTAATAATAGTACTTATACTAGCTCTTAAGTAAAAAGAAATAGTGTTTTTTGATTTTGTAATTAAGTCCATGTTATTTCCATAGCAAGGAGTGCCCCCACCTAATGACAACACAAAGTTATCTTCTGCTTCTACTAATTCTTTGAGGTATTCATTTTCTTTTTTTCTAAAATAAATTTCTCCCTTACTTTGAAATATTTCTGAAACCGTTTTATTTTCTTTTTTTTCTATGTAATCATCTAAGTCAATAAAGGGTAAATTGTACTTTTTTGCCACTATTTTACCTATGGTAGACTTTCCACTAGCCATATAGCCTAAAAAAAATATTCTCATGATTATTGAAAATTAATATGTTACAAATATCTGTAAAAAAAACTTAAAAAAAGGTTTTGCGATTTAAAAAACCATTGTATATTTGCAACCGCTTTCAGAAGCAAACAATGACCTGGTAGCTCAGTTGGTAGAGCATCTCCCTTTTAAGGAGAGGGTCCTGGGTTCGAGCCCCAGCCCGGTCACAAAAAAGTTAAGCAATTTGCTTAACTTTTTTAGTTTAAGCACGTATGGCGGAATTGGTAGACGCGCAGGCTTGAGGGGCTTGTGTTCGTAAGAACGTGCAAGTTCGACTCTTGTTACGTGCACAATAAAAAAGACATCAAAATTTATTTGGTGTCTTTTTATATTAAAATCAATGCTTTTTTAAATTTAATTTTCTTAAATTAAACAGTTACTTTTTAGATTTATTTTTGTCCCTTGACGTTTTTCAATTAAAAAAACAGCTACTCGTCTCAATTTCACAGATTATTAACGTTATAAACTCCATTTATTCTTATTTTCGCAATATGCAAAAAAGACATTTTATTACATTATTCTTATTGTTTTTATCCTTTATAGCAATAGCTCAAAATACTCCTAACGATAAACTAAAAGGGCAAATTATAGATAGTGAGTCGAAAAAATCATTAAGTGCCGCACATATTTTAAATCTTAATACAGTAATTGGTACAATTACAAATGAAAAAGGTTTATTTGAACTTACGGCTAAAGCAAATGACACTGTTTTAGTTTCATTTTTAGGGTACTCATCTATAAAGCTAAAAGTTACTAATGACTTATTAAAAGGGAATGAAGTGATTATTTCATTAACTGAAAAAGCTGAGGAAGTAAAAGAAATAGTTATAAAATCTACTAAACTAATTGGAGTTTTAGAAGTAGATGTTAAACAAGTTCCGAAAGATAAATTTACAAGAATACACATTAATGGAATATCACAAACCTATGAAGTTGGTCGTCCTAAAAAAATAAGCTCTCCGTTAGCAAAATTATTAAACCCAGTAGATCTAGTTTATAATTTATTTGGAAAAAAACCTAAACAATTAAAAAAGCTTCAAAAACTTAAAAAAGAAGATGGCTTACGTAAAATGTTAGCTGGGAAATTTGATAGAGAAGTAATGATGGAATACTTAGAGATGGATCGATCAGAGTTAAATAAATTACTTTCTGACTGTGATTATTCTGAGTATTTTATAAAAAAAGCAAGTGATTTACAATTAATTGAAGCTGTTTTAAATTGTTACGAAAATTATAAAGCCCTTAAAAAAGGTAAGATAGAAAGAAATAGAATACCTGAAAAAACAGATTTAAAGCAGTAAAATTTTACTGCTTTTTTTATGTGCTTAATTCAGTTAAAAAAAGTAAATTTACGCCCTTTAAACACACACACAAATACAACTAGATAATGATTCATTTCTTTGGAAACGTAAACGGTAAAATATTTGCTGTTCAAACAACAGAAGAATTAACTACAGAAACAACTTCAAAACTTACTTGGTTATTTGGCAACCAATCTAAAATAAACACGGCGTCTCTTGACGCCTTTTTTGTTGGTCCAAGAGCAGCTATGATTACTCCTTGGAGTACTAATGCTGTTGAAATCACTCAAAATATGGGGATAACTGGGATATTAAGAATAGAAGAATTTGAAGCTGTTTCTCCTGATTTTTCAGATTTTGACCCTATGATTTCTCAAAAGTTTAATGGTTTACATCAAGAAACCTTTACTATTGATATTCAACCAGAACCAATAATAGAAATCGAAGATATTAATGCCTATAATAAACAAGAAGGTTTAGCTTTAAGTTCTGAAGAAGTTGAGTACTTAGAAGGTGTTGCTGTTAAAATAGGAAGGAAATTAACTGATTCTGAGGTTTTCGGATTTTCGCAAGTAAATTCAGAACACTGTCGTCATAAAATATTCAATGGTACTTTTGTTATTGATGGAGAAGAGATGCCTACTTCTTTATTTAAGTTAATTAAAGAAACATCAAAGCAACATCCTAATGACATTGTTTCAGCATATAAAGATAATGTAGCATTTGTAAAAGGGCCTAAAGTTGAACAATTCGCTCCTAAAAGTGCTGACAAACCAGATTTTTATGAAACATCAGAATTCGATTCTGTAATTTCATTAAAAGCTGAAACTCATAACTTCCCTACTACTGTTGAGCCATTTAACGGCGCTGCAACCGGAGCTGGTGGTGAAATTAGAGATAGATTAGCCGGAGGAAAAGGATCTTTACCTTTAGCAGGAACTGCTGTTTATATGACTTCTTATTCTCGTTTAGAAGAAAATCGTCCATGGGAGCAAGCAATGGATGAGCGTAAATGGTTATATCAAACTCCAATGGATATTTTAATCAAAGCATCTAATGGTGCTTCTGACTTTGGAAATAAATTTGGACAACCATTAATTTGTGGTTCAGTATTAACTTTCGAACATGAAGAAGAAGCTCGAAAATTAGGGTTTGATAAAGTTATTATGCAAGCTGGAGGTATTGGATATGGAAAAAATGAGCAAGCATTAAAAGACACTCCTAAAGAAGGTGATAAAATAGTTATTCTTGGTGGTGAAAATTACCGTATAGGTATGGGAGGAGCAGCTGTTTCTTCTGCTGATACTGGTGAATTTGCTTCAGGAATAGAATTAAACGCCGTACAACGTTCTAATCCTGAAATGCAAAAACGTGCAGCAAATGCTGTTCGTGGAATGGTTGAGAGTGATGAGAACTTTATTGTATCAATTCACGATCATGGTGCTGGTGGGCATTTAAATTGTTTATCTGAATTAGTGGAAGATACTGGAGGTAAGATAGATTTAGATAAACTTCCTGTTGGTGACCCTACCTTATCAAATAAAGAAATTATTGGTAATGAGTCTCAAGAACGTATGGGATTAGTTATTTCTGAAAAACATATAGAGACATTAAATAAAATAGCCGATCGCGAACGTTCTCCAATGTATACAGTTGGTGATGTTACTGGTAATGATCGTTTTACTTTTGAATCTAAAACTAATGGTAATAAACCAATGGATTTAGCTTTAGAAGACATGTTTGGTAGTTCTCCTAAAACAATTATGAATGATAAAACCATTATTCGTAATTATGAAGAATTAAATTATTCAAAAGAAAATTTCCAATCTTATTTAACTCAAGTTTTACAATTAGAAGCTGTAGCCTGTAAAGATTGGTTAACTAACAAAGTAGACCGTTGTGTTGGTGGTAAAGTAGCTAAGCAACAATGTGTTGGTTCTTTGCAAATCCCTTTAAACAATGTTGGTGTAATGGCCTTAGATTATAAAGGTAAAGAAGGAGTAGCAACTTCTATAGGTCATTCTCCTATTTCTGGGCTAATAAATCCAGAAGCTGGAAGTAAAAATTCAATAGCTGAAGCTTTAACAAATATAGTTTGGGCTCCACTTAAAGACGGCTTACAATCTGTTTCATTATCTGCAAACTGGATGTGGCCTTGTAAAAATGAAGGTGAAGATGCTCGTTTATATAAAGCTGTAAAAGCAATTTCTGAATTTTCTATTGATTTAGGTATTAATGTTCCTACTGGGAAAGATTCTTTATCAATGAAACAGAAATACCCTAATGAAGAAGTAATTTCTCCAGGTACAGTTGTAATTTCTGCAGGTGCAAATTGTAATGATATTAGTAAAGTAGTTGAACCTGTTTTAAAACCAAACAAAGGAAATATTTACTATATTAACTTATCTCAAGACTCTTTTAAATTAGGGGGTAGTTCATTTGCTCAAGTTGTTAATAAAATAGGGAACTCCACTCCTACTATTACTAATAATGAATTCTTTAAATCTTCATTTAATGTTATTCAAAATTTAATTAAAGAAGGCAAAATTGTTGCAGGTCATGATGTAGCATCTGGTGGTTTAATAACTACATTGTTAGAATTGTGTTTTGCAAATGTTAATATTGGAGCTAATTTAGATGTATCATCTTTAAACGAAACTGATAGTATTAAACTTTTATTTTCTGAAAATTCAGGTATCGTATTTCAATCTATTGACTCTTCTGTAGAAAAAGTATTAGCTGAAAATAATATAGAGTTCTTTAATATTGGTTCAGTAACTGAGTCTGATAGATTAAATATTAAAAATGGAACTGATGTTTTTGCTCTATCTATTTCTGAATTAAGAGATACTTGGTATAAAACATCATATTTATTAGATAATAAGCAAACTGCTAATGGCTTAGCTAAAAACCGTTTTGACAACTATAAAAATCAACCATTACAATACACTTTCCCTAAACATTTTACAGGCAAACTTGAAGATGTTGTTGATTTAAAAAATAGTACAACAAGAAAACCTATAGCTGCTATTATACGTGAAAAAGGATCTAACTCTGAACGTGAAATGGCAAATGCTATGTATTTA
This sequence comes from Tenacibaculum halocynthiae, assembly GCF_964512825.1. Lineage (NCBI taxonomy): Bacteria > Pseudomonadati > Bacteroidota > Flavobacteriia > Flavobacteriales > Flavobacteriaceae > Tenacibaculum > Tenacibaculum halocynthiae. Next base: position 237,468 of record NZ_CAZELG010000028.1, on the reverse strand, counting down.
GCAGGTTTTGATGTTAAAGATATTCATATGACCGATTTAATTTCTGGTCGTGAAAACCTTGAAGGTATTCAATTTATAGGTGCAGTTGGTGGTTTCTCAAATTCAGATGTTTTAGGTTCTGCTAAAGGATGGGCTGGAGCATTTTTATATAATGAAAAAGCAAATACAGCTTTAAAGAACTTCTTTAGTAGAAAAGATACTTTATCTGTTGGTATTTGTAATGGAGCTCAATTATGGATGGAGTTAGATTTAATTAACCCTGATCATAAAGTACATGGTAAATTGATTCATAATGATTCAAAAAAACACGAAAGTTCATTTACTTCTGTAAAAATTCAAGAAAATAATTCTGTGATGCTATCTTCTTTAGTAGGGTCAGAACTTGGTGTATGGATTTCTCATGGTGAAGGTAAATTCAATTTACCTGAAGCTGAAGAAAACTATCATATTGTAGCAAAATACGGATATGAAGGATATCCTAATAATCCTAATGGTTCCGACTATAATACAGCAATGATGTGTGATAAAACTGGACGACACTTGGTAACAATGCCTCATATTGAACGCTCTACATTCCAATGGAATTGGGCTAATTATCCTGATAATAGGCAAGATGAAGTATCTCCATGGCTAGAAGCATTTGTAAATGCTAGAAAATGGATTGAAAACCAAAAATAATATATCTCTAAAATAAAAGCCTTTTGAAATTTCAAAAGGCTTTTATTTTACTTACACTTTCCGCTCACTGTATTATACTATTCAATTAGTAAAAACAATTCTATTTTCTTAAATAAGAATATTTTAGTTTTTAAAAAAAAAAAGCAATTCGTTAAAGAAAACATAAATAATTGTTAATTATCGTACTTATGTAACAAATGTTACATAGTCTAAGACTAAATCGTAATACTTTTGTTTATTAATAGATATTAATCTTTTAGAAGGGTTAGATTAATGGTATTAAAAAGATTGAAAAGGGTACATTTATATGTGCCTTTTTTTAGTTTAAAAAAAATACTTTCTCATCTTTTCTTTTTAATCACTATCTACAGCTATTAAAATATAATACCTATTTACATTTTTAATTTCATAACGAATTTAATGATTTATTCTATTTAAATTTAAAAAATTGTATTCATCCTCTTCTTTATAGTATATTGTACTAGTTTTTAATATAAATTATGGCAACAACTAACAAGTCAATTACTACTTTGAATGATTTAAAAACGCCTAAAGGGAGTTTTTTATTAGGTAACTTAAAAGACTTTAAGAAAAAAAATAAGCACAGAATTTTAGAAAAATGGGCAAAAGATTTTGGTAATCTTTACACTATAAAATTAGGTCCCCTAAAAGTTCTTGTCTCTGCTGATTTAGAAGTTAATAATACCGTTTTAAAACAGAGACCTGAAAACTTCAGACGTCTTTCTAAAATTGATGAAGTTTTTGTTGAAATGGGGTTTCATACAGTTTTTAATGCTGAAGGTGAGCATTGGAAAAAACAACGTAAGCCAGTTACAGAAGCCTTAAATGTAAAAAAAGTTAAAGGCTACTACCCTATTATTCAAGAAAAAACACAGAATTTACTTTCTAAAATAAATACATACACAACATCAAATCAATCCATTGAAATTTTAAATGATTTCATAGCTTTTACTATTGATGTTACTACTGAAATAGCTTTTGGATATAAATTAAATACAATTAATAATAAGAAAGATAGTTTTCAAAATCATTTAGAACTTATTTTTCCAATGATAAATGATAGAATAACAGCTCCTTTTCCTATATGGCGATTTTTCCCTTCTAAAAAAGATAAACAACTTAAAAGTTCACTTAAATCAATTGAAAAAATTATTTACGACTTTATTAAGGATGCAAAGAATAGATTAAAAAACAATCAAGAATTACGTGATAATCCATCAAATTTTTTAGAAGCCTTATTAATTGAAAGTGAAAAAGAAGATACCGTTTTTGATGAAAAAACATTGTATGGTAATGTAATAGCATTGCTTTTAGCTGGAGAAGATACTACTTCTAATACCTTAGCATGGACTTTGTTCTATTTAGGTCAACACCCTGAATTTGTTCAAAAAATTAGAGATGAAGCTAATAGCGTATATAATTCTTCAACACCTGAAAATTATGATCAAATTGCTTCACTAAAATATACAAATGCAGTAATTCAAGAAGCTATAAGGTTAAAACCAACAACTCCTATATTATTTTTCCAAGCAAATAAAGATGTTATTATAAACAATTTGTCCATTGCTAAAGACACTAGCATCATTCTACAAAATAGTTTTACTTCAATGCAAGAAGAGAATTTTACTAATCCTGAAAGTTTTTCACCTAACAGATGGATTAAATCTGAATGTCCTTATCAAAATCATACACCAAAAACTGTTAAAGCTTTTGGTGGTGGTTCAAGACTTTGCCCTGGAATGCATTTATCTTTAATAGAAATGACTACTGCTATTTCTAGTATTTGTAAACAATTTGATATTAACTTAGAAGGAAAGCCTACTGATATACAAGAAAACTTTGCTTTTACAGTTCATCCTGAAAACTTAAAAGTAAAATTTAAAAGCGCAAATACTAATTAGTATTTGCGCTTTTAAATTTATTTCCTAAACTTATTTCTAGTAATTATATATTTTAGTTTCTCTTTTACGTCTCTTCCTACATCATAAACCATCTGTTCATTACTTGGAAAATTAACAGCTCTCAATGACAATAAATCTAAATAACTTCTACCTAAAGCTCTTTTATCTCCTCTGTATGTTGCATATCTATGTTCAAAAATAAATTCACTTTCTAAAGGAAAATTTTGAATTCGTTGTTTTGAATAATTATCAAAATATTGAACCATACCAACTACTTGTGCCGATTTTGACTGAGTAAACTGATAAAAGTGACAATTAGCTTTTATAAATTTATCTACTTTTATTTTATTCCCTAAACTATCTTTTACTTGGTTTCCACTCGAATCTAACAAGTATTTAAATCCGTCTTTAATTCTTTTTTCTTTAATTATTTCCTTTTCATGTACTTGCTCAGGAGATATCCTTATATCTCTAAAAACAAGTTTCAAAGTAAAATCATAATTAACTCTGTTACTTTCTTTACTATGGTAAATAGTCCAAAAATCATTTAAACCATAAGTGTCAAAATTTAGTAAATCTTCTTCTAGTCTTTTAGGAATAACTTTATCTGTTTTATTTTCTAATGATACCAAAACAAAATCAGTTCCAATATTATGAGCTTCTTCTTGAAGCTGTCTAACATCTTTATAGTTAGGGCTAATTTTATCTAAATACTCAAGATCTTCATATACTCTTCTATAATCTTGTTTGTTTTTTGATGAGAATACTGCTTTAGATTTACTATATAAATATTCCGAAAGATCGTTTTTTGCGTTTATTATATCATTATTATAATCATTAAGACTAAAAATAGCGTTTCTACCTTTTGATAAATTTTTTAAAGGCAATAAAGGCTTTATTCTTTCTTGTCTATTATTTAAAGAAAGATATAAATTATAAATTCTTTCTAAATTTTCAGGGTTTTCTTCTTTTCTTAAAAAATCTATTTTAGACAATTCTCTTTCAGAAACTTTTTTAAATGCTTCTTGTAGCATAAAAACATAAGGTTGATATTTTTCTTTGTTTTTATTACTTGTTAACTTTTTTAAAGATAAATTAATTGCTTTATCATAATTACCTTTATTTATTGCTTCTTGAGTAGATTTAACACTACTACATGCTATCATAATTGAGCAAAAAAGTAATAATAGTATCGTTTTTTTCATAAAAGTATAGTTTAGATGACTTCTATAAGCAATTAAAATGCCAAAGAAAACCTAAAACAAAATTATACTTTTTTAACCTAAGAATTTACTCAAAATTTAAAATACTTTACTAATTCTTTTTACAAAAAGTAATGTTAAAAGAATTACTAATAAATTAAATTATATCTAAGTCTTTTTTTGCTTTTTCTAACAAGCCCAAAGCAACTGAATCCATCGAATTTTTTTCTATTAATTGAGCATTAAAAAAAGTTTCTTTGAATAACTTTTTTATTAAAGGCATTTTACTAGTTCCTCCAGTTAAAATAAGATAATCAATGGCTACTTTTTTTACTCCAGCCTTAACACAACAATGATTAGATGTATTTAGAATTTTACTAACAATATTTTCAATTGAATTTTCTAATATATTTTTAGTTATGGTTAAATTCATCGAATTAGGCATGAATTTACTATTAAAAGCTATACTAGATTTTTCTGATAATTTTATTTTTGTAGCTTCTATCTGATCAAGTAACGAGTGTGCATTTTTATCATTTATTAATTTTTGAAGCTGAATTATTTTTTCTTTGTACTTAGCATTATTTACCATTTTTTTTACTAAAAGCTCCGTTTTTAATGTATATAATGATGTTGTTATTTTATTCCAATCAGATGCATACCTAAAAGGTGTATCTGGTAATATTAAACCTTTAAACTTATCAGGGCTTTTATAACCAAGTTCAGGAAAGAATGCTTTTAAAGCAAAATGACTATCAATATCTGTTCCACCTAAAGATACTCCTGATGTAGATAAAATATTTAAATCCTTTTTTTTGCCATTAACTTCAACCACCGTAAAATCACACGTTCCTCCTCCCAAATCTGCTACGATAGCTAGTGAATTATCTTTCAATCTTTTTTTATGATAATATGCAGCAGCTATTGGTTCTTCTAGAAAAGAATAATTTTTATAACCTACATGTTTTAAAATTGATTCTAATTGAGATATTCCTGAATTGGACTCATTATTTTCTTCAGATAAACGAACAGGTTTTCCTACAACTACATAATCAGTTTCTCTACCTGTAAATTCTTCTGTTTTATTTTTAATATACTTTAGATAGTCAACAATAATATCGTGAAAAAAAATATTAGTTCCAGGTTTTAAGTTTGTTCCTTTTTCAAAAAATGACGTACCTAATATTCTCTTAAAACTTTTCATATACCTACCATAACCATTATTCACATATGTATCGGTAGCTAAATTTCCATAAATAGGTTTTTCGATTTCTTCAAAAGGAAAAAACACACAGCTTGGTAAGGATTTATTAATTCCTTCAAAAGGAACCATAATAGTTCTATTATCTTTATAAACTGTACTAATAGTATTAGATGTACCAAAATCTAAACCGCATATATTTTTCATAGTTGTTAAATTAAAAAAGGCGTACAATTTACAACTTTTTTTAATTTTAATTTTAAAATAAAATAGAGGCTATTTTTAAATAGCCTCTATTGGTTAAATAATTATTTATTAATTTATATTTTCTATTGTTGATTCACCTATTATTATACCTTTTTTAAGCTTTGCTTTTCCTTTGTATGTTATAGTAGCTTCTCCATAAGAAGTCACTTTTATTTTTTCAGAAGCACTAAGTTGATAAGTACCATCTCCATAAGCAGTTATTTTTACTTCATTGGACTTAATTTCATTAGCAACAACTTTACTGGCTCCATAAGCAGTTATTTTTTGTTTTTTTACAATTCCTTTTTTAATATTTATAAAACTTTCTCCGTATATGGCCAATTTTAATCTTTCCAGTTCAACTGAATTAATAATAACCTCTGATTCTCCTTTTATGTTAAAATTACATTCTTTTTGAATTAAATCACTTTTAAAAATAAATCTCTGTTCTCCCCTAAAAGAAAAATCGGAAACTTTTTTGTAGGTTATAACAGCTTTTACAATTGTACCTTTATATATAGGTACTTTTTGAAAATATCCATTTACCTTCATTTTTTTTGTTGGTGAAGAAATTTTTGCGCCTTCTAAATATAAATGAAGTTTTTTGTTTTTAACTTTTATATTTAATATTCCTTTACGTTCTTTATTTTCTTGAATATATATTGATTCTTTCTTTCCTTCTTTAAAAGTAACTTGAATATGAGGACTAATAAGTACTTTATCAAATTCTTCTACTGTAATCACTTTATCTTGAGCATTAATTTTAGTGTTGTAACCTAATAATACCACTAACGTTAGTATAGTAAATATTGATTTTAAATACATTTTTTTCATTTTACTCGAATTTTAAATATTTTATTAAATCTACTTTTGTAGCGTTGTATGCTTTTAAACCTACAACTATAAAAACTAAAGTTACTAATATAATAGGTGTAATTAAATAAGGTAATAAAGGCATATCTATCTTGTAAGCAAAATTACCTAACCAATTTTGCATAAAATAATATGCAAAAGGAATAAGAAATAAAGAAGCTACAACTGTTATTTTAAGGAAGTTTTTTATTAGCTGAAACATAATTTCTTTTACTGATGCTCCTAAGGTTTTACGTATTGCTACTTCTTTTAAGCGTTGTTGTATTGTTAGTGTTGCTAAAGCAAAAAGACCTAATAGAGCTATAATTACTACGATAATTGATAATATTAAAAACATGGTTTGCTGTTTTTTATATTTTTCGTACGTTTTAGCAAATTTCTGATCTAAAAATTCATAATTAAACGGATACTTTGTATCAACGTTTGCTCGCCAAAACGACTCTATTTCTGCAATTGTTTTATCAATATTATCAGTTCTAACTTTAAACTGAATTGATGGTAACCAATTTCTGGTAAACTCAAAGGTTTGCCAAGAAACCATAAACATTGGTGATATTTCTGTGTCAAAACCATCAAAATGATAATCTTGTATCATACCAATTACCTCTAAATCTGCTCGATCATCATTCATCCAACCTATTCTTACTTTTTTACCTATTGGATCATTATAAACTCCCATTCTTTTTGCCACAGTTTCATTAATAACAATTCCTGTAATAGTATCTGAAGCAAATTTTTCAGAAAACCCTCTTCCTTTTAATACTTTAATTTTTGCAAAGTCTATATAATTTAAATCTACCAAATTAGAAGCACTATTAAAGCTAATATTTTTTTCTGTATATCTAAAATCTGTTCCGTTTACAAATCCTTCACCAGGAATAAACATACTAGTACTTATATCAATAATGTTTTCATTTTTAGAAAGTACATCTTTAGCTAATTTATATTTCTTGAACTGACCGTCACCTATATTATAAACATCTACGGATAAAGTAGATTCTTTAGAAAAACCTAAATCTTTATTTATCATAAACTGTATTTGGTAATTGATTACAAAAATACTGATGATAAAAAAACCAGAAATTAAAAACTGTATTCCTAACATTATATTACGTGCTAAATTTCCTCTTTTGGTTTTAGACACATTTCCTTTTAATACTTCTACAGCTTTAAAATTGGCAATGTAAATTGCTGGAATAATTCCAACTAACAAAGACACTAAAAACATAACTAAAAACAGCATACCTATAGTAGACATTTGAAGTATTGAAATATCTTTTCCAACAAACTCATTAAAGTATGGTAATACTAGTTCTACAAGAATTAATGATAAAATATATGATATTATACCTTGGAAAATAATTTCTAAAACATATTGAAGCATCAATTGTTTTTTTGAAGAACCTAATGTTTTCTTTACACCTATTTCTTTTGATCTTTGTGTTGCTGTTGCAATAGATAAGTTAATAAAATTCACACAAGAAATAATAATTAGTAAAATAGATAAGCCTAATAAAATTACCAATAATTGATAGTTTCCTGTTCCACTTGGACCAGCACGTTTAGCTGTATTGTGTAAATAAATAGTATCTAATTGATCTAATACAACCTCTCTAAAGCCAAAACGTTCTTCATAAACTTCTAAAGAAACACCTCCTTCTTCTGCTTCTTTTGTGTATGCTTTTTCTATTAAAATAGTATCCATTTTTTCTTTCAAGGCTACCAAATCCGTATTTTCCTTTATTTTACAAAAAACTTCATTGTTATGATTTCCCCAATTTACTTCATAAGGTTCTTCAAAAGGAACAATCATATCTGGTTCTACATGTGAATTACCTTGTACTTTAAAAATTGTAGTTATTGTATAATCAATCTCTCCAATTTTAACAATTTTTCCAATTGCACTACCTTCTTTAAAAAGACGTTTTGCAAAAGCTTCTGAAAGTGCTAAATGTCTTCTGCTTTCTTCAAATTTTTGTGTGCTTCCTTTCAATATATCAAAAGGAAAAAAACTAAAGAACTGAGGTTCTGTATATACAACCTTTTTTGTGAATTCATTTAAATTTTCGTGAATAACAACTCTACTTCTATAATCATTATCAATCATTAATGTTTCTTCTACTTCAGGAATATCACTTTTATACAAGTGATATTGTCCTGCAGTTGCAACATGCCAAGTTCCGTTTGCTCTATGCTTTACATTTACTCTGTAAATGTTGTTTTTATTTGGGTTCCATTGATTGTAACTATTTTCTTCATTTAAGTATAACAAAATAATTAATAACCCTGCTAAACCTAATGTTAGTCCAGATACATTTATTAAAATGTTTAACCAGTTTTTTTGTTGATTTCTAAAGAATATTTTAAACCACGTTTGTAACATAATTTTAGTTTTTAGCAGTTAATTTTTCTATTTTTTCTAACATCATTTTAGCATTTTCATTCTTTGGATCTAATACTAATGACTTCTTGTAATTTTCTTTAGATAGCTTGTACATTTCAGAAACAAAATACGCTTCTCCTAAACTATCAAATACATTTCCAGATGTTGGATATTCTTGGGTATTTAATTTAAAAACTGTAATTGCTTTTTCTAAACTATTGCTTCTTAAAAAAACATATCCAATACGATTTAAAGCACTTTCTAAATTTGTATTTGGATTTGCTGTTTTAATCTTTTTAAACTCAAGTATTGCCTTTTCTGTAGTTTCTTTTAAAAATGTATTAGATAGTTTTTCATTAATCAAAGAACCTTTATCCAATAAATTCTCATCTACCATTCCTGCTATATGATCAATTATAATATTATGAGTTGGATAATATTTAAATCCGTTAGATAAGAATATAATTGTCATATCATTTTTAATAAATTTTCTAAAACCAGTTTTAAGTCCACCTGTAAATCCATAAGAATCAGTATTATTTAAATTATAAAGTCCCCAACCATGTAAAAACTCATCTTCAGGATTATTATATTTAAAAGGCTGCCACATTTTTTCTTTTGTAGTAGGGGCTATGATAGAGTTCTTGTCAAAATTTTGATTCCATAAAATAAAATCATCTAAACTAATATTTAATCCGCCAGCTGCATCTCCCCTTTTTCCTTTAAACAAAACTTCATCAGCCTCTTGTTGATTCGTTTCATTATTATACATATACTCCAGTACACGATTGTTCACACGATTTTTAAAATCCATTGAAAAGAAAACAGGATTTTTTGCATTTTCAAATTGAGTGTTTAACACATAAGAATCAAAAGGAACACTGGTAACTTTATGTATTATTTTTGCTAAAAACCAATAATTCGTTTGAGTATATTTCCATTCATTTCCTTGAGTAAATAGTAATTCTTTTTGTTTTATCAATGAAAACATGTCGTTATCAGTAAGTTCTTTATTATTAGAAAAGAAATCAGGTAAACCAGAAGAATGAGTTAATAAGTTTGCTATAGTAACACTTTGCCATGTTAAAGGTAAATCGTCTATATACTGTCCTATAGTATCTTCTAAAGTCAATTTCCCTTCTTCTATTAATTTAAAAATGGTTGTTGCTGCAATTAACTTAGTAACAGAAAACACAGGGAAAATTGTTGATGCATCAACTTTTTTATTCGTTTCTATATTTTCAACTCCAAAGTATCCTTTGTAAATTGTTTTATTATTTTTTATAACTGCTAGTGCAAAACCAGGAATTTCATGGATTTTTTTTTGATCTTTTAAATAACTCTCTATTGCAGTATTTAAAAAATTTTGCTCAGTATTTTGAGTTGATTCTTGTTCTTTTTTACAAGAAGTAAAAAGAACAATTATTATTAATATAAGTATGTTTATTTTTTTCATTTTAAATTGATTTTCAAAAGGTTAAACTACTGTACTAAAACATCTACTTTATGCTCATTTACTTTTTGAGAAATAATCTCACCATCTTTCAAAGTGATTATTCTTGTTGAAAATTGTGCATCATAAGAAGAATGTGTTACCATAATTATAGTAGCTCCTGAAGCATGTAATTCAGTTAATAATTCCATTACATCATTTCCGCTTTTACTATCTAAATTACCCGTTGGTTCATCAGCTAAAATTAATTTTGGGTTTGTTACTAAAGCTCTAGCAACTGCTACTCTTTGTTGTTGCCCTCCTGATAGTTGTAATGGAAAGTGTTTTGTTCTATGGGCAATACCAATTCTTTCTAAAATTTCATTGACACGTTTTTTTCTTTCTGATGCTTTTACTTTATTATAAATCAATGGCAATTCTACATTTTCATATACTGTTAATTCATCTATTAAATTAAAATTCTGAAAAATGAAACCAATATTTGCTTTTCGTAACCCAGCTCTTTCTCTTTCATTAAAATTAGCTACCTCAGTAGTATCAAATACATAGCTCCCATCATCAGGTGCATCTAATAGTCCAATTATATTTAATAAAGTAGATTTTCCACAACCTGAAGCTCCCATTATAGAAACAAATTCTCCTTCTTTAACCTCTAAACTTAATTTATTTAAAGCAGTTGTTTCTACTTCTTCAGTTCTGTATACTTTTACTAAATCTGTTATTTTAATCATAATATATTTTTTAATTTTTTATTGTCTTTTTAACTAACTATCAATACCTAATAATAAGTACTACTGAATATTAACCTCTTCTACATCTTTAAAAGCATCATAACTAGATGTAATTATTCTATCTCCTTCTTTTAAACCTCCTAAAACTTCATAATAAAAAGGATTTTCTCTTCCTATTGTAATTTTTCTTTTTACAGCTTTATTATCTGAACTCAAAACAAAAGCCCATTTACCGTTTGTGTTTTGATAAAATTGACCTTTAGATATTAATAAAGCTTTACTATTATTTGAAAGGAATAATTTACTTTTTAAAGACATTCCTCTTTTTAAATCATTGGTTAACGAGTCTTTTTCAAATTTTAATTCAACAGTAAATCTTCCATTAACTACTTCAGAATAAATTTTTGCTAATTTAATAGCATACGTTACTTTATTAACACTAACATTTCCTTTAACTCCTTCATTAAGTTTTGATATATAATATTCATCTACTTTAGCTACTAATTTATAACCATTTAGTACATCTACCTTTCCAACAAACTGTCCTTGTGTATAACTCTCTCCTAAAATAGGGTTAAATGAAGATAAGAAGCCATCAACTGGAGCTTTAACAATAAAATTTTCTTTATTTTTTCTAAGTAAATTTAAACTTTTTTGCATGTTAGCAATTGAAGAATTGATTCTTGCCAATTGAATGCCTCTATTTTTTTTCTCTTCTCCTACACTCTTCTTTATTACTCCACTTCGTTCTTTTTGAAAAGTATATTCTTGAACCGACTTTTGGTATTCATTTTTTGCTACTACTCCTTTTTTATATAATGTGGTATCTAAACTATATTGTCGTTTCGCATTTTTAAAATCATTATTAATTCTCAATAATTGCTGATCTAAATTTAATTGCTGATTGGTTATATTAACTCTAATGTTTCTCAAATTATTAATTTGTTCAACGATTGCTGTCTCTTGGGTCAAATAGTTTAATTCAGCATTTGGATTATACACTTTTAAAAGAGGTGTTCCTTTTTTAATCATTTGTCCGCTTTCAACAAAAATTTCAGAAACTGAACCTCCTTGAATTACATTAATTAAAACAGACGTTTTAGGTTCAATTGTACTATTAAATAAAAGTACATCTTCAAAATCTCCTTTAGTAACTTTTCTTATACTTAATGAATCTCTTTTTAAGTTGACTTGATTTTTACGGGTTACATTCATAAATGTAATTCCTGCTAATAATACTAATGGTAATCCCCAAAGTAACATTTTTTTTGTTTTTTTATTTTTCGTTTGTATTTGCTTATCCATAATTTAAGTCGTTTGATATAGATTATGCCAGAAATATGCCAGTAGAAAACAACTTTATAATTAATTATAAATCAAGAACTTATATTTACATTTGAAAATAACATGTTCATAATCGAACATTTATTTGTTCATAATCATTCAAATACGTAATTATGTAACATGAGAAAAAAAGATGCAACTATACTAATTGTTGACGATGATGATGATATTTTATTTTCAGCAAGAATTAGTTTAAAAAAATATTTTTCTGAAATTATAAAAGAGAACAATCCTAAAAAAATAAGTAATCATTTAACGACTTCTACTGTGGATGTTGTTTTATTAGATATGAATTACAGAATAGGTTTTGAAGATGGTAAAGAAGGGCTGTATTGGTTGCAACACATTAAAGAGTTAAGTCCTGAAACAACAGTTATTTTAATGACAGCTTTTGGTAGTGTAAACTTAGCTGTGGATGCTATTAAAAAAGGTGCTACTGATTTTATTTTAAAACCTTGGAATACTGAAAAACTATATGGTGTTGTAAATGCAGGTGTTGAATTAGCTCGCTCAAAGAGGAAAACAACACAATTACAAACAGTTCAAAAACAAAACGATAAAGATTTTCATAAACAAACAGAACATATTATAGGAAATTCTCCTGCAATGCAATCTGCTATAAAGCTAGTTCAAAAAGTAGCTCCTACTGATGCCAATATTTTAATATTAGGAGAAAATGGAACAGGAAAATATGTGTTTGCTAAAGAAATACATCTTCAATCTACTCGTAAAAATCATCCTTTTATCCATGTAGATTTAGGATCTTTAAATGAAAACTTATTTGAAAGTGAGTTATTTGGTTATGTAAAGGGTGCATTTACTGATGCTAATAAAGACTCTATTGGTCGTTTTGAATTGGCAAAAGGAGGTACTATCTTTTTAGATGAGATTGGTAATTTACCAATGCATTTACAGTCAAAATTACTAACTGTTGTTCAAAACAGAAAAATAACTCGTTTAGGCGAAGGAAAAGAACGTGCTATTGATGTACGAATTATTTGCGCTACAAATGCTCCAGTACATGAAATGGTTGATAAACAAACTTTTAGACAAGACTTATTATTTAGAATAAATACAATAGAATTAAACTTACCGCCACTTAGGGATAGAAAAGAAGATGTAGAGTTATTAACCACTCACTTTTTACAAAAATTAAATCAAAAATATCGAAAGAAAATTCAAGGTTTTTCTAAAGAAGCACTAAATGCACTTAACCAATATCATTGGCCAGGTAATATTAGAGAGATTGAGCATATCATTGAAAGAGCTATTATTATTACTGATAACACTAAAATTCAGTTAGAAGATTTACATTTTTCAACAAAAAAGGCAACAAATTCTTTAACTGATAACTTAAATTTAGAAGAAACAGAAAAGCTCTTAATACAACAGGCCTTACAAAAACATCAAGGAAATATTTCAAGAGCAGCCAAAGAATTAGGACTAACAAGAGCTGCTTTATATAGGCGTTTAGAAAAACATCAATTATAAAACAATGGGAAGACCTCAATATTATCAAATTAGTATAAGGATTGCTTTATTAATTTTTAATGGCGTTATTATTTTTAGCAGTTATACAAAAGGATACATCATTAATACCATAGGTTTTACTTTGTTGCTATTTTTTCAGTTTTTTTTATTTCTTAATTATCTGAATAAAATATTTTCAGATGTTGAAAAATCTATAGATTGTTTATTATATGATGATTATTCAAATTCTATATCTAAAGAGAAAAGAAAAAATTCATTGTACAATAAAACTGCATTATTATTAGAAAAACATAGAAAACAGAATATTCAAAAAACTTCAGAGCAACTTATACTTACTAATATAATTGAAAGTTTAAATATTGGTATACTTATTTTAAGAAAAGATAAACATGATTCTATTGAAGTCTTTCAGTTAAATACTACCTTTAGTAAATTTCTAAGAATCCCCAAATTTTATAAATGGAGTTTATTAAAAAGTAAATTAGGAAAACTTCTAACTCATATTTCAGACTGGAAACAACATAGACATACAGTAGTTTTAACTATTAACGAAGAAAAAGAAACTTTTTTCTTAAAAACATCAGTTACTCAAACAAATGAATATGAATATTTAATTGTTTCTTTAGAAACTATTCAACAATTAATTGACAAAAAAGAAAAAGAAGCTTGGTATAAATTAATGAACGTAATGTCTCATGAAATTATTAATACGATTACTCCTATTAGTAGTTTAGCAGAAAATTTAGGATCTCTATTGCAAGAAGACTCTCCTGATGCAGATACTATTGATGAACTATCTCAAGGATTAGAAATTATAAATAGACGTTCAAAGCATTTAACATCTTTTGTTGATACTTACAGAAAATTAGCAGAATTACCTTTACCTCAAAAAGAAAAATTTAATTTAACTGAACTTGTTAAAAACACTATACAACTTTTTAATCAAGAGTTTATATTAAAGAATATTGAAGTTGAATTCTCAATTAAATCTGAGTTTATAATTAATGCAGATAAAAAACAAATAGAACAGGTTATTGTTAATTTACTATCAAACTGTTTATATGCTTTTGAGAATATTAAACTTCCTAAAATAACTATTTCAATTTTTGGTGATAATATGCGTACACATTTGTCAATAGTTGATAATGGTATTGGTATTTCTTCAGAAATTAAAGATAATATATTTGTTCCATATTTTACAACACGCAAAGATGGATCTGGTATTGGACTTACTTTAAGTAAAAGTATTATAGAGTCTCACAACGGAATTATTCAATTTTCATCAGCTGTGGGTAAAACAACTTTTACGTTAACCTTTATCAAGTAATTTACAATTGTAAATTGATTATTTGTTTATACAACGTAATAAACGAAGTCACTAAATAATAAAAGTAATTATATTGTGTAGAATAAGTAATGATATAGTGTTTATAGATAAAATATCAGTTTATAAACGGGTTTTCCACTAGGCTTAAGTCATAAACTTATTTTTGCATTCGTATTTAAGTAAGTTATTAAAAATAAGTAGTATTTTAATTAATTGTCATACTTTTTTACTTAATTACATTTGTAAACTACTGATAAGAATTAAATTTCTTGGCTATTTTAATTGGACATAATTCATCATATAAGATTAAATACTTGTTGATATATTACTAATTATTAAACTAGTCTTTTCTATAATTCCATTGATTACACGTATTATTGTCTTCTTTATTTATTTTACCTACCAAAATAGCGTTAAATACATAGCTTAAAGCTCTTAAATAAGATTAATTAGCCCTTGCACTCTATTGATAAGTATAATTACTTTGTTTTTTAGTATATACTAATTAAATATAATCTTTGTATGATACATCATACTCTGTATTAATTACAAATGTTAATTATAATTTCCTGCATCTTTCTTTTTTACAATTATAAACTTACCCATCCCTTAAAAGAAAACATTTTTTAAGTAAAAGTATAGTTTTTTTTTATGCCGAAAGATTAAATACTTGTTTTAGAGGTGTTTATGTGTATCTACCTGATTGTTTAGTTTAATTATTTTGTGGTTGTTATACTTTATTCTATTAATTGTGTATTAAAATACAATTGTTTACATTTGTATATATTATTAATAATTGACAATTGTGAATTCAGAAGCTTTTATAACTCGTTTAAAAATAATTTTAGAATACTATAATTTAACATCATCAACTTTTGCTGATACTATTGAGGTACAAAGATCAAGTATGTCACATTTAATGTCAGGAAGAAATAAACCTAGTCTCGACTTTGTTTTAAAAATCGTAGATAAGTTTCCAGATGTAGATTTATATTGGCTTTTGAATGGAGAAGGAAATTTCCCTAAAAAAAATGTTAACATTACTATTGAGCAAAAAAAAGAAGTCTTAGAAAAAACTAAAAACACGACTCCTTCTCTATTTACTCATAGCGAACCAATTTCTAAAGAGATTCCAAATACTCAATTCTCAGAGAGTGCCAAAAAATTAATAAAAGTTGTCTTATTATATAATGACGGAACATTTGAAGAGTTTAAGCAATAATTTTATGTAAAAACCTATTCTTATATATTTACATATACTGAATTAGTATATAATAATTTTAAAATACTCAATTCTCAGAGAGTCAAAAATTCAATAAAAACTTTCTTTTAATAATAGTACTCTTACTTTGCGTACTATTAGATTTATAATTTATTTACATCAATCAAACTCTTGATTCAAAATATCAGTATTTTTGTATTATTTACTTAACTCTATTTTATTTTTACCTTTTTAATGAATAAATATATTTTAAATAATGATGTTCAATCATTTATAAATAATAATTTAAAATCAAATATTGATAAATTACTTTTCAAAGGCAGTCCTTTTAAACAGGTTACTATTCAAGAATTAGCCAATCAAATTATAGCTAAACAAAAGTCAGAAAAAAAATTACCAACTTGGTTTAATACTAGTACAATATATTACCCTGCTAAATTAAGTATAGAACAAACATCATCTGAAATAACCGCCGAATATAAAAGTTCTATAGTTAAAGGTAAGACTATAATTGACATAACAGGAGGTTTTGGTGTTGATACCTATTATTTTTCTAAAATATTTGAAAATGTAATTCATTGTGAAATTAATGAAGAATTATCAAAAATTGTTAACTATAACTATCTCCAACTTGGAGTAGAAAATGTGCATACAATTCCTAAAAATGGTATTGAGTATTTAAAAGAAACATCAGAAAAAATTGATTGTATTTATATTGATCCTTCACGAAGAAATGATGCAAAAGGAAAAGTGTTTTTATTAAAAGATTGTCTACCTAATGTTCCAGATAACCTTGATTTTTTATTCTCTAAATCTGATATAATCATTATTAAAAACTCTCCTATATTAGATATTTCTGCTACAATTAATGAACTAAAATATGTTAAAGAAATCCATATTATCGCAGTAAAAAACGAAGTAAAAGAACTTCTCTTTTTATTAGAAAAAAACCACAACAAAAATACAGAAATAAAAACACATAACTTCCTGATAAGCAAAAAGAAACAAGTATTTAACTTTAGCTTTAATTCAATTAGTAAAGCTGTCTTTAATTTACCTTTAAATTTTCTATATGAGCCTAATTCAGCTGTCTTAAAATCTGGAGGATTTAATCAAATTTCAAGTTATTATAAATTAGATAAATTACATCAACATTCTCACCTTTATACTTCTGAATTTTTAAAAGAAAATTTTCCAGGACGAACATTCTTAATTGAGAAGTTTTTTAAATACAATAAAAAAAGAATTAGAAAAGAAATTTTAGACGAACAAGCAAATATTACTATTCGAAATTTCCCAAAAACAGTAGCTCAATTACGAAAAGAAACTAAGCTAAAAGACGGAGGTAATATTTATTTATTTTTCACTACAAATTTTAACAATGAGCCTATTGTTATTAAATGCAAAAAAATAAAATAATAATAACTTTTCCACGTTCTTATAATGATAAGTGTCTATATCGGACGTGTTTTTTTATTAGGGGAAAATAAAACATGTCAGAAAGCCTTGATTTTTTAATCAAGGCTTTTCTTTTATATAATTATTTCCTTATTAGTATCTAATTCTATTGGGTGTTTATCTTTTTGAAAAAATCGAGCAGTTAAACTTCCTTTTAAAGTAATCTCTTTTCCTTTTACCTCTAACCAACTACCTTCTCGTAATCCTAAAACACTAGTAGCATTAAACACATGATATTCTTTTATTCGTGTTTCTCTTGTTTCTCCCATATGCTTTGAGTTTGGATTTGGATCAAGATAATGTGCATTAATATTAAAAGGAATTAAGCCTAAAGTTTTAAAACTTGGTGGATATACAATAGGCATATCATTAGTATTCATCATTGTTTCTCCGCAAATATTACTTCCAGCACTTGTTCCTAAATACGGAGTTCCTTTATCTAAAACTTCTTTCAAAGTTTCTAACACATCGTTTTTATATAATTGATTTACTAATTCAAACGTATTTCCTCCTCCAGTAAAAATTCCAGTGGCATTAAGTATTGCTTGCTTCGGATTTTTAAATTCATGAATTCCTTTTACATCCCTACCTATTTTTTTAAAAGCTTTTCTAGCAATTTCAGTATAGTCATCATAACTTATTCCTCCAGGTCTAGCATATGGAATAAATAAAATAGTAGTTGCTTTTTCAAAATGAATTGAAAGTGCTGATAATATATACTCTAAATACCCACTACCATGAACTGTTGATGTACTTGCTACAATTAGTTTTTTCATAAAAAATATTTTTATAACTTTGGTAAAACTAATTATTTAAAAAAAATATACAATGAAAAAGTTACTTTTCTTGTTTTCTTTAATTCTTACTCTTGTTTCTTGCTCAAAAAATGATTCAAACATCCCAACAGTTACTAATAATGATGTTGTAGGCACATGGAATCTAACTGATTTTAAAATTGAAGGAACTACTAAAGGAACATACAAAGGGCAAAATTTTAGTGGTAATGTAAAATCACATGGTGAAAACTATAACTTTGCTTTTACTTTTAATCAAGATAATTCCCTTTCTTTAAAAGGTCTTTTTACTATAGTAACAACATCAACAATTTTAGGAGTTTCACAAACTAATAAAAGTAATGCAAAAGTTATTGATGGTTTTGATAATAATGCTAAATGGAATATTGAAAATAATATTCTAAAACTAACTACTAGCGGTGGGGAATCTTTTGAAATTCCAATTGATGATTTTCAAAAAGATAAAATAGTTTTAAAATATGTTGTTAATGAGAAAAAAACAATAAATGGTATTGATTTACAAATAAATGGTATACAGTACATAGTTTTAGAAAAATAGTATAAAATAGAATACACTGTTAAATATAAACGCCTTACTAGATAATAGTAAGGCGTTTATATTTAACAAAAATTTACAAAGACATTAAAACATTTTTAAGAAGGGGACTTTGTTTCTTTGTTTAGTACAAACAAAAATTATATGCAAAAACAATTACTCTTCTTAATTATAACTACCACTACTCTTTGTTTTTCTCAAAAAAAGAAAACTGTCTTAAAAGGAATTTTAAAAGACAAACTTGGAGTAATAAAAAATGCTAACATTTTAAATTTAAATACAAAAGAAGGTACATTCTCTAATGATTCCGGGAATTTCTCTATTACCATTTCAGTAGATGATGTACTACAAATTTCTACTATTCAACACCATACCAAAAAAATAACTATTTCAAAAAATATTTTTCAACAAAAAAACATAACAATAAAAATGCATACTAAAAGTCATGTTTTAAATGAAGTAGAAATAAAAAGACATAATTTATCTGGTAATTTATTAATTGACATAAAAAAAACTCCAAAGGATACTATATCTGAGCTTGTTTATAAAATGATGGATGGTATTAAAAGTATGAAATTAGATGAAATAATGAACATGCCTACTGGTAGTGATGAAATTCATTTGTCAAAATCAGCAGCACCAGGAATTCCAAATGTATTTACTGACGGTATAAAACTTTACAGTGGCAGCATTGGTGGTGGTTACGAAAAAAAAAGAAGAGAAGAAAGAAAAAGACTAGAACAAAAAGAACAATTTCCTGACAAACTACTTCGTGACTTTGGAAAACATTTTTTTTACAGTGAATTAAAAATACCTAAAGAAAAATATTATCATTTTATAGAGTACTGTAGTCATACTAATGTTGAAGTTCTTTTTCATAATAAGAAGTTATTTGAAGTTATTGAATTATTAAAAAAAGAAAGTATGAGTTATCTTCAAATAATTAATAAAAAATAGAAATGCATAAAATATTTTTATCCTTATTAGTTATTATTTCTTTAAACATCCATTCACAAAATGAACGAAAGTATATGCATGGTAAAATTTATAATAAACTAGGAAACCTAGCTAACGTTCATGTTATAAACTTAAACACTAAACATGGTACTTACACTAATGATAGTGGGAACTTTAAAATTCCTGTTAATTTAAACGATAGTTTAAGATTCTCTTTTGTAGGATATGAAACTAAACTTTTAAAAGTAACTGAAAAACACCTTGGAATTCAAAATAATAACTTCGTTTTAAAAAAAATTACTTACACCTTAGATGAAGTTAATTTAAAAAAAAATAATCTCTTAGGTTTCTTGTCGGCTGATTCAAAATTAATAAAAAAAGAAAAAGTAATAAATGCTGAAACTTTAAAGCTTCCATTTGCAGGATCAAGAATCCTTACACCTGCTGAAAGAAGGTTACAAACTGCTCAAGGAGGTAGTACACCATATATGTTAGGTTTATTAGGTGGTTCTGTATCTTTAGATTTAATAATAAACAGTATTTCTGGAAGAATAAAAAAGTTAAAAAAACTAAAAGTAATTGAAGAAAGAGAGAAAAAGATTAGTTTTATTAAAGATATTCATGAAAGGTACATTATTAATGATTTAGGAATTGGAAAAGATAATTTGTATCGCTTTATTTATTTTTGTGAAAATGATTCTAAATTTAATCGTATCTTAAACCAAGGCGAAATATCAATGATTATTTTTTTAAAACAAAAGTCTAAAGAATTTAAAAACCTATAGTATGAAAAACATCTCCCTTCTTATTCTTTTATTAATTTCCATAAATCTATGTTCTCAAAATGAACGTAGATATATTCATGGTAAAATTTTAGACAAAATAGGAATATTACCTAATGTTCATATTATAAATTTAAATACGAAACACGGCACATACACGAATAGTAATGGTGATTTCAAAATCCCTGCAAAAGTTAATGACAGTTTACGTTTTTCATATGTTGGTTATGAAACCAAAGTAATAAATGTTTTAGATAAATTTTTTGGAATGCATGATAATACTTTTTTCATAAAAAAAATTGCTTACACTTTAAATGAAGTGGAAATTAAAAAACACAATTTACAAGGAAGTATAACTTCAGATATTAGAAAAACACCTGAAGATAAAAGAGAAGAAGCATTAAGAAAAACGATGGATTTTTCAAAAGTAGATATGAGTGTTGTTGAGCCTAATGACCATATTGATGAAAGGGTTCGTCCACACATTGTAAATACTGATCCTACTGCCAATTTTGCAGGTGTGGGTGCTACTGCAATTATTCCGTTCGGATATTCTAAACGTTTATGGGCACTTAGAAAGGAACTAGCTTTAAAAAAAGGTATGCCAGCTAAATTATTAGCTGAATTAGGAGAAAAATACTTTTTTGAGGAATTACAGATACCGCCCGAAAGATATTATCACTTTTTAGAATATTGTAACCCTTTAGGAATAGAACAATTACATAAAGAAGGAGAAACGTTAAAAATTATTAAAATTCTAACAACTGAACATATTAAGTATTTAGAAATAATAAAAAAGCAGTAATTTGGCTTAATAATTGACAGTAATTTTAATATGAAAAAAATATTTTTTATAACAGTAGTCACTTTTAGTTTATTCTCATTTACTACTCTTCATAAATATTACCTTGCTTTAACTGAAATCGAATACAAAGAAAATTCTCAATCTGTACAGATGATTATGAATGTGTTTATAGATGATATTGAAGATGCTATAAACAAAGACTACAATACTGACTTGCAACTATCTACAAAAAAAGAAGATAAAAACACCGATAGTTTCATTAAAAAATATCTAAATAAACATTTTAAAGTTTCAATAAATAATAACGTAAAAACCTACAATTTTATAGGTAAAGAATACGATGGAGATATTGTATATTTTTACCTTGAAATTGAAAAAATTTCATCTATCACATCTATTGAAATTAAAAATGATGTTTTAATAGAGCATTTTCCTGAACAGAAAAATTTAATAAAAGCCACTATTAAAAAAGAACGTAAAAGTTTATTTCTTGATAAAAAAAATGATAAAGGTTTGTTAAATTTTTAACAAACTTTAACCATACCTCTTCCTTATTTATTACTTTTAGAACCTACTTAAACAACTAATTAGATAATGAAGAAAAATATTGTATTAATTTTTTCTGTTTTTTTTGTGGTTACTTCCGTTTTTTCTCAAACCAAGAGAGAAACACAAAAAGGGCATACAAATCAAAATAAATTTAAACAACTTAAAGATGAATTAGCAACACCAGATAGGCGGCATACTGCTTCTGGAGCTCCTGGTAAAAAATATACACAACAGAAAGTTGACTATTCAATGGATATTGTTTTGGATGACGATAAACAAAGAATTACAGGTAACGAAACTATTACGTATCATAATAATTCAGAAGATGAATTAACCTATTTATGGTTACAATTAGATCAAAATATGCGTGCATCTGATTCTAAGACACCAGATATTCAACCTACTAGTGCGCCTAAAAGAGGGGTTCCAAAAAGAGTATATGACAGGTATTTCCCTGAAAAACCATTTGATGGTGGTTTTAAAATTACTAGTGTAACTAATACTAATGGGAGTAATTTATCGCATACTATTAATCAAACTATGATGCGAATAAACTTACCTAAGCCTTTAGCTTCAGGAGAAACTTTTTCTTTTAAAATTTCATGGTGGTATAACATAAATAATCATAGAACTCAAGGTGGTAGATCTGGATTTGAACATTTCCCTGCTGATGGAAATAACAATTATGTAATTGCTCAGTTCTATCCAAGGTTATGTGTTTATGACAACGTTGAGGGATGGCAAAATGATCAATTTTGGGGAAGAAGTGAATTTGCTTTAGAATTTGGTGATTTTAATGTAAATATTACAACTCCTGCTGATCATATGCTAGGAGCAACTGGAGTTTTAATGAATGAAAGTGAAGTTTTAACTAAAAAGCAACAAAAAAAATTAGCTTTAGCTAAAAAGACTTTTGATAAGCCGGTATTAATAGTTTCTCAAAAAGAAGCTGAAGAAATTGAAAAAGGAAAATCGAAAAAAACTAAAACATGGAAATTTGTTGCTAAAAATGTACGTGATTATGCTTTTGCTTCTTCAAGGAAATTTATTTGGGACGGTATGGCTGTAGATATTAACGGTAAAACTGTAATGGCATATTCATATTATTCAAAAGAAGCTAACCCTTTATATGGAGATCATTCAACAAGAGCTGTAGCACAAACACTTAAAACGTATTCTAGATATACATTTGATTACCCATATCATAAAGCAATTTCTGTAGATGGTCAAATGGGAATGGAATATCCTCAAATTTGTTTTAATCCTGGTAGACCAAACCCTGATGGAACCTATTCTGATAGAGTAAAGTATAGAATGATTAAAGTAACTATCCATGAAGTTGGACATAACTTTTTTCCTATGATTGTAAACTCTGACGAACGTCAATGGACATGGATGGATGAAGGTTTAAATTCTTACATGGAAATGTTAGCTGAATTAGACTATGACCCTAATTTTCCTATAACAAGAGGATATCCTAAAAATATTGTAAAATATATGGGTGGAGATCAATCTAGTATTGCACCTATTATGACTAAAGGAGATAATGTATATCAATTTGGTAATAACGCATATGGAAAACCAGCAACTGCTTTATGGATTTTAAGAGAAACTATTATGGGTAAAGAATTATTTGACCATGCTTTTAAAACTTATGCAAAACGTTGGAAATTTAAACACCCTACCCCTGCTGATTTCTTTAGGTCTATGGAAGATGCATCAGCTATGGATTTAGATTGGTTTTGGAGAGGTTGGTTTTATACAACTGATGTTACTGATATTGGTGTTAAAGATGTTAAAAAATATTACACAACTGAAGGTCCTAATAATTCTGTAAATTTTGTTCAAGACAAAACAGAAGGTTTAAGCTTTGATTCAAAGAAAAACCCTAAATCAAAATATCATTATGAAATTACTTATAATAAGCCAGGTGGTTTAGTTATGCCTATAATTGCTGAGTTTACTTATAAAGACGGAACTAAAGAAAGAAAAACGTATCCTGCTCAAATTTGGAGACTTAATGACAATCAAGTAACTAAAATATTTTCTTCAGATAAAGAAATTACTAATATTACAATTGATCCAGATTTAGAAACAGCAGATGTAGATACTTCTAATAATAGTTGGCCTAAGAAAACTACTAATAAGTTTGATAAATTTAAAAAGAAAATTAAAAGTTAAAAACATAACATAGTAAAATAAAAAAGCGGTATAAAATATTTTATATCGCTTTTTTCATATCTGTTTTTTAACCAAATAGATAAAAATTTGTTAAAGTTTTAACATATACTCTTTTTGACTAAGATTAATTCACTAATTTTCCAATTATTTAAAAACCAATAAGCACAAAATGAGAAAATATACTACACTATTATTTTCAGCTCTTTTTGTATCAGCATCTTTATTTGCACAAGAAACAACTAAGAAAGAGCCCCAAAAAGGTCATATAGACCAAAATAAATTTCGTCAATTAAAAGATGTTTTAGCGACACCAAATGATCAACGTACAGCTTCTGGGGCTCCTGGACATGCATATACTCAGCAAAAAGTAGATTATGTTATGGATCTGCGTTTAGATGAAACTTCAAATAAATTATATGGAGATGAATCTATTACTTATCATAATAATTCTAAAGATCATTTAGAATATTTATGGGTGCAATTAGATCAAAACATGCGTGCTCCTGATTCGAAATCTCCTTTAGTTGAATCAAAAGGTGCTAGTGGTTTTCAAACTCCTAAGAAGTTTGTTGAAAATAACATGTCAAAACCTAAAGCTTTTGGTTACAATATCGAAGCTGTTAAAAAAGCAGATGGTAGAGATTTATCATACACTATAAATAGAACAATGATGCGAATAAATTTACCAAAGCCTTTAGCTCCTGGTAATACATTCTCTTTCAAAATTAAGTGGAATTACACAATAAACAATGTAGTAACTGATGGTGGACGTTCTGGAGTTGAAGAGTTCGCTGATGGTAATAAAGCTTTTATAATTGCTCAGTTTTTTCCTAGATTATGTGTTTATAATAACGTAGAAGGATGGCAAAACATGCAATTCTGGGGACGTAGTGAATTTGCGCTAGAGTTTGGAGATTATGATGTAAAACTTACTGTACCTGCAGATCATATTGTTGAAGCTACTGGAGAATTACAAAATGAAAAAGATGTTTTAACTAGAGAACAACGTAAACGTTGGGAAAAAGCTAGAAAATCATATAAAAACCCTGTTCTTATCGTTACTCAAGAAGAAGCTGAAGTAAACGAAAAGAAAAGATCTACAAAAACAAAAACATGGCATTTTAAAGCTAAAAATGTACGTGATTACGCTTTTGCTTCTTCAAGAAAGTATATTTGGGACGCTATGGCTGTTAACATTAATGGTAAGAATGTTATGGCAGTTTCTTTATATCCTAAAGAAGGAAACCCTTTATGGGAAGAGCATTCAACAAGAACTGTTGCTAATACTTTAGAAGAGTATTCTAAATTAACCTTTGACTACCCATATCCTAAAGCAATTTCTGTTAATGCCAATGATGGTATGGGAATGGAGTATCCTATGATTTGTTTCAATTTTGGACGCCCAAATCCTGACGGAACATATTCAGATCGTTTGAAAAAAGGAATGATTGGAGTAATTATTCACGAAGTAGGACATAACTTCTTTCCTATGATTGTGAATTCTGACGAAAGACAATGGACTTGGATGGATGAAGGTTTAAATTCATTTGTTCAAATACTAGCTGAATTTGATTACGATGCTAAATTATTCGCTCAAAATCCTACTAAAAATATTACGCGTTACATGAGTTTTGATCAAAAGCGTTTATCTCCTATTATGTCTCAAGGAGATTATGTATATAACTTTGGACCAAATGCATATACTAAACCAGCTGCTGGATTATACATGCTTCGTCAAACTATAATGGGGCCTGAATTATTTGATTACGCATTTAGAACTTATTCTAAACGTTGGATGTTTAAACACCCAACACCAGCTGATTTCTTTAGAACTATGGAAGATGCTTCCGGTATGGATTTAGATTGGTTTTGGAGAGGTTGGTTTTATACAACTGACTTTACTGACATAGGTATTAAAGAGGTTAAACCTTTATTTTTAACTGATAAGCCTAATGAAAGAACTAAAAAATTACAAGAGCAATATCCTACATATTTTGCTCGTTTAGGAAAATTAGTTTTCTTAACTACTAAAAAAGAAGAAGCTAACTCAAAAGAGGTAGAAGCGCATATTAATGGGTTACCAGCTGCTGAAAAGGCTAAACTTAAAGAAATGCCTAAATATATGTATCAAGTTGAATTTGAAAAGCCAGGTGGTTTAATGATGCCTATCATTGTTGAGTTAACTTATGCTGATGGTACTAAAAAGCGTGAAACTTTCCCTGCTCAAATTTGGAGAATGAATGAAAATAAAGTGTATCGTGTATTCTCTTCTAGCCAAGAGATTAAAAGCATTGTAGTAGATCCTGATTTTGAAACAGCTGATATTGATACATCAAATAATAGTTGGCCTAAGAAAACAACTAATAAGTTTGATAAATTCAAAAATAAAGTTAAGCAATAACTTACTTTTTATATTGTTAAAAAAACGTGGCGAATGCCACGTTTTTTGTTTGCATACATACTACAAAAAATAGTACTTTCGAGTTTTAAATAGGATAGAATGAAAGTTTGTATTGCAGAAAAACCAAGTGTTGCTCGTGAAATAGCTAATATTTTAGGAGCCAATACAAAACATGATGGATATTTTGAAGGTAATGGATATGCTGTAACCTATACTTTTGGGCATTTATGTACACTTTTAGAGCCTAAAGATTATAAACCCTATTGGAAAAGCTGGGATTTAAACAATTTACCTATGCTTCCAGAAAAATTTGGCACAAAAGTTACAGGAGACTCTGGAATACAAAAACAATTTCGAATAGTAAAATCATTATTTGATAAAGCTGATGTTATTATAAATTGCGGGGATGCTGGTCAAGAAGGAGAACTTATTCAGCGTTGGGTTATTAATCAAGCTGATTATAAAGGTGAAATACAACGGTTGTGGATTTCATCATTAACAGAGGAAGCCATAAAAGAAGGGTTTGAAAATTTAAAACCATCAGAAGGATACGACAACTTATATTATGCTGGATATTCTAGAGCCATTGGAGATTGGCTTTTAGGTTTAAACGCTACGCGTTTGTATACTGTTAAGTTTGGTGGTTATAAACAAGTTTTATCTATCGGTAGAGTGCAAACTCCTACCCTAGCTATGTTAGTTAATCGTTATAAAGAAATTTTAAATTTTAAACCAGTACCTTATTGGGAATTACAAACTTTATATAGAAATACATTATTTAGTTGTGAAGAAGGTCGTTTTTTAAAAAAGGAAGAAGGACAAACTTTTGCTAATAAAGTAAAAGAAAGTGATTTTGAAATTGTATCTGTAACCAAAAAGAAAGGTAAAGAATATGCTCCTAAACTATTCGATTTAACAGGATTACAAGTATATTGTAATAATAAGTTTGGTTTTTCTGCAGATGAAACCCTGAAAATAGTTCAAAAACTCTACGAAATGAAAGTAGTTACTTATCCTAGAGTAGATACTACGTTTTTACCTAATGATGTTTACCCCAAAGTGCCTTCTATACTTCAACGACTTACAAATTATAGTACGTTAACAAAACCTTTATCAGGAAAAAAAATAAGAAAATCTACTAAAGTATTTAACGATAAAAAAGTAACTGATCACCATGCTATTATTCCTACAGGAATTCAAGTTAACTTACAATACAATCAGCAACAAGTATATGATATTATAACTAAACGTTTTATTGCTGTTTTTTACCCTGATAGTGATATTTCAAACACCGCTGTTATTGGTAAAGCAGGAGATGTTTCTTTTAAAACTACTGGAAAAGAAATATTAACCAAAGGATGGCGCGTAGTATTTGAATATGGTAAAGAAGTTAAAAAAAGTGATGATTCAGGTATGCTTCCTACATTTACTAAAGGAGAAAAAGGTCCTCATGAACCTTCTTTTTTAGAAAAAGAAACAAAACCTCCACGTAATTATACTGAAGCTAGCTTATTACGTGCTATGGAGACTGCTGGAAAGCAAGTTGATGATGACGAAATGCGTGAGTTAATGAAAGAAAACGGTATTGGTCGTCCATCAACACGTGCAAGTATCATTGAAACGTTATTTAGAAGAAAATATATTGAGCGTCAGAAAAAATTAGTAGTTCCAACTCAAACAGGAATTGATTTAATTGATTTAATTGACAATGAATTATTGAAATCTGCTGAATTAACTGGGCTTTGGGAAAAACGTTTAAAAGAAATTGAACGAGGTGAATACCATGCTTCTACTTTTATTAAACAGATGAAAAAAATGGTAGATGACCTTGTTTACGAAGTGAGATCAAGTACCAAAACTAAAAGAATTTCATATGAAACCCAACAAGTTGAAACGACTTCTAAAAAAGTAAGTTCAAAAAAGAAAACAGTTGTAGGAAAAGAATGTCCAAAATGTAATAAAGGTCAACTCTTAAAAGGAAAATCTGCTTATGGTTGTTCAGCATTCAAAACTGGTTGTAAATTTACATTACCTTTTGAGTATATGAAAAAGAAAATATCTGAAAATCAATTTATTCGATTGTTAGATAAAGGTTGTACAACCAACTTAAAAGGATGGCAGTCTGAAAATGGTAAAATTGAAGGATTAATACGTTTTGATGAAAATTTTTCTCTTAAATTAGAAGTTAAACAATCTTCAAGTTCCTCAGCTACTAAAATTTCTGAGCCAACAAATACTTTAGCATGCCCTAAATGTAAAAAAGGACAACTTTTAAAAGGAAAAACTGCCTACGGATGTTCTGAATATAAAAATGGATGTGATTTTGTTTTTACTTTTGAGAACATTAAGAAAGAGGCTAAAGGTCAAAAACTAACTAAAGAATTAGTATTTAATATAATTTCAAAAAAATAGCTCTACAAAATTATTGTAGAGCATATTTTAATTTAAGGTTTAAAAACCTTCTCCGGGGGGAGGGGGACTTTGCGCTTGCGCCTTTTGTGGTGTTAACAACAAATAGGTTCCTATAGCAGTTAAGGCCGAATACTTTCCATAATTCCCTATTTTTTTTAAAGCCTCTTTTCTTGTAATCTCTTTATTATTTGCTTTTTTCATTTACTAGAGAATTATAATTAATCTATTATTATTTTTTTAGTTGTAATTTTTGTTTCATCGACTATTTTAACAATATATACACCTTTAGATAAATTAGTTAAGTCTATTTCATTTTCGTCTAAACCTTTATATTCATCTTTTAAAACACCTACTCCTAACGCATTAAAAATAGTTATTGTAAATTGTTCTCCTTGAATGCCTTTAATTATTAATTTATTTGGAATTGTATAAACATATACATCATTTTTTTCTATTTCTGTTGTACTTAATAAAGCTTCTTTAGTATGAATAAAGAAACGTCCTACTCCATTTACATTTTCTTCAAATACAACTTTATACTTTGTTTGTGTATCTTCAATTTTTGTATATTTATTTAACTTTTTATCTTCTATATACACTTCTATTCCTTTAGGTAAATTATTATACTTTAAAGTAATACTTACCTCTTCATCTGCTTTCGATTTAATTCCTAAAGGAATTACCATATTTTCGTATCCTGAATTAGGTAATGATTGAATTGTAAAGTCATTTCCTTTTGACTCTTCCAATAAATGAGTAAATACATCAAAACTTGAACTTCCAAAATTACCAATATCATATCCTGGATCTAGTCCTTTTGTTGCTGTCTGATAATATTTAATGTGGGTATTAACAGTAATTCCTTTACTCTCTGCAAATATCTGAATACTTGGCACTGATGATTTACTTCTTGAAAATATATCAACATCAGTACCTTCATGTTGCCTTTGATTTTCTTTAAAGTTTATCGTGTTAATCCCATTTCCTGTTTTTACAAAAAAGCCTTGCCCTAATGTTAACGAAGTTGACGAACTAACCAATGACTTTGCAACATATTTATTCTGCGAATTATCCCATACATAAACTCCAATATTTTCTGGATGAAATTTGCTTATATTCTCTTGAATAAAGTTTTCATTTGAATTATTATTAATTGGTAAAAATGCTGTATAAGGGTTTCCTATGGCATTCCATTTATCTTCATTTACTGAAATTGAGACATCAGTGGTAGTCAATGTTCCAGTAAATTTGACACTTCCATTAGTAGCTCTTGAAACTATATACCCCTTCCCTTTTTCAAAAGTTAAAGTATTAGTTTGAATATCATCTGCTGTATAATAAGTCCATTTATTTCCATCAGTTTTAGTATCATCATAATAAGCTACTGCATATCTATTTGGAGTAACAGTTGTATTTACACGAATATCATTCTCAGAAGATTCTATAAAATCTTTAATACTTTGACCAGAAACTGGAGCAGTAATTATACTCCATTTATTAGCTAATAATCCACTTCTTTCATAAGTTACATTACCATTTGCTGTTCCTCTTACAATTAGAGTTCCACTTGTATTAGCTGAGGAACCAATACTAATCGTTCCTGTATTATTTAAATTACCATTTATAATGGTAATACCATTATTTTCTATAGTAAATGATGATAATTCTTGAATTTCTAAATCATTAATTTCTGCTGTAACTCCTGACTCAATAATTGGAGATGTTACCAATACTGGAATAATTACGTTTTGTGTTGTTAAAGCAACTGCGTTTAAAATCCAGTTTCCATTATCTGTCCAATCTGTACCATTAATTCCTGTCCAAATTGAATTATTACAATCTTCTGTAAAATTAGCTGTTACATCTTTCTCCCAAGTTGATAAATAAGATGCAGATGCATAATCAACTTCAATACACGTTAGATAATCATTAAACTTAGCATTAAAATTAGTAATTAAATTATTGTTCCCGTTTCTAACATCGAGTGATACTAACAATGTTTGTGTAAGAGAAAGCTCCTCTAATTCCGGACAATTGGTTACATCTAAAGTTGTATATTGGTTTTTACTAGCTCTAAGTATCTTAAGTTTTGGATTGTCTAAAATTAAGCTGTTAATTTTGTTAGATCTTAATTCAACTTCCTCTAAACTTGGAATAACTGATAAATCTATTTCTGTTAAGTCATTCTCAGCAACATCTAAGATTCTTAGATTTGAATTACTCGATAAATCTAACGTAGTTAAATCATTATATTCTAAGTTTAATATTTCTAAAGCAGCAAAAGCTTCAATGCCAGTTAAGTTAGTAATATCTAAACGATTTAAATCTAAGTTTATAACAGTTTTAATCTTCTCAGTATACACTGCATTATCATTAGTGATTCCGTTTCCTAAACTTGTAGCATCTCCTAGAGCAACTACATTTCCATCAGCATCATGAGTTTCTAAATAATTTTCGAAATTAGTATCAGCAATATATGTTACATCACAGTATAATGCGAAACTTGCTGTTGCATCTTTTACCCAAATATCAGGAAATAACTGAACTACTTTATCGGCTTTAATACATGTTAAACCAGAATTTCCTTGTCCATCAAACCAAGTGAAATTATCATTATTTCCGTTAGCTACGTTTAATGAAGTTAATTGATTATTAGCTATACGTAATTGTACAATACTTGGATACATTGAAATATCTAATTCTGTAAAATTATTATCATTAAGATTTAATATTCTCATTAATGGATTGTTAGAAATATCTATAGAATTAATACCAGTATCAGAAACACTAAGTGTATTTAAATTACTCAACATGGAAATTTCAACATTACCTAAGTTAAAATTTCCATCTAAATATATTTTTTCCAGAATTAAGTTATTATTTAAATCTAAGCTTGCTAGGTTATTGTTCGCTAATGTAACGTTGGTAAGCTTTGTGTTTTTACTTAAATCAATACTCGTTAAATTAGCATTATTACGACATCCTAAAAACCACATATTTTTAAAATCTTCAATACCTGTCATATCTTCTACTAATCCATTATGTAAATTAAACCCTTCAGAAATTTCAACTAAAGCTGTATATACATAATCGTCTATAACTCCATTTCCATAACCGTTATTTTCTAAGAACGTTTCAAATGCATCATCTGGAACATAAGTCATTCTACAATACTCAGCATAGTTTGTTGTGTTATCTTTAAACCAAGAAACTAATTCTGAAGCAGTTGAATCATCAACTTCAACACAAGTTAAGCTTGCGTTACCAGTAATATCAACACTCGCAATACTAGTATTATTTCCATTTCTTAAGTTTAATAGTGTTAATTGGTTATTAGAAGCATTGAACGAATCTAATCTTGTAAGGTTAGCTAAGTTTAACTCAGTAATCGCATTATTATGTACTTTTAAAGTAAACATGTTTGCGTTATTACTTAAGTCTAGTTCAGTTATTGCTGTATCATTACAAACCAAATTACTAATATTAGTATTGTTACTTAAATTAAGCTCAGAAACATTGGTGTTGTTAATTAGTAAGTTTAATAATGCTGGCTGATTTGAAACATCAATACTATTCAATGGATTATCGAATATTTCAACAGTTTCAATTAATGCATTGTTTTGAATGTTTATGGTTGATATAGAATTTCCAGAACAACTTAATGTAACCAATTTTAAGTTTTGACTGAGAGCAAGAGTTGAAATATTATTATTATTAATAAGTAAAGTTCTTATCTCTGTATTATTAGTAATATCTAGAGTTGAAATATTGTTATTATCTAAATCAACATACTCAACATTACTATTGGTTGAAATATCAATATTATTAATGTCATTATCGTTTATATCTAACTGCAATAGATTAGTTAATCCTGATACATTAATACTTGTTAATCCCATGTTTGCACAATACACTTGGGTTAAATTCACATTCGCCGTTAGGTCTAAATCTCCGTTTACAGAGTTTCCGTAAGCTCTAAATCGTTCCAATCCTTTGAATTCCTGTAAACCTGTAAAATCAGATATATTCTCATTATCGATAAATAGAATTTGTAAATTCTCAATCTTTTCTGTAGGAACATAATTATCTAATACTCCATTTCCTAAACTATTATCATTTCCTAAGGTAGTTCCTCCTGTATTTTCTTTATGAGTTTCTAGATAGTTTTCAAAATTAGCGTCAGGAATATATGTTAATCTACAATATTTTGAATAGTTTGCTGTCCCATCTTTTACCCAATTAGATTGTGATAAGTAATCTGCCGTTGGATCATCCACTTCAATACAGGTTAAATTCGGGCAACCATATACTCTAAATTCAGTAAAACTACTATTGTTCCCGTTTCTTACATTTACCCCTTCTAATTCATTAATATTTCTTGCATTAAATTTTACTAAATTCATATTCTTACTAATATCAATAGATGTAATATTGGTTTCATCTAGATTTAACTCCTTCAAATTAGTTAAATGACTTACATCATAAGAAATTAATGGGTTTCCTAATAAATTTAAGGTTTCGAGTAACGTATTATTTTGGGTATTTAATGAGGTAAATTGATTTAAAGAAGCTACAATTCTTGTTAAATTTACATTTTTGCTTAGATCAATATTGCTTAATGTTGTTTCGTGAATTTGTAAATCTTCTAACAACAGATTGTTACTTACATCTAATTTTGTTAAATTGTTAGAAGAAATCATAAACTCTTTCAATGAAGTATTTGTAGATAAATCAACACTAGTAAGACTATTTCTAGAGATATCCATTCTTTCTAAAGCGGTTAATCCTGTAATATCAATACTAGTTAACCCCATATCACTAGCATCAATTCTTTTTAGATTTGTGTTACTCGTAAAGTCTAAACTTGTATTTATTACATTACCAAAACACACTACAAACTCTAAAGAAGCAAAAGCCTCAATTCCTGTAAAATCAGTAATTCCTTGAAAATTTAAAAATAGGTTAATTACATTTTCAATATTAGTTGTTTTTACATAATCATCATTTGCAATTCCATTCCCCATACTAGTTGGATCTCCAACAGAAACAAAACCTCCGTTAGCATCATGTGTTTCTAAATACACTTCAAAGTTATCATCTGGAATATATGTCCAATTACAATCATCACTAAAACTTACTGTTGCATCTTTCTCCCACCTGGACAAGTAACTGTCTGTAGGATTGTCAACTTGAATACAAAATAAGTTTGGATTTCCAGTAGCATATAACTCAATACTACTACTATTGTTATCGTTTTTAATATTCAACGATGTTAACTGTGAATTTTTACATTCTACATATTCTAAATCTGGACTAGCACTAAAATCAAGTTCAGTAATAACAGTGTTATTCGCGTATACTTCAATTAACTTCGTAAGACTACTTAAATCTAAAGCTGATAAACCTGTACCATTAACTCCAATATCTTCAAGATTTATATTACTCGAAACATCTAAAGAAGTTAGTGATGGCATATCTTCAAGAAATAAATCAGTTAGGTTATTTAATCCGTTTACATTAATGGTTCCTAATTGATTTTTTCCTGCGCTTATAGTTTCTAATAAAGTATTATTTGAAACATCTAGAATTGATAAAGAGTTTCCTCCTACATATAATCTTTTTAGGTTACTATTATTAGAAATATCTATTGAGTTTAATACAGCATTATCTCTAATTCTTAAATCTGATAATAAAATATTGCCGCTTATATTAATAGTTGTAAAATTATTTCCATCGACATTAAAATAATTTAAGTTTGAGTTCAAACTTATATCGATATTAGATAAATTATTGTTTCTTAATTCTACTCTTTCCAAAACAGATAATCCAGAAATATCGATAGTATTTAATCCCATATCAGAACAAACAATCTCTATTAGGTTTGTATTTGTTGTTAAATCTAAATTTCCTGATGTAATTGTATTGTCGAATGCTCTTAACTCTTCTAAACTTGTAAAATCTTCCAAACCTGCTAAATCCGTAATTCCTTGGTTAGAAATATTTAAATACGTGATATTTTGAATTCTTTCTGTTGCTACTTTATTATCGTTTGCAATTCCGTTCCCCATACTTGTTGGATCACCAACTGAAACAACTCCACCTGTTGCGTTATGCGTTTCTAAATAGGCTTCAAAATTATTATCAGGTACATTTGTTTCTGTACAGAACAATTTATACTCTGTTTGATTATCTTTTCGAGTAAATTGGGTTTCAGCATAAGTTACATTATCAACAGTTACACAAGTTAAATCTGGGTTATTACGAATATCAAAATCTCGAGGATCTAAACTTGAGTTGTTTCCATTTTTAATGTTTAAATACGTTAATTGATTATAAGCAATTGATAAATCTACTAAGTTGATATTTCTTGACACATCTAAACTTGTAATGTTATTACTTTCTGCATATAATTCGACTAACTTTAGGTTATTACTAACATCTAAATTTGTTAAGTTGTTTTCATATACTTGTAATTCCATTAGTT
This sequence comes from Tenacibaculum halocynthiae, assembly GCF_964512825.1. Taxonomy (NCBI): domain Bacteria; kingdom Pseudomonadati; phylum Bacteroidota; class Flavobacteriia; order Flavobacteriales; family Flavobacteriaceae; genus Tenacibaculum; species Tenacibaculum halocynthiae. The sequence continues at coordinate 202,016 of NZ_CAZELG010000028.1, read as the reverse complement.
CCAAGTTTTTACTAACATCTAAAACTGTAAGTTGTGTATCTACACAATCTAAATCTTCTAGTAATAGATTTTGTGTTACATCTAAACTACCTAAGGGATTAGTATAGCAATACAAGTTCTTTAATGCTACATTATTGCTAATATCAAGACTACTAAGTTGATTATTACTACAACCTAAGGTTTCTAAAAGTATATTTTGAGAAATATTTATACTTACTATTTGGTTTTGACTACAACTTAATGAAGTTAATAGAGGGTTGCCCGAAAGATTTAAACTTGTTAAATTATTCTTACCTATATTTATAGTATGCAAAGCTAAGTTTTGAGAAAAATCTATACTAGATAAAGAATTTTCAAAACAGTTAAAGTTTTGTAAAGCTGTAAAGTCTTCTAGTCCAGCTGCATTGGCTATAGTTAACCTAGAAATATCTAAAGATGTAACTGCCGAAATATTTGAAGTGTAAACTTTATTATCATTTGCAATTCCGTTACCCATGCTTGTTGCATCTCCAACTGAAACAACACCTCCATTTGCATTATGTGTTTCTAAATAGTTTTCAAAATTATCATCGGGAATATTTGTTTCTTGGGCGAAAAGTAAATTACTTAAAAGTAAAAATAAAATTACTAAGAATTTTAATTTCATAAACTTATAGGGTTATCTGTTTAATGAGCAAAAGTATTTTTAAACTTTCATTGCGAATAATTTTAGAAGTGGCAAAAAGTGGCAATCTATAAAAAGAACTAAATATCAACTATTTAAAAAAATATTAATCAGCTATATAGATTCAATGTCTATAATATTAATTTGATGAAACTGTTTTATTTTTTCACATTTAATACTTCAAACGTATCAGATTATGTTAAAAAAGAGAAAAATAAAAAATTTACACTCATACTTTTTTATATCATTTCATCTTTATTTATATTTTTTATTTCAGATAATTGTTTACATTTTAACCATTAGTTTAATTTAGCATTACTATTTTAGTAACTAAATAATAACTAATAATTATGAGAAAAAAAGAAAAACTTAAAGCTGTGAATTTTAATGTTTTTGAAATAAACAGATTGAAAAAAAATCAATTACATAATGTATATGGTGGTACTACTATTCAAGGAGCCCGTGGATCTAATAATAGGTTAGATGATGGAACTTTTCCTAATTAATTAGAATAAAAAATAAGAGGCTAAAATTTTAACCTCTTATTTTTTACTCTTAAATTGCTTGAATATAACTTTCTAACTCTTGTTTAGAAGCTAACTTCAATTTTTTTCTTATTCTGTATCTAGTTGACTTTACAGCATCTAAGGATGAATTTCTTACTACCATTATTTCTTTAATTGATAAATTCAATCTTAATAAAGTACATATCTCTCTTTCAGTTTTTGTTAAACTTGGATATAGCTCAATAAGTTTTGCTTCAAAACCTTTATTTACTTCAATGATTCTATTTTGTAAATCAGAAAGTTTACCTTCAGTTTTAATTTGCATTTGTATTTCAGAAGTTAATGTATTTACTTTTTGTTTTATTTCTTCTGGTACAACAGGTAATATTTCTTTTTTTAAACGATTTAACAGCTCTTGTTTAAACTCCATTCTCATGGTATTATCAGCTATTAACCGTTTTGTTTCATCTTCATTAACTTTAATTTTTTGATCTAACAGTTCTTTTTGTATTTGCTCTTTTTCTAATTTAATCTGTAACCTGCGTTCTTTTCCTTTATAATTTCTAAAAAGTAATATCCCTATTATAAGAGTACTCACTATTGTAAGTATGAATAAAATAAAATATAACCATTTTTTTGATGCTTCTTCTTTGGCTAATAATTCTACTTCTCTTTTTTCTTGATTAAAACGATAGCTTAATTCTAATTCTTGAACTTTTTTTATGTTTTCTATATTAAATATAGAATCAGAATGACGATTAAAAATTCTATATTGATTATATGCTTCCTTATAATTTTCCATTTTGGATTGTAAAAAACTTTTACGTAAGTAAGCCTTTGCTGTTAGTTCTCTAAATCTTTCTTTCAAAGCTATTTGTAAAGATGAATCAATATAAATTAAAGCTTTACTATATTCTTTAGTTTTTTTGTATGTATTAGAGGCGTTTCTATAAGCTATACATAATGAATATTTCTTTTTATATTTTTTTGCATACTTTATATTTTCTTTAACCAACAATAAGGCTTTTTCATACTTTTTTTGACGTAAGTTTACAGCAACCATGTTATTATTTACTCGTTGAATATCATCTAAACTATTAATAGATCTAAACATTTTTTTTGCCTTTTGATAACAAATTATAGCAGAATCAATACGTTTCGTTTGCCTGTATGATACTCCCATCATATTATATCCTGCAGCAATACCATGAATATCTTTTAAGGAACCTTTAATCTTAATTGATTGTTTGTAATGTTGAATTGCTTTTTTATGTTTTTTTTGATACCTATACACCATTCCCATATTATGCAAAACATCAGATATGTGCTCTAAATCATTAAATTTTTCATAAATACTTTTTGCTTTTAAATAGTACCCTATAGCTATAGGATATTCTGCTTTCCTTCTGTAAACAACACCTTTTACTATATAAGCTTTTGCTAATTGTTGTAAACTAACGCTATCAGCCTTATTTCCTATTAGCTTTAGTGCTTCTTCTATAATTTCGTTTGAAGCACTAAAATTTCTATCATATTGAAATTCTGCTAAATCAAGTAAAGTTTTTATTTTTTCTTCTTCAGACTTAGCCTCTGTTACTTCCTTAAGTAAATCTTCTAATGATATTGAACTATCTGCTTCTTGAGCAATAACACTAAAAAAATTTATTAAAAAAAGAAAAAAAATAAGATGTTTTATCATAAAACAAATGTAATTAGAAATTAGTCTTCCTATATTTTAATATCTCTTTAATATTTAATCCTCCTCCTTTATTATTGTGATTGGAGTTCCTTTTATTCCTGCATAAAAAACAATGATCTCAGCAGGTATATCAGCTTCATTCTTTCCATAATGCCATAAATTTACAAGTTCAACAATTGGATCACCTGCCTTAAGGTATAAAGTATCCTTAGTCTCGCTAATCACTGTTAATTCTCCTTTATGTAAAACTCCTGCATTAATTTCTGGATGCATATGTTTTTTTAATTCTGTTTTTGGTGGAATCGTAATTTTTAATATTGTTACTTTAGGTGTTCCGTCAGGGTATTTTGGTAAAGATGCCCCATTCCAACTTTTACTTGTTTCAATTAATTTTATAACTTTTATTTTTTTGTTCTCTTTTGATTTACAAGAAATAATAAAAGCCAAAAACATATAAAACGCAATACTATATTTTTTCATTTATTTAGATTCTTAATTAAAAATAATTCAAGCCGAATTTAGGCTTATATCCATCTAGAAAAAACATTTTTAGATGTTTTTTTATTATAAAAAAACATTAAAAACAACATAAACACCTAACTATTAAACCTATAAGTTGATTAATTACAAAAAAAATAGTATATTTAGATAAACCTTATAGTCCCCCCGACATGAATAAACTAATTATCTATGCATTAGCAGTGGTAATCCTACTCTCTTGCGAAAAAGAAAAAAAAAATTCAGTAAACATTCCTAAAAAGCATAAGAAGGAAAAGAAAGAGGAAAACCCAGACAAGTATGCTATTTGGACAGAAAAACAAGCTGCTAGACATCAAAAAATACTTCAAAAGTTGTCATCGAAAGCTAAAAAAACCAATTATAAAAAAGGCCGTTCCTATTCTTATGATGAAAGTCATTTAAGAGGTACTTGGAAAAACAGAGGTCCTAAAAACATGCCCGGAGCATTTAAATTTACTGAAATGCTTGATGATACAGATGTTATATATGGAGTAAGCCATAATCATTATGCTAGTGAATTTAATTCAAAGGCTTTGATTTTTAAAGGAACCGTTTACAACCCAAAAACGGGTAAAGGTGGAGATGACTTTAAAGTACTTACTGCAAATTGGCCAAACAGATATCAAAATTTATTTGCTTTTAAAATCGACTCAATCACAAGGTTAGTTGCCCATATTGAAAATGGTCCACTATATTACTCTGATGATGATGGAACTACATGGTCTCAATCAAATGGATTACCAGATGCTAATACTAGTTCTATTATAAATAGGCAAGATGATCATACTATATATGTAACTAATGGTCAATTGGTATTTTTTTCTACTGATAAAGGAGCTAACTTCTTTTTACTTAAAGAATTTAATACTAAAGAAAATAGTTTTTTATATACTCCCAGATACGATCTACAAGCAAATTCAGAAGCTATCTATTTAGCTCATGGAGGTACCTTTTATAAATTAAATGATAAAAAAACTGATTTTTCAAAATTAGGAACCTATACCACTAACCACGGAAGTAGGTTATTTAGTATTGGTGGAGATAGTAGAGTTCTTTATATTACGGAAGATAAAAACTATTGGGTGTCTAACGATGAAGGAAAAACCTGGGTTAACAAACACCCTAAAGGAAATTATTATGGTAATAGAACAGTAAAAATGTCACCTGGTAAATTCTTTGCAGCACATCCAGAAAATCCTAGCATTTCAATTGCTGGATACTCACAACCTATAATTTCTTTAGATAAATTAAACACAAACCATTCAACAACTACAGGTTGGGGTAGATATCAAAATGGTACGAGTTTAAATACTGAAGACTATTATAATAGAATTCGATTTAATTACCATCCAGATTTTCAATCTTCTCAATTTTTTTATAATAGTACAGGAGATTTATTTTCTGTAAGGTGCAGTGACGGCGGGATTTTTATATCCTACAAAGAATGGGAAGATTTCCCTAATGAAGGAACTGCATTTAACAATACTGGATATAAGGATGCTCATTATATTAACTTAAATGTTATCAATACCATAAACCCATTAATATATAGAAATAATTTATTTACTGGATATAGTAACCCTAATCATATTTATTACAGTACTCAAGATCAAGGAAGTGGAAGTATTATAAATGATGATAGTAAAAGAGAAGATAATAAAGAGGTATTAGATTTTTATCAAAGTATTGGTGGTGATGGACCTCCAATTAACAGTCATGATGGAAAATATGCTTGGAAATGGCAAAGACAAGGTACGAAAGTATATGCTCCTGTTAAAATATATAGTAACACTGGAGCTTTTCAATCAATAAGTAAAATAAATCGTCAGTTTAAAGATGAATACTCAGTTAGCTTTACAAAAAAAACTGCAATGGCCTACGTTCAAACATATATAGATCGTACAGATTCAGATAAAAATATGTGGGTATTATCAAAAGATTTAAATAGAGTAACATGGGATGGTACTTCAATTACCTCTCATACCGTTGATAAAGGTACTAATCATGTAGCAGCTTTAGCTCAGGCAACACTTAATCCAGATAAATTGTATATGCTTCAAGATGGTAAAGTATTTATTTCAGAAGATAGAGGAACTACTTTTGACACAGAAATAACTACACCTTTTTCTAAAACTAATGAAGTTATTGGAAGAGGTGATATAGGTAGCGGAGTTGTATTACCTAATGATGACAATTGGATTTTATTTTGTGGACCTAGTACAAATAATGTAGGCTCAATTTTATCAAAAGATGGAGGACAAACTTGGATTGACATTACAGGAGATTTCCCTAGTGGAATTGATGCACAAACTAGTGGAATGGTTGTTACTTCTGGTGGTGAATTTGTATTTGCAGGAACTGATATTGGTCCTTATGTTTTTGATGTAGCTAAAGAAAAATGGTACTCAATTGCAGAAGGAATTGGTTTTTTTAATGCAACAGATGTAGACTATATTCCGTCAATAAACACAGTTCGCTTTGCTTCTTGGGGTTCAGGGATATTAGATTTCAAAATAGATACTCGCTCGTTATCTATTGATGATAACGATGTTGCATTTAAAACTAATTTTAACGTATACCCTACTCCTGCAAATGAATTTATAACTTTACAATTAAAAAATTCTATAAGCTCAAAACTTAATATCGATTTTTATAACATTTTAGGTAAAAAAGTACTGACAAAAAATGATGTTACACTTATAAATAATGAAGTTACAATTAATACTTCACAACTTACTCCTGGTATATATATAGCTAATATTTTGGGAGATAAAAATCAAAAAATGAGTAAAAAGATAATAATTCAATAGTTATTATTTTTACTTATTAAAAACGTATTATACTATTCAACTTGAAAATTATAATACGTTTTTCTTTTCATAATAATGATCAATAATCTTATCTGGGTTTTTAATAGTATTTTTTATCCAATTAAAATATAAAACTTGCTTTTCATCATCATTTAATTGCCAATCAATAGTAGTTTTACGAATACGAGATGTTATATCTTGTAAAGTAATTGCAGCGGCTACCGATATATTTAAACTTTCAGTGAAACCAACCATAGGTATTTTTAAAAAACCATCCGCTTCTTCTTTTATATAATCTGATATACCATCTTTCTCAGCTCCAAATACAAAAGCAGATTTTTTGGTAACATCAAAATCAGACAACACACAGGAGTCTGTATGTGGAGTCGTTCCAATTATTTGATATCCTTTGGTACGTAATTCCTCTAAGCATACTTTTGTATTATCTCCATCTTCTTTAAAACGGTTAATATTTAACCACTTCTGACTACCTTTAGCTACATGCCTTGATACTTTATTGGTAAATTTATTTTCTATAGCATACACATCTTGAATACCAAAAATATCACAACTCCTTACTACTGCACTTGCATTATGTGGTTGAAAAATATCTTCTAAAACTACTGTAAAATGGCGAGTTCTATTACTTAATACTTTATGAAAAGTATTTTTACGTTTTTCTGTAATATATCCTTCTAAATAAGCTAATAATCCTTCATCAATCATGTAGCAAACATACTAAATTTTCATATTTTAGAGGTTTAATTTTTGATATGAAAAATTTAGTTATTTTATCTGGTGCTGGTATTAGTGCTGAGAGTGGTATTAATACCTTTAGAGATGCAAATGGTTTATGGGAAGGTCATGATATTTATGAAGTTGCTTCTCCTCAAGGTTTTGCTGCAAATCCTAAACTTGTTTTAAATTTTTATAATGAACGTAGGAAACAACTTAGTACTGTAGCTCCTAATAAAGCGCATTATAATTTAACTGAATTAGAAAAATATTTTAATGTCAATATTATTACTCAAAATGTAGATGATTTACATGAAAGATCTGGTAGTTCTAATATATTACATTTACATGGTGAATTGCTAAAAGCTAGAAGTACTAAAAATGAACATGCAATTTATAACTGGAGTGATGACATAAATTTAGGTGATTTGTGTGAATATAATTCTCAATTACGCCCACACATTGTATGGTTTGGTGAAGATGTTCCTATGCTTGAAAAGGCTATTGAAATTACTAAAAAAGCTGATATTTTAGTTATTATTGGTACTTCTATGCAAGTTTATCCTGCAGCTAGTTTGATTAGTTACATTTCAATAAACACTCCTATTTATTTTATTGATCCGAAACCAGCTGTTAGTAAGAATGATTTTAACAACTTAACTATTATTAATGAAGTAGCTAGTACTGGTACTGAAAAGTTATTACGCTTTTTACTATAATAAAATCTAACAATTCAAACAATGAAAAAGATAAAACTACTCATTTCATTTTTTTTGATATCAATTATTGTTTTTATATTTTCAAAAAATGACTTTAAAAAAGCCCCACCTACTCTATATTTTAATGCTAATATAATTACTATTAATAATGAACAACCAAATGCTAATGCTATGTTGGTTGAAGATGGAATTATAAAAGAAATTGGAGATCTTAAGTTATTTAAAAACTCAACTGTAAAAAAAATAAATCTCAAAGGAGCAACGGTTATGCCTGGTTTTATAGATGTTCATACACATTTTACTTTATCCATGTTTTTTGAAAAAATGTATGATTTATCAGGTTTTAAGCATGAGAGTAATTCTGATGTTTGGAGTTATTTTGAAAGCTGTGTAAAAAATGTTACTAAAAATGAATGGTTAGTTTTTAAAGGGTTAGATCCTGTTTTAGTTCCCGATTTAAAAACTCCTACTTTAAAATATTTAGATCAAATTGCACCTAATAATCCAGTAGTTATTTTTAGCCAAAGTTTACATAGTTATTGGGTTAATACAAAAGCTTTTGAAAGTGTTGGGATCAATAATACTGTTAAAAACCATTCGAAAAAAAGTTATTATGAAAAAGATTCTTTAGGTAATTTAACAGGTTTAATTATAGAACAAGAAGCTTTTAAACCGTTCATTGAGAAATTAAAAACTGAAGTGCTTACTCCTAAATTATTGAGTAATTCTTCTAAAAAAGTAATGAAAGAATATGCTAAAAATGGAAATACAACTATAGTTTCAACTGGATTAACAATTAATGATTCTAAACCATTAATTTTAATGAAACATCTATCTGATAAAAAACCTAGTTTGTTAGGTAATTTTCTAACCTTGATTAAACAACTTCCTGAAAGAATTCCAACTCCTCGACATTTTATATATGTACGCCATGATATGGCACATATTTTACCTAAAACAAAGGGAGAAATAAATGATTTTTATGATATCATTGGTATTAAACACTGGTATGATGGATCTCCATACACGGGTTCAATGTACATGAATGATCCTTATCTTATTTCAAACTTAACTACTAAAAAATTACATATCCCACCTAATACAAAGGGAAAAGCTCTTATAAATAAAGAAAAATTAAAACAGTTTATTAAAACATACCATAATAAAGGATGGCAAATAGCTATTCATACACAAGGTAATGCTGCCATTACTGAAACAGTTAATGCTTTTGAAGAACTGAAAAGTGAGCTAGATTATAGTAATTCTAGACATCGTTTAGAACACTGTTTAATGTTACCTAATTCAGAGATCTTAAGAATTAAAAATTTACAGTTACTCCCTAGCTTTCATATAAATCACTTATTGTATTATGGAGAAGCGTTGAATAATGATATTTTAGGAAAAAAACAAACAAGTAAAATATTAGCTATAAAATCTACACTTAATGAAAATATAAAAAGTACATTACATGCAGATCAACCAATGTTTGAAAGTAATCCTTTTAGATTGATCCAAACTGCAATTGAAAGAAAAACTAAAGAAGGTAATATAATTGGTATAAACGAGCGAATAAATTTATTAGAAGCAATTAAAACTTTAACTATAAATGCTGCTTTTCAAATACATAAAGAAGATAAAATTGGTTCTTTAGAAAAAGGAAAATACGCTGATTTTATTATTGTAAATAAAAACCCTTATACTTTAAAAACAAATGAAATTGGTGAAATTAAATGTATCAAAACTTTTATTAATGGTAATGAAGTTGTTTATTAATATTCTTTACTAACTCGTTATTAATTTATTAAAATACTCAAACAGCTCTCCTTTAGAAATAGAACTCCCTTTCTGTATTAAATCAAATAGTTCAGTATTTCTTTCTTCATTATAACCTTTGGTTCCTTCTAAAATTTCTACCTCTTTACTCTGTGTGTTTTTTAGTAACCATTCATACCCTTCTTGTTCTAATAAATTTATTTCTTTATTAGTTATTTGCACAACAATTCTATGAATATTTTCTTTTTCACATTTAAAAAGGTTTAAAACTCTTGGAGAAAAATGTTCTAAGTATTCAGTTTTACTAAGTACATCATCCCAAACAACATCACTAAAAACATTCATTTCATCTTCAGCAACTTTTGGTTTTTCCTTCTTAATTTGATTCCATTCGTTCACATCTATACTTTGCGTTGCTAAAAATCTAGCAAACTCATTATGCAAACTTTCAAACTGTTCTTTTGTTAATTGACTATACTTCATTCTAAAAAAAATAAGAGCAATCAAAGATACTTGATTACTCTTAAATTTTAAAGACTTATAAACAAAAAACTATCGTGTTACTGTACCAGTAATTGCAGATACTGGTCCATTACCCATTGCATAAGCTTTGTGATCTACTGCATCTGCAGGCACATCATGAGCTAACGGTTTTAAAACAAATGGTTTAGTACTATTATCAGGATCTGGTTCTACAGATATAACTATTTTTTTACCTCTTAAATCAGTTGGAAATGTTAATCCTGTTGGTGCATTTTGTATATAATCTTCACCTGGATATCCTGGACCATTCCCCATACCTCCTTTAAAAGTAGAAGTTGCTGCATTATCATCAGCTTTTGCAGGATCTGTAAAAGTACCTGTACTTACTGGAGTTCCATTCATTACTACCCATCCTTCGTACTTCCATCCTGCTGATAATGTTGGTAATATTAATCCTGTTGTAGCACTACCACTTGAATTATCTAAAAACCAAACACCACTACGCTCATTATTTGCCATCCCATCTGTTGGTGTTGCTAATATGTATTTTCCTGCTGATTTTGAAAAATCCCCTACTATACCTGATGAAGAAATACTTGCTGTATTACTAGTAAAATCTCCAGCTAAAATTTTAGTATCGGCTGGTTTAGGATCAGTATCATTTGCTGGTTCTATTGATAAAACAAATTTTGTAGCTACAGCAAGTTGTGCTGAACTAACCACAAATGATGTTTTTGATAATTTACCAGAATCATCAACTGTAAAAACTCCTGTTGTAACTGGTGCTCCATTTACAATAATCCAACCTTCATATTTAAAGTTGGCTCCCAAATTTTCTAAACCATTAATATTTACATTTAATACTGATGTACTTGGTGCAGTAGTATCATCATCACTACAAGAAGTAAAAGCTAAAGCAGTTACAGCTAAAACACCTAAAAATATTTTTCTCATTGTTTTTTGTTTTTAAGATTACTCCTACAAAGATATTTTAGATGATTATATTAAAATGTTAGCTAGCTAACACTTAAGCTACTTTTTTCAATAATCTTAACTCTTTTCCTTTAAAATCTATGATTTCTTCACTTTTTAACTCATTCATCAATGTATTTAATGTTGGTCTTGAAGTGCCAATTAAAGTTGCTATGTCTTTTTGAGTATAAGGGTGTTTTATTATATGGTCTCCCGTTTCATCACATTCATACCCATAATCGTCACATAATTCATTAAAAAACTCAATTAAACGTGTTCTGGTATCTTTATATAATAATAATTGTAACCTTCTTTCAAGTTTTTTCATTCGTAAGCCAATAAACTTGTAAATTTTAAAACTCACAGAAACATTATCTCTCATCAATTCATACATAGTATCTTTTGAAACTGGACAAATAGAAGTAGTATTATCAATAGATTGTGCAAATTCATTTCTCTTATCCTCCCCCAAAATTGCCTTCTCTCCAAAAATTTCACCTTTTGTAAGAATTGACTTTATAACTTCATCACCTTCTTCTGTATAGTACCCTATTTTAACTTTACCTTTATCAATAAGATAAATTTTATTGGCAGTATCTTCTTCAAAATAGATATAATCGCTTTTCTTATAAGAGTTTACCTTGTGATTTTCTTTATATGCAGGATATTTATGTGGGCATAATATCTTAAATAAGTTAATATCTTCAAAATACCAAATTGCACTCATAACATGTAGTTTTAAGGTTCTGATATTTTGTCTAAAAAAAAGTACATACATTACAAAAAAGCTCTGGTAAATACCAGAGCTCTTTTGTAATTATATAGAATATTAATGCTAAGCGTTTTGCTTTTTTATTAAGTTTAAAGCTGAACCTTCTTTAAACCACTCTATTTGACCTTCATTATATGTATGATTTGCCATAACAATATCTTTAGCCCCATCAGAATGAACCACTTCAATTGTTAGTGGTTTTCCTGGACTAAATTTATTTAAATCTAGAAAATTAAATGTGTCATCTTCTTGAATTAAATCGTAATCAGTTTCATTTGAAAACGTTAAACCTAACATTCCTTGTTTTTTTAAGTTTGTTTCATGAATACGAGCAAATGATTTTACCAATACTGCAGCCACCCCTAAATGACGAGGTTCCATAGCGGCATGCTCTCTAGACGATCCTTCTCCATAATTATGATCACCAACAACAATTGTTTTTACATTCGCCGCCTTATAAGCTCTTGCTGTTTTTGGTACAGCATCATAATCACCATTTAACTGATTTTTTACAAAATTAGTTTTCATATTATAAGCATTTACTGCTCCAATTAAACAATTATTAGATATATTATCTAAATGTCCACGATAACGTAACCATGGTCCAGCCATAGAAATATGATCTGTTGTACATTTTCCATGAGCTTTAATTAATAATTTAGCCCCGTTAATTTCAGTTCCTAATGGAATAAATGGTGTTAATAATTCTAATCGTTCAGAATCAGGATTAACTTTTATTTCTACACCACTTCCATCTTCTTCAGGAGCTAAATACCCATCATCTTTTACCTCAAAACCTTTAGGAGGCAGTTCCCATCCTGTTGGTTCATCTAACATTACCTCTTCTCCATTTTCATTAATTAACTTATCTGTCATTGGATTAAAGTCTAAACGTCCAGCAATAGTAATTGCTGCCACTAATTCAGGGGATGCCACAAAGGCATGTGTATTTGGATTTCCATCAGCCCGTTTTGCAAAATTTCTATTGAATGAATGGATTATAGAGTTTTTAGGTGCATTTTTAGGATCTTCATAACGTGCCCATTGACCAATACACGGTCCACATGCGTTGGTAAAAATCGTTGCATCTAAATTTTCAAAAACTTCTAAAATACCATCTCTATCAGCCGTATATCTTACTTTTTCTGAACCTGGATTAATACCAAATTCTGCTTTTGTTTTTAATCCTTTATCAATAGCTTGTTGAGCAATTGATGCTGCTCTAGACAAATCTTCATAAGACGAATTTGTACAAGAACCTATTAACCCCCATTCAACTTGTAATGGCCAATCATTATCATTAGCTTTAGTTGTCATTTCCTCACCAGCCTTGGTAGATAAATCTGGAGTAAATGGCCCGTTTAATAAAGGACTTAATTCTGATAAATTAATTTCAATAACCTGATCAAAATACTGTTCAGGGTTTTCATATACATCAGCATCACCAGTTAAATAATCTTTAACTTTATTAGCAGCATCTGCAACATCACTTCTATCAGTAGCACGTAAGTAACGTTCCATTGATTCATCATAGCCAAAAGTAGAAGTAGTTGCTCCTATTTCTGCACCCATATTACAAATTGTACCTTTCCCTGTACAAGACATTGCTTTAGCTCCTTCACCAAAATATTCTACAATAGCACCAGTTCCACCTTTAGCTGAAACAATACCAGCTACTTTTAAAATAACATCTTTTGGTGCAGTCCAACCAGATAATTTGCCTGTTAACTTAACTCCTATCAATTTAGGGAATTTTAGTTCCCAAGGCATTCCTGCCATCACATCTACTGCATCTGCTCCTCCAACTCCAATGGCTACCATACCTAACCCTCCTGCATTTACAGTATGAGAATCTGTACCAATCATCATTCCACCAGGGAATGCATAATTTTCAAGTACAACTTGATGTATAATACCTGCTCCAGGCTTCCAAAAACCAATTCCGTATTTGTTAGATACTGATTCTAAAAAATTAAATACTTCATTACTATTATTTAAAGCAGCTTGCAAATCTTTGTCTGCTCCTACTTTTGCTTGAATTAAATGATCACAATGAACAGTTGTTGGTACTGCTACATTTTTTTTCCCAGCTTGCATAAATTGCAATAATGCCATTTGAGCAGTAGCATCTTGACAAGCAATTCTATCTGGTGCAAAATCTACATAGTCTTTTCCTCTTCTAAATGCTGTATTTGGGGCTCCATCCCATAAGTGAGTATATAATATTTTCTCTGCTAGTGTTAAAGGTTTACCAGTAATTTTACGAGCAGCATCCACCCTTTCAACTACCTTTTGGTACACCTCTTTTATCATTTCAATATCGAAAGCCATATATTTTTGTTTAGTTTTTGTTTCAAGTCTCAATTTAACAAAAAATCATGTAAACTACTTGATTCCTTTATAATTAATACCAATACAAACATCTAATTAATTGATTAATATATGTCATAAAAAAAATCTGAGTTAAAAACTCAGATTTTTATATATTAAAAAAACAATATAATATTACATTACTAATTGCTTTTGAGATGGTTTAAATTTAGTTAATACAATACCCTCTACAGCAGCTTCATATTCCTCCATAGTAGGTGTTCTTCCTAATATACAAGACAAAACAACTACAGGTGTTGAAGATAATAAAGATTCACCTTTTTTAGCATCAGTATCTCTTACTACCCTTCCTTGGAATAAACGAGTTGAAGTAGCCATTACAGTATCTCCTGGTTCTGCTTTTTCTTGGTTACCCATACATAAGCTACATCCTGGACGTTCTAAATATAATTTATTTTCGTACTTAGTTCTTGCAACTGCTTTTGGAGCACTATCGTCAAATACAAATCCGGCATATTTTTCTAGAACTTCCCAATCACCTTCTGCTTTTAATTCATCTACAATATTATATGTAGGTGGTGCAACAACTAAAGGTGCTTTGAACTCTACTTCTCCTTTTTGAGCCTCAACGTTTTTAAGCATTTGTGCCAATATTTGCATGTCTCCTTTATGTACCATACACGAACCAACAAAACCTAAATCTACTTTTTTAATTCCTCCATAAAAAGATAATGGTTGAATATTATCATGTGTATAACGCTTAGATACATCCTCATTATTCACATCAGGATCAGCAATCATCGGTTCAACTATCTTATCTAAATCGATAACAACTTCAGCATAGTATTTAGCATCTGCGTCTGGCTTTAATGCCGATTTAGTTCCTGTTTTAATTTCTTGAATACGATTATTTGCTTTATCTACTAATCCTTTAAGATCTTGCTTAGGATTATCCATCCCCTTATCAATCATAATTTGAATACGATCTCTAGAGATTTCTAATGATTCTATTAACGTATCATCTTCAGAAATACAAATAGATGCTTTTGCTTTCATTTCAGCAGTCCAATCTGTAAATGTAAATGCTTGATCAGAAGTTAATGTACCAATATGTACTTCTATAATTTTTCCTTGAAAAACATTCTCCCCTTCAAACTGATTTAACATCTGTTCTTGAGTAGCGTGAACCACATCACGGAAATCCATGTAGGATTTCATCTCTCCTTTAAAAGTAACCTTTACAGACTCTGGAATTGGCATAGTAGCCTCACCGGTAGCTAATGCTAAAGCAACTGTTCCTGAATCCGCTCCAAAAGCAACACCTTTAGCCATACGTGTATGTGAATCTCCACCTATGATTACATCCCAATCATCAACTGCAATATCATTTAATACTTTATGAATAACATCCGTCATTGCATGATATTTCCCTTCTGGGTGACGTGCAGTAACTAACCCGAAATCATTCATAAACTTCATTAATCTTGGTATATTAGCCCTAGACTTATCATCCCAAACTGAAGCTGTATGACACCCTGATTGATAACCTGTATCAACGATAGGTGAAATTACTGTTGCAGCCATCATCTCCAATTCTTGAGAAGTCATTAAACCTGTAGTGTCTTGAGATCCTACAATATTTACTTCAACTCTTACATTAGAACCAGCGTGTAATGTTTTACCTGGTGTAGTTCCAACAGCGTTTTTATTAAATATTTTTTCAACAGCAGTTAACCCTTGTCCTTCAATAGAAACTTCTTTTGACACTGCATAAACTTGTGGTACATCTATACCTAAAACTTTACAAGCAAAACTTTGTAATTTCTTACCAAAAACAACAGCATAAGAACCTCCTGCTTTAATGAACTCCTTTTTTGGTGGTGTTAAAGCTGTAGAAATATCTTTTACTACTTTATCACCTTTAAACAATTGTTTTGTTTTTGTATTTATAGTAAATACAGTACCTGTAGCAACAGAATACTCTTCTTTTAAAATTGCTTCTCCTTCTTCATCAACAATCGTATTTCCATCAGCATCTTTTTGCTTTACCCAGTTTTTTAAATCGATACCAATACCACCAGTTACCCCAACTGTTGTTAAAAAAATTGGTGCAATACCATTAGTTCCTGCAATTACAGGAGCAATATTAATAAATGGCACATATGGGCTTGAAGAAATACCTGTCCATAAAGCAACGTTATTTACACCAGACATCCTAGAAGATCCAACTCCCATAGTTCCTTTGTCGGCAATTAACATCACGCGCTTATTAGGATGCTTTTCTTTTAATGCTAATAATTCCTTTTGCATTTCTTTATTATGCTCAAACATACTCTGACCATGTAATTCACGATCTGATCTTGAATGTGCATCTGCTCCTGGAGATAATAAATCTGTTGAGATATCACCAATACCAGCAACAAAAGTTACAATTTCTATTTCTTCCTCAATTTCTGGTAACTTTGTAAAGAATTCTGCTTGAGCATAACTCTCTATTAATTCTTTAGCTATAGTATTTCCTGCTTTATATGCTTTCTCTAATTGTTCTGTATCTGCTTCGTATAAAAAAACTTGAGTTTTTAATACTTTAGCAGCTTCATTAGCTATAGAAATATCATTTCCTAAAGCTAAATCAAGAAGTACTTCTACAGAAGGTCCTCCCTTCATATGACCTAATTGTTCAAAAGCAAAAGAAGGTGAAATTTCTTTTAAAACAAACTCCCCAAGAATAATCTCCTTTAAAAATTTAGCTTTAACACCAGCTGCACTTGTTGTACCTGGTAAAACGTTATAAATAAAAAAGTTAAGAGAATCTTCTCTATACTCATTATCAATATCTTTTATTTGCTTAATAATTTCACTTATTAGTGAACTACCATCAATTGGTTTAGGATGAAGACCTTGAACTTTTCTTTCCTCAATTTCTTTTATATAATCTTTATAAATACTCATTATATAAGTTTTTTTATTGTTAAAAGTGCTATTACAATCCCCTTATTGTATTATTTCAACTATTAGAGCTAAATACAAGCACCTTTAATCATGTTAGTACCTATAGACATGTAGTCTATTTTTGTTAATTTTTGCTATGCAAAAGTAGTATTTTAAGTCGAAATTAAAAAATAATCACTTAACTAGGCTTATTAGTAAACAAAACGTATCAAAACCATAAAAAAACACCAAAATCAATAAATTATACATTGTTATTTGTTAATTTTTTATCAAATTAACATTCAAGAAGAATTGTAAGAATGTGAAGTTTATATAAAAATAAAAAAAGCAGACCAATAAGCTGGATTCTGTTCCTTAAAAAGGCTCTTATCATTTATCTAGTTTTACAATTACTCGTAAAATCAATCTGCCTACCCCTTAGAATCGCGCGAGTAGCGCTCAAGCTCTAATGTACATGACATTGCACCGCATAGAGTTTACCTGGTTTCACTACAGCATTACCTGTACATTCTTTCTGTTGCACTTGTCCTCGGTTTACACCGGACGGTTGTTATCCGCTATGCTACTCTTTGGTGTCCAGACTTTCCTACTTATACTAAATATAAGTCGATAAGATAGGTCTGCTTAATTATCTTTATATATTTTCGACTTTTTTCATAAAAAACCCACTCAAAGATTGAGTGGGAAAATTGCTATGAAAAAGAAAAAGTGTCTAGAACGTCTTCTAGACACTTACAAATATATAACTTTTATAAAATATTATCTAATAAAAAAGTAGTTTATTTTCTTTATTAAGAAAACATGTCTTTTACTTTTTCAAAGAAAGATTTATCATTTTTCTGTGGGTTAGGGCTAAAGTTCTCATCTGTTTGCATTTGCTCAAAAAACTTACGCTGATCTTTTGTCAACTCTTGAGGAGTCCAAACATTTATATGAATTAAAAAATCACCATTACCATAACGTTCAATACTTGGTAATCCTTTACCTTTTAACCTTAAAATCTTACCAGATTGAGTACCTGGGTCAATTTTAATTTTAACTTTACCTGTAACGGTATCTATTTCTTTTGAGACACCTAATACAGCTTCAGAGAAATTAACATATAAATCGTAATGAATATTACTTCCTTCTCTTTTTAATGTATCATGTTGAACTTCTTCAATTAACACTAATAAATCTCCAGATATAGAATTCTTTCCTGGAGCTTCATTACCTTTTCCTCCAACTTTTAACTGAACACCTTCAGTTACACCTTCAGGAATATTAATAGATACAGTTTCTTCTTTTACAACCATTCCTTGCGCATCAGCTCCAGAAGGTTTCTTATTTAGCATTTCTCCAGCTCCATGACAAGTACCACAAGTAGTTGCTGTTTGCATTCTACCTAATATAGTATTTGTAACACGCATTTGTTGTCCACTACCATTACATGTTGTACAAGTTTTATATGTAACTCCGTCTGCTTGAACTTTTCTACGTACTTTAACTTTTTTCTCTACTCCATTAGCTATCTCTTCTAAAGTAAGTTTTACTCGTATACGAAGGTTACTTCCTTTAACTCTAGCTTGACGTTGACCTCCGCCTCCGCCGAAGCCTCCAAATCCACCACCAAATGCACCTCCGAAAATATCTCCAAATTGGCTAAATATGTCGTCCATATTCATTCCTCCTCCACCTCCGAAGCCACCTTGACCTCCTTCAAAAGCAGCATGACCATATTGATCATAACGAGCTTTTTTATTATCATCGCTAAGAACCTCATAGGCTTCAGCACAAAGCTTGAACTTTTCTTCAGCTTCAGTATTTCCAGGATTTTTATCTGGATGATACTTTATAGCCATTTTTCGATATGCCTTTTTAATTTCAGACTGAGAAGCTGATTTTGATATACCTAATATTTCGTAATAATCTTGTTTTGCCATATTATTTCAATTGACCATTAACAATTAACAATAGCAGTTGGTAATTATTAATTGAATTATTAATTGTTTATGCTTGACCCATAACCACTTTCGGGTGACGGATAATTTTATCTCCTAATTTATACCCCTTTTCTACACAGTCTATGATTTTACCTTTTAAATCTTCTGTTGGAGCTGGTATTTGTGTAATAGCATCATGGATTTCAGAATCAAAATCATCTCCTGCTTTTACCTCTATAGCTGTTAACCCTTTTTGAGTTAAAGTGTTTTTTAACTTATTACTAATAAGTTCAATCCCTGTAAACAATTCAGAATCTTCACTTTTTTTAATCTCTACCAATCCTCTATCAAAATCATCCATAATTGGCAGTAAAGCTGTCATTACTTCTTGATTTGCTGTTTTAAACAACTCTATACGTTCTTTGGAAGTTCTTTTTTTATAATTCTCAAACTCTGCAAATAAACGTAAATATTTATCTTTTTCTATTTGAATTAATTGCTCAGCTGAAGGCTCTTCTTTTGCCTCAACTTCAACATTTCCCTTAGCTTCTTCTTGATTTCCTTCTAGCTCAGAATTATCAATAGCATCTTTTAATTCATCTTCTTTGGTATATTGATCTTTACTCATTGTAAATCTTTTCTTTTATATTCTTAATTTACTTAAACAAGAATACTGCCAATAAAAAAATAATGTCATAATGACACCATGTGTTTTATTTAACTAAAAGTAATTTTTATAATTTTAACACATCAAATATGAATTTACCTTTTTTTTAACATATTTAATCTATACTTTTATAGCAGTTTAAAATAAAAATTATAAACATTTAAGTCCCTCATTAATTATGAAGAAAAATTTATTAAGTATTACTGGAGTTTCAATTTTAACTAAGAAAGAACAAAAAAACTTTACAGGAGGTATCTCGCTTGAAGATCCTAAAAAATGTGGTTGCGATTGCGCTGGAAGAGTTACTGGTCCTTTCTATTGTCATAATATTATTGCTTGTCCACAGGTATATACTTGTAACGAAGAAATGTAATTATTAAAGATTACACAAAAAAAGAAAACCAGCTACTATATGTAGCTGGTTTTTTATTTAAAAAAATAATTGTTTATTAATTAATCTTCTATTCTTTCGATTTTTGCACCTATTGCTCTTAATCGTTCTTCTATATTTTCATACCCCCTATCAATTTGTTCAATATTATGAATAATACTGGTTCCTTTAGCTGATAAAGCTGCTATTAGCAATGATATTCCAGCTCTAATATCTGGTGAAGTCATTTTAGTTGCTTTTAACTGGCTTTGAAAATTATGACCAATAACAGTTGCTCTATGAGGATCACATAAAATAACTTTAGCGCCCATATCAATCAACTTATCAACAAAAAACAATCGACTCTCAAACATTTTCTGATGAATTAATACAGTTCCTTTAGCTTGAGTAGCAACAACCAATACGATACTCAATAAATCTGGAGTAAATCCAGGCCATGGAGCATCTGCTACAGTTAAAACAGAACCATCTATATAATTTTGAATTTCATAATTCTCTTGTTCAGGAATATAAATATCATCTCCTTTTTTCTCAAGAGTAATTCCTAGTTTTCTAAATACATTTGGTATTTGACCTAAATTAGCCCAACTCACGTTCTTTATAGTAAGTTCAGATCTAGTCATTACTGCCATACCAATCCAACTTCCTATTTCAATCATATCAGGTAAAATAGTATGTTCACAACCATTTAACTCTTTAACACCATCAATAATTAATAAATTAGATCCAACTCCTGAAATTTTTGCTCCCATGCTATTCAACATTTTTGATAACTGTTGAATATATGGCTCACAAGCTGCATTATAAATAGTAGATCTTCCTTTAGCTAAAACTGCAGCCATAATAATGTTTGCAGTTCCTGTTACTGAGGCTTCATCTAGTAACATATCAGTACCTTCTAAACCTGTATCTGTTTCTACACCGTAAAAATACTCTTCTCTGTTATAACGAAATTTAGCCCCTAAATTAATAAACCCTTCAAAGTGAGTATCTAAACGACGACGCCCTATTTTATCACCTCCTGGTCTTGGTATATATCCTTTTCCAAAACGAGCTAATAATGGCCCAACAATCATAATTGATCCTCTTAAAGAACTTCCATCTCTTTTGAATTCTGCACTTTCTAGGTATTCTAAATTAATGGCATCTGCTTGAAAACTATATGAATTTGCCGATAATTTTTCTACTTTTACTCCTAATTCACCTAAAATAAAAATAAGCTTATTTACATCAAGAATATCAGGAATATTATTAATTATTACTTTTTCTGAAGTTAATAAAACAGCACAAATAACTTGTAAAGCTTCATTTTTTGCTCCTTGAGGCGTAATTGTTCCGTTTAATTTTTGACCTCCTTCAATTTTAAATGATGCCATTTATTTTTTTCTGTATTTGTTGTTGTTATTAGATTTTGTTTTTGTGTTATTTTTATGGTGACCTTGATTATTTCTTTTACGAAGTAAGTTTTTACTTTCAGATAAGCTCTCTTCAGTATTTCTTATATCTAGTTTACCATCAGATAAATCATATAAATGATCCAATATTACTCCATCCTCAACAGTATCTTTATTCCAGTTTAAATAACATTTTTTCATATGATTAGCTATGGTAAAAATTAAAGCTTCTTTCATATCTCCATCTTCCCAAGTTAAAGCTACATCTATCATTGTTTGGATATTATTTCCATAAAAACGATATTTTGATGCCGATTTTGGGTAATCTAGTTTTGTTGGCTTTTCAGTTAACTCTTCTTTTGATGGGGTTTCATAAGGAGAATCTACATCCAATTTAAAATCAGCCATAATATGTAACTGATCCCATAATTTATGTTTAAAATCAGGAACATCACGTAAATGAGGTTGTAAATTTCCCATTACATGTATAATGGCCTTCGCCATTTTATTTCTTTCTTCTTTTTCTTCAAGTTCAATACAATGATTGACTAATTTTTGTATATGTCTTCCATATTCTGGAATAATTAAAGTAGTTCTCCCTGAATTATATTCTAAATCAAACGTCATTTCTCTATTTTTATATGTATGCAAAATAAGTAATTATTATGAATAACTTATCCTATTACTTTTAATTTTGCGAATTGTAATAATAATTTCTTTTTACCTACAGTTCCAAACTCAATCTCGGCTTTTTTATTGGGTCCTTTACCGTCTAATGCCAGTACTTTACCAGTTCCAAAACGGTTATGTTCAACAATATTTCCAACTACAATTTCACCATCAAACAAATTAGTTTTTGAAGTAGCTTCTGACACCTTTTTCATTTTACTTTTCGGAGGTACCATTGTTGCTTTTTCCTTCTTAGCTAAAAATTCTTTTCTCTTCTTTTGAATTGGTTTTTGAAATCTAATTTTTTTAGATGAATCTTCATCTCCAAATAAACTTGCATCTATAAATCTATTCGCTGAAGGTTCAGGTACTTTTGGTGCCAGATATTCAACATACTTTTCATCAATTTCTTCTAAAAAACGACTTGGTTCACCATCAGTAAGTTTACCCCATCTATAACGTGTTTGTGCATAAGTTAAATAAGCTACTTTTTCAGCTCTTGTAAGTGCTACATAAAACAAGCGTCTTTCTTCTTCTAATTCATTTCGTGTATTCATACTCATGGCTGAAGGAAATAAACTTTCTTCTAAACCAACTATATAAACATAAGGGTACTCTAAACCTTTAGATAAATGTATAGTCATTAATGAGACTCTAGGTGTATC
Organism: Tenacibaculum halocynthiae; assembly: GCF_964512825.1. Lineage (NCBI taxonomy): Bacteria > Pseudomonadati > Bacteroidota > Flavobacteriia > Flavobacteriales > Flavobacteriaceae > Tenacibaculum > Tenacibaculum halocynthiae. The sequence goes on along the minus strand of NZ_CAZELG010000028.1, from coordinate 179,373 downwards.
ATCTTTTTCACTATCAAAATCAGTTGCTAAAGCTACATCTTCTAAAAATGAAGTAAGTGATGCATCTTCTCCGGTTTCAATTTTATCTGTTATAAAATCCTTAATACCATTTAATAATTCTTGAACATTTTCAACTTTATTAACACCTTCAGGTGTACCGTCTTTTTGTAAATCTTTAACTAATTGCGTTTGTTTCACTACTAAATCTGCCATTTCAAATGCATTTTTAGTTTGTGCTTCAATTTGCAATCGTTGCATCATATTTATAAAATTTTGCAACTTTGTTTTTGTTCCAGAATTTATTTTAATATCTATTTTGTCAATATGCTTAATAATGTCAAAAATTGACTTTTTATAATGATTAGCAGCTATTGCTAATTTATCAAGAGTTGTAGCACCAATACCACGTGCAGGGTAATTAATAATTCTTTTTAAAGCTTCTTCATCATTTGGATTTATTAGTATGCGTAAATAAGATAATAAATCTTTAATTTCTTTACGTTGATAAAATGAAATACCTCCATAAATTTTATACTTAATATCTTTCTTTCTTAAAGCATCTTCCATTGCTCTTGACTGAGCATTGGTTCTATATAAAATTGCAAAATCATTGTTTGTTAATTGATGATTCATTTGATTTTCCCAGATAGATTGAGCTACAAATCTTCCTTCCTCTCCATCAGAAATAGTTCGCATGATTTTAATACTTTCTCCGGGATCATTTGCTGTCCATACCTCTTTATCTAGCTTCGTTTTATTTTTATCAATAACACTATTTGCAGCTTCTACAATATTATTTGTAGACCGATAATTTTGTTCTAATTTAAACGTTTTAACATCTGGATAATCTTTTTGAAAATTCAAAATGTTATTGATGTTAGCACCACGGAAACTATAAATACTTTGTGAATCATCACCAACAACACATATATTTTGAAAACGGTCTGCTAATGCTCTTACTATTAAATATTGCGAATGATTGGTATCTTGATACTCATCAACCATAATATATCTAAAACGATCTTGATATTTAGCTAACACTTCTGGAAAACGCGCTAATAACTCATTCGTTCTTAATAGTAAATCATCAAAGTCCATTGCTCCAGACTTAAAACACCTATCAACGTATTCTTTATATATCTCCCCTACTTTTGGTCTGCTTGCCTGTAAGTCTGCTTCTTGTAAATCTGAATTATTAAAATAAGCTCTAACAGTAATCAAACTATTTTTAAATGATGATATTCTACCTAATATTTGCTTTGGCTTGTATCGGTCTTTATCCAAGTTCATTTCTTTAATAATTGCAGTTATTAAACGTACTGAATCTTGAGAATCGTAAATTGTAAAATTTGAAGGGTATCCAAGTTTATCAGACTCAGACCTTAAAATACGCGCAAAAACAGAGTGAAATGTTCCCATCCATAAGTTTTTCGCTTCACTGTATCCTACAACACTACCAATACGCTCTTTCATTTCACGAGCTGCCTTATTTGTAAATGTTAGTGATAAAATGTTAAAAGAATCGACACCTCCTTGCATTAAATGTGCAATCCGAAAGGTTAACACACGTGTTTTACCAGACCCTGCTCCTGCAATAATTATCATTGGGCCATCTTTTTGTAAAACGGCTGCTCTTTGTGGTTCGTTAAGTTGCTCTAAATAAGTGTTCAAAGAAATATAAATTGAAAGAATTTAAAAACGGAAAATTAACCATTCTTTTAGGTTTTATAAAATATGTTGGCATTTTTTTATTCACAGTCTATTATTTACTTTTTTAGATGTTTTTTCTGATCCTATTTTTATATTTTTATATTTGGTTTTTAAAGAAGACTTGTATATTAGCGTTTCATAGAATCTATATTTTAAGATGGAAGATAAAATTATTGAAGGACTGGCATATGCTTTGCCTGCATTAGTAACAGGAGGAGTTGCTTATTTTATTTTAAGTGCTTTTATTAAGCAAGATAATAACGAGAAGAAATTTAATGCTTTAATTCAAAAGAAAAAAGAAAGCTTACCTATAAAATTACAAGCTTACGAAAGAATGTTATTGTTTTGTGAGCGTATAAATCCTACAAAATTATTAGTTCGTGTTAATCCTATTGGGAATAAAACCGAAGATTATTTACAATTGCTCATAGCAAGTATTGAACAGGAGTTTGAACACAATTTAGTTCAACAACTTTATATTTCAGATAATAGTTGGAAAGCTGTGTTAACTTCTAAATTAGCAATCATAGCTAAATTAAGAAAAGTTGCAGAAAGCTCAGAAACCTCAAAAGATTTACGTGAAAATGTTTTAATTGATTATAGCAAGGAAGAAAACCCTACAGAAATGGTGGTTACTTTTTTAAAACAGGATGTTAAAAAGTTATTATAATTATTATTTTAAGTTTTCAAGAATAAAATCTAGAGTTTTATTTGTATTTAAGTTTTCTGCGTAAGCATCTGTTATATGTATAGGAGGCACTGCATATTTGTTTTTTATTAAATATTTAATATCTTCTAAATACTCTAAAGAAACTTTCCCTGTTATTAACAAATTTAGGTCTTTTCCTGACTTATAATAATCGTATATTTTTTTTAATCCAGTTAAATATAAATAATCTTTTGTCAATCCTCCTCCTCGATGCACTCTTGTTGTAATATAAAAAGCTTGTTCTTTTCCCAAATCATATGTATTATGTAACATTCTAAATGTTCTTGAAAAAGAATACCCTTTAGCTAAACTATCTACAGCTATAACTCTATAAGCTAGTTCTTTTAATCGTTTTATGGTTAAATTACCAGACATGTATTCACTAAATACTGCTAAACCTTCTTGAGTTTCTTCATTATTAGGAAAGCCATGTGAAAATATTTTTAATTTGTGTAATAAACCATTCATAGTTGTAACCATATGTACACCTATTTCATGATTGGTTAGAATTCCCATTTCATTTTTTGAGAATCTATGATTACTATTTAACACTAAAGTTTGAATATTATTTAAAACCATAGCTATTGCTCCCATGGCTGAAGATTCTTTTATATTGAATGAGAAATCATATCGGTTAGCATATTCTTTAAAAATAGATGTAGCTTCTTCTGATGTATACTTTGGTTTAAATATTTTATCTTTTTTGTTTTCTTCTTCAAAATGTAATATAAATTTTGCATTTTCAACATCTTGCTCTGTAGGTGTTCCAAAAGAATGTAAACTATTATAATAAAACCTTTTACCTTTTCCTACAGTTTCAATACATCTTACTATACCTGAATAGAAATAAATAATATCTTCATATAAATCTCTAATCTGCTCATTTTCTATAGATTCTAAAGGCTGTGTGAAAAATTTTTGATGAATTTTAAATTTATCAAAATCTCTTTTTGGATATTTAAAAACTGGGTCAGTTAAATATTTAGATTTAAAAAAACGTTTTTTCTCTTCTTCTATATTTATTGGATTTACATAATTTAAAAGTTCTATTTTCTTAACAAGTTTATCTATTTTCTTATCTATTTTAAAAAGTGCTGTACTTGCTACTTGCATATGATTAATTGTAAGGCTCCTTTAAAAGGTTTTGTATTTTATTATTTGTATTTTAGATAAAAAGCTTCTGCATGTTTTTTTAAGCCTACTTCTAAATATTTTTCTACAGCTAAAACTACTTCTGGATACATTATTTGCTCTAACTCGTCACAATAAATTTTAGCTATCTCGGTAGCTAAAACCAATGTGTTTTTGAAATTTTGAGTAATATATTTTAAAAAATATCCATTACCCTGAAATGTATCATTTATTTTAGCTGTTGATTTTATACCATTTGGCAACGGCATTTTCTCTAAAATAGTTCTCCATGATTCTATTTCATCAATAAACTTTTTATTATTAATATTTAAAGTCCCTAAATTCCATGTAGGTACTTCTCTATCCCATCTTTTCCAGTTATATGAATGCATATCATAAACTATACAAGTTCCAAATTTATTTTCAATTTTTGAAATTAAAACACCTACTATTTTATAAAAGTTCATGTGTTTTATTAAACTTTTAACTTTCAATTCTTCTTGTAATGGTTCTTTCCATAATTCTTTTCCCCAAGCATCTGAATAAATAGCTGTTTCTGGAGTTCTATTTAAGTCGTATTCAAACCGTGAGTCTAATCCTGCAATTACAATAGGATGTGATTGAATCATTTGCTTTGTTGCTGGATCTTCTTCATACCAACGTTCATATTCGGTATGCAAACAATTATTCCATAATTCTTTTCTGAATTGATGACCATCATGAACAGCACCACAAACATAAGGAACATATTTATCTATTTTTAGTGTAAAAGAATAATCACTACAAACCGCTTCAAAAACATCTTCAGATTCAATTTTTAAAACTATTTGTTCAATGGTTAACTTTTCCATCAATTTAAAATTTTCTTTAAAAAAGCATATGCCTTCTTTTCTAATACATCAACAGTTCCATCTGCAAAAATTACTTTCTTAATATCTTCAAGTAGTAATTTTTTATCATTTTCAGAGTAACTATTATCTTCTAAATATTCACGTACCTTCAGCAATTTGACTTCTTCATCAGCATCCATTACTATTTCAGTATGAATTTTATTATATAAATCCTCATTAATAGTTGAAATTATATATTCGCTTTCTTCTTTTGTTTCTATATAGTTACAATGGGCTACAAACAATAGCACATAGGTTCTAAACTCTTCTTTAGTCCAACTCATAATCATTATTATTTTTCAATAGGTAACTCTAATCTACTAGCCCATTCCGTCCATGAACCATCATATATAGTATAATTTTTAATTTCTGCTATATCTGCAGCCAAAGCTAATATACAAGCAGTTATTCCTGAACCACAAGTAAAAATTATTGGAAAATCATTATTATTTTTTTTAGCAAAAAGAACTTTAAGTTCATCTTTACTTTTCATTTTACCATTCTTTTGTACCTCTGTATATGGTAAACTATATGATGTTGGTATATGTCCCCCTCTTAAATCTGCTCTAGGTTCAGGTTCATTAGCTTCAAATCTACCTTTCGAACGAGCATCTAAAATAAATTTTTTATTATTTACTGAGGCTTCTAAAACTTCTTCAGTATAACTAACTTTATCTGGTTGAAAATTGGCTTGAAAATCTCCAATAAAAAATTCTCTTTCTTTAGGTTTTTCTGTTATTAAACCAGCTTTTTTCCAAGCTGGTAAACCACCATTTAAAACAGTTATATTGTTAAAACCAAAAGTTTTAAACAGCCACCAAACTCTAGGAGATGAATACATTCCTATATCGTCATAAACCACAATACAACTATTATTATTTATCCCAAGTTTACGAACCTCTTTTTCAAAATTTTCTTCAGAAGGTAAGGTATTAGGGTATTTAGCTTCTTTTTTTAAGAATACATTTTTAAGATCAAAAAAAACAGCATTTACAATCTGTTTTTTTTGATCTATCATCTTATTTTTAGTTGTAACTTTTTTAATTGTTGCGTCTAAAATTATTAAATTTTCAGCGGTAAAATTATTTTGTAACCATTCAACCTCTACTATAGGCTGATTAATTTTAAGCTTCATCTACTCTACGCTTTAAATCTGTCATTCTTCTGAATGATGCATTTTTTTCTAACACTTTACTTTCTAAAAAGTCAATTACTTTTTCTTGAATTTTTACTTTTGACACTTTATTTATGTAGGTAATACCTCCTGGGCTCATTACATTAACCTCTACAAGTTTACCTCCAATTACATCAATACCTACAAAATACAATCCGTCTTTTACCAGTTTTGGACCTATTTTATTACATAAAACTTTTTCTGCTGCCGTAAGTTTATGTTTTTCTACCCTTCCACCTGCTGTAATATTAGAACGATGATCTTTATCACCAGGAATCCGTTTCATTGAACCTATAGGTTTTCCATTAAGTAATAATATTCTTACATCCCCTTTATCAGCTCCTTCAATATAATCTTGAAGTATTACATAATCAGAAGATCCATCACTTTTGTATATATAAAAATCAAGTAACGAATTAATATTACTCATTGCCGATTTTTCTATTAAAATAACTCCAGAACCACCATAACCATTTAAAGGTTTTAAAATCATTTTATCGCAAGGTGATTCTTCAATCATTTTAATTAAATAATCTTTGTTTTTAGATACATGAGTAACAGGTATTATTTCATTATTTGGATCTTCAAAAACTGCAGTATACAACTTATTATTAGCTTCCCGCATTCCTTCTACAGAATTAATTATAAAGACATCATCTTTAACAGAATCAAGAAAATTTAGCATTAAAGGATCTAAAGGTGGATTTCCTCTCATGAAAATAGCATCAAAGCCAGCTAAGGGAAGCATTTCCTCTCTAAGTGTAACTTTTTTATAAAATGACTTTATACTTGATGGTACTTTTTCTAGTCTATTAATAATTGAACAAAATGCATTTGTAACACTATTACGTATAGTTAAATTTGAGGGTGTACAAATTGCTACTCCATGCCCTCTTTTCACACATTCATGTATTAGTGTTAAAGTTGAGTCTTTCTCAGGATCTATTTCTTCCCAAGAATACATTAAAAAGCATATATTCATTTTGATTAACTTGTAATGTTATATATTAATTATAATTACTTAACTTGTTCATAATGATCATCCCAATTTTTTGGTTTCGGATCACCTAACTTTCCAACAGATTTAGCTACAATCATAGAAACTGTTGCATCACCAGTTACGTTTATTGTTGTACGTAACATATCTAAAGGCCTGTCAACTGCAAAAATCAATGCTAAAGCTACTGGATATAAATCTTTTGGAAATCCTATAGATTCTAATACTATAACTAGCATTACCATACCTGCACCTGGAACTGCAGCACTTCCTATTGAGGCTAATAAAGCTGTTAATACAATAGACATTTGATTTGCAAATCCTAATCCTTCTGGCCACAATACTTGCATAACAAATACAGCTGCAACAGCTTGATATAAACTTGTTCCATCCATATTAATAGTTGCCCCAACTGGTAATACAAAACTAGATACCTCTTTATCTACTCCTATATGTTCTTCAACACGTTCCATAGTAACTGGTAATGTTGCTGCACTTGAACTTGTTGAAAAAGCTAATAATTGAGCAGGACTCAATTGTTTTAAAAACCACAATGGGCTTTTCTTCGTATACACACTAACTAAAACACAGTAGAAAACAATCATTATTAATAATCCAAATACTACTACACCTGCATATTTTAATAATGCTAATAATATATCTGGGTCACCTGAAGTAACTACTACATTTGCTAATAACGCAAAAACAGCAAATGGTGATATTAACATAATTAAATCTACCATTTTAAGAATCGCATCATTTAAACTATCAAAAAAATCTTTTAATGGTTTTGCTTTCTTCTCTCCTATCAATAACATAGATATACCTAAAAAGATAGTAAAAAAGATAACTTGAAGCATTGCTTTATTATTACCCATAGCTTTCATAGCATTATCAGGCACCATATCTACAACAAATTGTAATGGACCACTATTCTTTTGCTTTCCTGCTTCAGTTATTTTTGCAGTAATACTTGAGCTTTTAGCATATGTATTTGTTAATTTATCAACTGTTTCTTGTGAGATACCATCACCAGGCTCAATTACATTAACTAAAACTAAACCTATAGTAATTGCTGCTACAGTTGTACCTATATAAATTATAATTGTTCTAACTCCTATATTTTTAAACTTAGAAATATCTTTTAAATCAGATATACCTTTAATAAGAGATGCTACTATTAATGGAACAGCTATTAATTTTAATAGTTTTACAAAAATAGTTCCGAGAGGCTTTATCCAATCAGACACAAAATTGTTCCATCCTAATTGTAATGCTAAAAATCCGAAAAGAATTCCTAAAAGCATACCTATTAAGATTTGCCAATGTAGCGCTAATTTTTTCATATAAGTTTAAGTTATTTATTCTAGATGCTAAAAGTATAAATAATTATTTAAAAAAAGTGTGACTTTAAATTTGTATCTTGTGTCTCAGTATATAGAAACAATTTTTAACATTTTAAATAAATCAAACAAGAAATGGCAGGTATTTTAGACTTATTAGGCAGTGACTTAGGTAAAACAATTATATCAGGTGTTGCTGGATCTACAGGACAAGACACTAATAAAACTAGTAGTGTTTTAACTATGGCATTACCAGTTTTAATGAAAGCAATGCAACGAAATGCGTCAACTCCTGAAGGAGCTGAAGGTTTAATGGGTGCCATTACGAAAAAACATGATGGAAGTATTTTAGATAATCTTGGTGATTTATTTAATGGTGGTGTTGATAAAAATGTAGTTCAAGATGGTGGTAATATACTAGGTCATATCTTAGGGAATAAACAACAAGGTGTTGAACAAGTTATTGGCCAAAAAGCAGGAATAGATTCTGGATCTGTTGCTAATATTTTAAAAGTAGCTGCCCCTATTTTAATGGGTGTTTTAGGTAAACAATCTCGCCAAAATGGAGTTAGTAACTCTGGTGATTTAGGAGGTTTACTTGGTGGTTTATTAGGAGGAAACTCAACTCAAAAAGAACAAAGCTTCCTAGAAAAAATATTAGATGCTGATGGTGATGGTAGTGTAATTGATGATGTTGCTGGAATGGTATTAGGTGGTGGTAATCAACAAAAATCTTCTGGTGGAGGACTGTTAGGTGGTTTACTAGGTGGCTTATTTGGAAAAAAATAGAAACTAATTTTATATTTACTGAAAAGAGAGCTCAATTGAGCTCTCTTTTTTATGTATTTAACCTTATTCTCTATAAGTTTTTATTAATTGAACAATTTATATTCTCCTTTCAATTTAACAACAACAACAACATCATTGTCAATAAGGTTTTTAAAATACCAACCGTGTTTTCCTTCAAAAGGAGCTGTTAAAGTACCTCCCATATTGTTAGAGTATGCTATTGTATAACTTTCATAAAAGACATCTTTTGGGGGATTATCTTGTTTTACTTCTCCATGAAAATCAGTAAAAACAATTTGATCAGTTGTTGACCATTCATATTTCATACTTCCATATTTTAGCATTTTAACTTTGTACTCTATACCTTTCTTTGCTGGAACTATAACTTTAATAACATCTTCTCTTTTTGGCAATTGCTTTTCAGGAGGAGCATTATTTGCTTCGATAGGTTTTATTATATCAGAACTAGAACCTACATCATCAAGTGTTATCTTATTAAAATTTAAACTTGAAGAAGAAGTAGTATTCATTTCAACTTCTTTTTTGTGTAACTTACTAAAGCCAAATAGTTTTCCTGTTCCTAAAGGGTCAATGCCATACTCAGCTGGTAAAACAGCTACTAAGAGTACTATACTCGCAATAAAGAAAGCTAGAATTAGTGATTTTAATATCTTTTTTTTACTGTTTAAAGATTGATTGTTTGTTGTCATACTTGTATTTTAAGAAGTTAAATATCCTGTTAATTGATACCCTAATAATAAAAATCCAGCTGCCATTAAAAGTACATTAGTAGTTTTAGAAAATTTTAGATAACTATCATATTGTCTCCAAAAAGAAATACACAATAAAACAAAACCTAAAGCTAAAAATTGACCTACTTCTACTCCTAGATTAAACCCTAATAAGTTTACAAAAAGGCCATCTTTATCAAACTCAAACTCTTGTAATTTAGAAGCTAATCCAAAACCATGAAATAAACCAAAAATTAATACTGCTTTTTTAGTATTAGGTTGTTTTCCTATAAAGGTTTTAAAACCTCCTAGGTTATCAAATCCCTTATAAATTATTGACAATGCAATAATTGCATCTATCAAAAATATATTGATATTAATGCTAGCTAAAACCCCTGTAAGAAGTGTTATACTATGTCCTATAGTAAAAAAAGTAATGTAAGTTATAATTTCTTTTGTTTTGTACAAAAAAAATATCACTCCAATTAAAAAAAGTAAATGGTCATAACCTGTAACCATATGTTTAGCTCCTATATAGAGAAAAGGACCAAATGCTATTCCTTTATTATTTAATAAAAATATCTGTGTTTTATCATCTACACCATGAGCAAAACTTATTAAAGGAATAAAAATTAAAATAATTAATAACAGGGTTGTTCGTTTACTTTTAAAATTCATTTTTATTTTTTTAATGTATGTATCATATGATAACATCTGCTTGTTTTAAGAACTCTCATTTTTTTAAATGGAGTAGATTTAACATCGATTTCTACTACAAATATAAAATTTTCACTGTCATTTTTATAATTACTTCTTCTTATAAAACAACGTTTTTTTTATCTTATAAGATAATATACTCATAAACAAATATTTCTAATTTCTGAAATATTTGTAATTTATAGTTATGTTCTTTTAGCATCAAAAAAAGTCCACAAAAATTAATTTTATGGACTCAATAATATAGAAATTAATATTATTTTAATTCCTATTGCTTCTATTAGCACTTCTATTTTTGTCTGAAGGTTTTTGATTAAATTTATAAACAAAACTTAGACTAAATCTCTGAGCATTTCTATTTCTTATTTGATTTATTTTATAATTACTTCCTACAATATTTTCTCTAACCTTACTACTATTAAATGGATTTGAAATATTTAATATAAGATTACCATTATTTTTAAATAAACTTTTACTAACTGCAAAGTTCATATAAGTTATTGGTAATGTAGTAGTTTGTACATTTACTCTTTTTCCAATATGATACATTCTTGTTTGTAGCCTTACCCCTTTTGGTATTTGTATACTTGTTGAAAGATTTACAAACCAAGTTTTATCAGAAATAGTTGCATCTGAAGAATTTATAATTCCTGTTTGTTTATAATTATAAGCATTAAAATCTCCCGAAAAGCGTAACCACTTTAATGGATTATATGACCCAGAAAGCTCAAAACCATAGCGTTTTTCATTTTCTAAATTAATTGGAGATTGAACAAATACACCTTGAGAATCTTCAACAGTTTCATACTGAAAAACATCTTTTGTATCAGAATAATAAAGAGATGGACTCAATCTAAATTTCTTTTTTCTATAGTTAAAAGATAGCTCAAATGAATCTGTATAACTTGGTTGTAACAAAGGATTACCAGTAAAGCGTGCTGTAAAATCTTTTAACTCCAAAAAGGGATTTAATTGCCACAAAGAAGGTCTTCTAATTCTTTTACTATAACTAAGTTGCCCTGATAAGTTATTTTTAAACTCATACCCAATAGTTGCTGAAGGAAATAAATTCGTATAATTATTTTTTAAATTTAATTGTTTAATTTCACTACCTATAGATACTTTTGTTGCTTCTAAACGCAAACCGAATTGAAAATTAAATTTATTAATTTTAGTATTATATTGAGTGTAAGCTGCAATTATCTTCTCTTTATAATTTAATTTATTATTGATCCCATTAATAATTTCAAAACTTCCATTTTTTAATTCTTCAGCTAAAAATTCATTTACAATTTTTCTGTTTTCATACTTTCCTCCAAACTCTAAATGCCCTTTTTTTCCAGTAGTAGTTGTGTAATCAGTTTGAATGGTAATATCATCAGTATTTGTTATACCACTAGTTTGAATTGTTGCTATTGGAGCTTTTATTGGATAGGTTTGTTCAGTTTCCAAATTCCAAATTTTATTACTGTTCCAAAAGTCGTATTGAAAATCTATAGTGAATTTAGTGTTACTCGAATCGAATTCTTTAGTGTAATTGGCTTCTAATTGATTATAATCTCTTTTTTCTTTTGAATTTCCAAGGGTGAAAATTGAGTTTTTAATATTCATAGATGTTGAAATATCATAATCTAATGATGTTGTATCAGTATCTTCAGTTTCATTCCTGTAATAAGCTAGAGTTATGGTGTTCTGTGCATTTAAATAATAATCGGTTCCAAAATAAAATAACTTCCCATCATCATGTCTATTTTCATCTTCATTTTGAGTTAAATATGTTGTAACTCCATTTTTTATTGTTTCCTGCTTTTTTGAATAATCTCCTTCATAATTTGTATAACGAATTCCTAAGTTTGTAAAAAAATTAAACTTTTTAGTTTTAAAATTCACATTTCCTAAAGCTCTATAATCATCTGGAATTCCTGCTACCAACCGTACCTGACCATTTAAACCTGATTTTCTATTTTTCTTTAGAATTATATTAATAATACCAGCTCCTCCTGAAGCATCATACTTTGCTGAAGGATTTGTTATTACCTCTATTTTTTCTATAACATCTGCAGATAACTGCTCTAATGCTTGCGCCTGAGTTAAACCTGATCTTCTTCCATTAATTAAAATTTGAACATTTGAATTTCCTCGTAAACTTATAGTACCATTAGGGCTTACATTAACGGAAGGCACATTATTAAGAACATCTGTTGCAACTCCTCCTTGTGTAGTAATGTCTTTACCTACCCTAAATACTTTTTTACCCAATTTTAAAGAAACTTCAGACGCTTCTCCTTTTACAATAACCTCTTCTAATGTCTTAGAGTCTTCTTTCAGTGCAATACTACCTAGATCAATGCTTTTTTTATTATCAAAAATTTTTATTGATTTTTCTATAGAAATGAAACCTATATATTGAATTTCTAAAAAATACTCACCTTTATTTAATTTAGTAAAAACAAAATTTCCTCTTTCTTCAGTTACAGTTCCTTCAATAATTTCTTTTTTAATATTTTTTAATACAACTGTAGCATAGGGTAAAGGTTCATTTATACTGTCTGTTATTATACCTGATATTTGTCCTATGCCGGTATTTTTTTGAGCATAAATTGAAAAACTAATAAACAAAAAACTTAAAGACGTAATAAGTAACTTCATAACTTGAATATTTTAATTTTCTTCAAAATTCAATACTTTACCTACTTCTTTTTTATATTCTTATGTAAACTGCTCTATTGTTTTGTCAACTACTCTAAAAACACCTTTATTTACTATATTTTTACAGTAAGAAATATGTCAGATGAAAAAAGCACTTTACATAATTATCTTTCTTCTTTTTAGCTCATGCTATCATACAAAAAATGATAGTAGATATATTATGACAGATGTCTCAGAAACTTTATTTAAAATTGGAGACAATAGTTTATGGGCTAAAAAAAATTATGATGACAGCGAATGGAGTACACAAAAGATAATTCCAAAAAAGGATAAAATATTTTGGGCTAGAAAAGAAATTAATATCACAAAATCTCCAGATTCTCTTCAGGTAATTGGTTTAGGTATTCATTCTTTTGGTGCCTACGAAGTTTATTGGGATGGAATTTTTATTGGTAGAAATGGGGTGCCTGGAAGTGAACTTAAAAGAGAAAAAATAGGGACAACCAATGAAAGTTTTATTATACCCAATAGCTTACTTAATAAAGGTAATCATTCTATAGCCTTAAGAATGTCTCAACTTTATGAAAAAAAAGATACACGAAATGTTTATACGTATATATTAGAATATGATTACCTAATAACATATAAATTAAAAGATACTATTTATATAAACATTTTAGCAGGAGCATTTTTGCTTACTTGTATTTACTATCTTTTTTTATTCATTAATGATAAAAAACAATATACAATGTTGCTATTCAGTTTATCTAGTCTTTTGTTTTTTCTCCTAATTATTATGGAATATATTAAGTTTTACATACCTATACATTATTCAAGTTTCATACTTCGTTTAAAAGTAATTGGTGTCTTAACCTTATTAATTTCTTTTTTGGTTCCTTATTATTTTTCTATTCAGTTTCCTTTCAAACATTTTAAAAAACTTATAGTAGTGTATGCTATTTTCTTATTGTTAATCTATAGGTTTTATTCTCATTCATTTGATTTAACAGCTCTTTTTCTATCACAGATGATGTGGCTATCTTCAACTATGATAATTTCTTATGCTATCTATAAAAAGCAAAAAAGTGCTATTATTATTTTAATAGGTTTGATATTAAGTTTTATCATTTATAAAATTTCAATTTATGATGTTAGTTTATTTGTTAGTTTTAGTATCATTTCTTTATGTATGTTTTATTTATTGTCTGTAAAACTAAAAGATCAAAGAGTAGCCTTTGAGTATTCAATAGCTGAGTCTACACGATTGAAATATGAATTACTTAAAAAGAATATTCAACCTCACTTTTTAATGAATACATTAACATCTTTAATAGATTGGGTAGAAGAATCTCCTGAAAAAGGTGTGGAATTTATTGAAGCACTAGCAGAAGAATTTGATGTATTAAATCAAGTTGAAAATGAAAAATTAATTCCTATATCACAAGAAATAAAGCTATGTAAAAGTCATTTAAATATTATGAAATATAGAAAAGAAGTCGATTATATTTGGGAAGATGAAGGCGTATTAAATGATAAAAACCAAACCATTCCTCCTGCAGTTATTCACACACTTCTTGAGAATGGAATTACACACTGCTCTCCTTTAAATAACAATACTATGAAATTTAAATTAAGTGTAAAATCAACTAATGAAAATTTAATATATACATTTATAACCTATGGAGAAGTACGAAATAAAATTAAAAATAAGACTGGAGGTACAGGGTTTAAATATGTAAAAGCAAGATTAACTGAAAGCTATGGTCAATCATGGGAGTTTACCTCTAACTCTATAAATAATGGTTGGGAAAATGTAATTAAAATAAACAACATATGAGAATTTTAATTATTGAAGATGAGTCAAGAATTGCAAAAAGAATTGAACGTATGACCAAAGAATTCTTTTTAAATGCTTTAGAAAATATAACTTGTTTGTACTCATTACCTGAAGGACTAGACTATATCAAAAAAAACAAACTTGATTTAGTTTTACTTGATTTGAATTTAAACGGTGAAAGTGGATTTAACATCTTAAAAAATAGTGTATCAGAAGATTTTCATACAATTATTATTTCTGCAAATAAACATGAAGCTTTAACTGCTTTTGAATACGGAGTATTAGATTTTATACCTAAACCGTTCAATAAATCTAGGTTAGATCAAGCTTTTAATAGAATTATTAAAAAAGAAGGGGTTACTACTGAAAATTTACAGTTTTTAGCAATAAAAAAAAGAAATGGGATTCAGTTAATTAATATTAATGAAGTAATCTACATAAAGGGAGCAGGTGTATACACTGAGGTTTACCTAACAAATGGAGAAAAAGAGCTACATGATAAATCTTTAGAAAAACTTTCTCAACTATTACCTCAAACCTTTTACCGCATTCATAAATCTTATTTGGTTAAAATTATAGAGATTAAGGAAATAATAATACAGTCAGGAAGCAAATACTCTATTGAGTTAAAAAACAATGATATCCTACCTGTAGGTAGAACAAGGTATAAAACATTAAAGGAATCATTATTATAAAAAAACCTATTTCAAAACTGAAATAGGTTTTTTTATAAAATTTTATTACAAATTGATAATTTGCAAATTTTATACTATGTAAGCATTCCTCCATCAACTGATAATGTTTGCCCTGTAATATACTCACTCATATCAGATGCTAAAAACACGCAAGCATTTGCTATATCTTTAGGACTTCCTCCTCTTTTTAAAGGAATTTCATTACGCCAGCCTTCAACTACTTTCTCGTCTAACTTAGCAGTCATTTCAGTTTCAATAAAACCAGGAGCAACTACATTACTTCTTATATTTCTAGAACCTAACTCTAATGCTACAGATTTAGAAAAACCTAAAATACCAGCTTTAGAAGCAGCATAATTTGCCTGCCCTGCATTTCCTTTTAAACCTACAACAGAACTCATATTAATAATTGAGCCTGCACGTTGTTTCATCATTGGACGAATTACAGCTTTTGTTAAATTAAAAACAGACTTTAAATTTACTTGTATAACCTTGTCAAAATCATCTTCAGAAATACGCATTAATAAATTATCTTTAGTAATACCTGCATTATTTACCAAAATATCTATTGTTCCAAATTCCTTTAAAACATCTTTAGCTAATTCTTGAGCTGCATCAAATTCAGCTGCATTAGATTGGTATCCTATAGCTTTTACACCTAAATCTGTTAATTCTTTTTCTAATGCTTTAGCAGCATCTACAGATGAACTGTACGTGAAAGCAACATTAGCTCCTTGTGCTGCAAATTCTAAGGCAATTCCTCTACCAATACCTCTGGTTGCTCCAGTTATAATTGCTGTTTTATTTTCTAAAAGTTTCATTTATTAGTTGTTTTAACTATAGCAAATATACTATAATACTCTTTAATCTATAATTTTCAAGTTTAAAAATATCACTTTGTAATTTCTCTTTTAGCTATAAAAAAAACCATAGATTTTATATAATAAATCTATGGTTTTGAATAGTTTTAAGAAAGGTTAACTTATTGCTTCACCTCTTTTTTATCTACGTAATTAAATAATTTATCTACATCTAACTCAGTAATTTTACCTAATTTCTGTAACGATTTAACATCTAAATCTTTCTTATTTCCTATTACCATTACGTTATATGATTCCCCTTTAACATTTTTATCAAAGAACGATTTTAAATCAGTTATAGTCATATTTTTAATCGTGTTATACATTTCTTCACGATTATCATTATCAATACCTAAATTCTTTAATCTTTCATAAGACCAAAAGATACTAGATTTTGTAATTCTTTGAGCTGCAATTTTCTTTAATGTAGCTTCTTTTGCTGCATTAAATTGCTTTTCAGCTTCTGGCATATTATTCATTAAATCCATCATAGCATCAACTGCTTGTGATAATTTATTTGCTTGAGTACCTACATACGCCATTACATAATTTGAATCATCTTTTTTACTTGCATTACTATAAGATGCGAATGCAGAATAAGCTAAAGACTTACTTTCTCTAATCTCTTGGAATACAATTGATGATAATCCGCTACCAAAATAAGTGTTGAACAATGTTGATGCTGCTAAGTTTTTAGGATCAAACGGAGCACCTTTTGCTAAAAATAATAGCTCACTTTGAACCATATCATAGTTAGTAAAAAATACATTACCTCCTGTTTCAGTTTCTTTATATACTTTTTTCTCAGGGTAATCTTTTAATTCTCCATATAATTTATGGTGAGTATTTAAAGCAGAAACAGCAGCATCAACATCTTTTCCGTAATAAAAAATACGTTGCTTATAGTTTTTCATATCTTTTACAATATTCACTAATTCTTCTGGATTGATTGCTTTTAACTCGTCTATTTGCATAATATCACGTAAACGAGAGTTTTCACCATATTTACCATAGTTCATTAATCCACCCCATAGAATATTCCCTTTTTGAGTTTTACCATCTTGACGTCCTTTGTAAATTTTTTCTACATACTTAGCATATGCTTCTGGATCAGCTTTGGCATTATCCCATAAATGTTCAAGTAATTCAAGTCCTTTTGACAGGTTCTCTTTCAATCCTCTTAAACCTACATACGTTTTATCATTTTGAGCACTTACATAATAGTTAATACCTAATTTATAAAACTCTTTTTTAATTTCTTCAGCTGAATACTTATCAGTACCAATGTATTCTAGATAACCAGCAGCTAAGCTTAATTTCTTATTATGATCTCCCCCCATATCAAAAATGATATTTAAATCAAATAAGTCATTCTTTTGATTAGTTATAAAAGAAACATTTATATCGTTTGCTGTTTTAGTTTCCTTGATTGCAGTTTTATAATCTATAAATTTAGGTTCTAAAGTAGCAGATTCAACTTTATTAAAAGCTTGAATAAACTCAGAACTTTTACCTCTATTTAA
Source organism: Tenacibaculum halocynthiae (assembly GCF_964512825.1). Lineage (NCBI taxonomy): Bacteria > Pseudomonadati > Bacteroidota > Flavobacteriia > Flavobacteriales > Flavobacteriaceae > Tenacibaculum > Tenacibaculum halocynthiae. Next base: position 161,618 of record NZ_CAZELG010000028.1, on the reverse strand, counting down.
ATTTACAGGAGTTATTCCAGGGTTTTCAACTTTTACGATATTCTTATCTTCCCCTTTTCTTTTATAAGTAACTACATAATTATTTTGGTAGAACTTATTAGCAAAGTCTACTAATTCTTTTTTAGTTACTTTCTTTAAGTCGTTTAAAAACTTAACTTTATTTTCCCATTTTTCATGGTGAATAAATGCATTATAATATGCACTTGCTAATGCAGTATTATTTTCATATTGTCGTGTTTGACTTAATTTTAAATCATTTACAACGGCTTCAATCATCCACTCGTCAAACTCTCCTTTTTTCAATTTTTCGATTTGCTCAAGTAATAAATCTTTAACTTCTTCTAAAGTTTGCCCTGATTTAGGATTACCAGTAAAATTATGGTATCCATAATCATTTAAAAATGTAGGAGAACAACCAGCTCTTTGAACAACCTGCTTTTGATTTAAGTTTAAATCTAATAAACCTGCATTTCCATTAGCCATAATCATATCACATAAAGTAACTAACTTCTCTTCTTCAGAATTTACTCCTTTAGAACGATACGCTATAGAAACACTTTCTGATGTTGGACCAAAAACCTCGTTTATAACCGGTTGAGTTATTGCATCCTCTTTTGGTAACACTGGATGTGTTAATTCTTTTTTCTCGAATTTACCAAAATTATCGTTTACCTTTTTAATTGTAGCATCAAAATCAAGATCTCCAACTAACACTACTGCCATATTATTAGGTACATAATATTTGTCAAAATAATTATTGATATCAACTAAAGAAGGATTTTTTAAATGTTCAGCTGTACCAATAGTTTTTTGTTGTCCGTAAGGGTGCTTAGGAAATAACCCTTCTAACATTGCAGCATAACGTTTTCTAAAGTCATTATCTTGTCCTCTATTAAACTCTTCAAATACAGCTTCTAATTCTGTATGAAATAAACGTAGAACTAACGTACTAAAACGCTCAGACTCTAAGCTTAACCACTTATCTAATTCATTTGCAGGAATTTTATTTTTATATACAGTTTCTTCAAACCATGTATGTGCATTAGTACCTGTTGCACCTAATGAACTAGTCATTTTATCATATTCATTAGCGATAGAAAAATTAGATGCTTCTAAAGAAACTTTATCAATTTCTTTATAAATAGCTTTCTTTTTTTCAAGGTCTTCTTCTGTTCTGTGCTGCTCATATAAGTCAGAAATTTTTTTCAAATATTCTTTTTCTTTTTCCCAATCTAAAGTTCCTATTTTATGAGTTCCTTTAAATACCATATGCTCTAAATAGTGAGCTAAACCAGTAGATTCTTTTGGATCATAATTTGATCCTGCACGAACTGCAATATAAGTTTGAATTTTAGGCTCATCAGTATTTTTACTTAAATATACTTTTAAACCATTCTTTAGTGTGTACAAACGAAGTCCTGTAGGATCATTTGCAACAGTTTCATATGCAAAACCATTTGCATCTGTTTTTTGTTCTGTTTTTACTTCATTATTTGTAGTAGTTGATTGTTTACAACTCGACACAAATACAAGTAACATGCTAACTAATAGCAACTTAAATTTCATCATGATAATTAATAGTGTTTGATTAAAATAAAAAATCCGTTGAATTTACAAATTCAACGGATTTTATTTAGTTAAATTATGTTAATTCAACATTTTTTTTTGATTTATGGTTAAATTAAGCTAAAACCTTAGCTACCATTTCACCTATTTTAGCTGGAGATTCAACAACGTGAACTCCGTTTTCAGCTAATATTTTCATTTTTGCTTGAGCAGTATCATCATCACCACCTACAATAGCTCCTGCATGTCCCATTGTTCTTCCAGCTGGTGCAGTTTGTCCTGCTATAAAACCTACAACAGGTTTTCTATTACCATCAGCTTTAATCCAACGAGCAGCTTCAGCTTCTAAGTTACCACCTATTTCACCAATCATTACGATTGCTTCAGTTTCTTCGTCATTCATTAATAGCTCAACAGCTTCCTTTGTTGTAGTTCCAATAATAGGATCTCCTCCAATACCAATAGCTGTAGTTATTCCAAAACCTTGTTTTACAACTTGATCAGCTGCTTCATATGTTAATGTTCCTGATTTAGAAACAATACCAACTTTTCCTTTTTTGAAAATAAACCCTGGCATAATTCCTACTTTAGCTTCATCAGGAGTAATAACTCCAGGACAGTTAGGTCCTACCAAAGTACAATCTTCCTTAGCGTCGATATAAGCTTTTACTTTTACCATATCAGCGGTAGGAATACCTTCAGTAATACAAATAATTACTTTAATTCCTGCTTCAGCTGATTCCATAATAGCGTCAGCAGCAAATGCTGGTGGCACAAAAATAATAGAAGTATCAGCTCCTGCTTTTTGTACAGCTTCATCTACTGTATTAAAAACTGGTTTACCTAAATGCTCTTGACCTCCTTTACCTGGTGTAACACCTCCAACAATGTTGGTTCCATAATCTATCATTTGACCAGCATGAAAAGTTCCTTCACTACCAGTAAATCCTTGTACTATAATTTTTGAATCCTTATTTACTAAAACACTCATTGGTTTGTTTTTATTTTTAAATTTGCTATGACAAAAATAGTTTTTTAGAACTTATTTTTGAAACTTTTATTTCTTTTTTTGTTCTTTTAAGAAACGTTTAATTTCTGCGATCTCTTTTAACTTTTCTCTAGACTCTGAAATTGGGGTTCCAAAATACGATTTACCACCTTTAATAGATTTAGTTACTCCTGTTTGTCCTAGAATAACAGCTCCTTTACCAATGGTAATTCCGCTATTTGTACCAACTTGCCCCCAAATAGTTACTTCATCTTCTATTATTACGCAACCTGCAATCCCAGTTTGTGAGGCTATTAAACATTTTTTTCCAACAACAGTATCATGACCAATATGAACTTGGTTGTCAATTTTTGTACCTTCTTTAATAGTAGTATTACCTGTTACTCCTCTATCTATAGTACATGATGCTCCTAAATCTACATTATTTTCAAGAATAACAGTTCCTCCTGAAATTAACTTATCAAATCCTTCTGGCCTGTTTTTATAATAAAAAGCATCTGCTCCTATAACAGTATTAGCATGGATCGTTACATTATCACCTATACTACAATTGCTATAAATTGTTACATTAGGGTGAATTATACAATTTTTACCTATAGAAACATTTTCTCCGATAAAAACATTTGGTTGAATTATTGTCCCCTCTCCTATTATTGAAGTTTCTGAAACAATTGTTTTTGAAGCTATAAAAGGGTTAAAATACTTTGTTATTTTATTAAAATCACGAAAAGGATCATCAGAAATCAATAACGATTTTCCTTCAGGACATTCTACCTTTTTATTAATTAAAACAGTAGTTGCTTTTGACTTTAAAGCTTTATCATAGTACTTAGGATGATCAACGAAAACAATATCACCTTTTTCTACAACATGAATTTCATTGATTCCTGTTATAGTAAAGTTTTTTTCGCCAACATATTCAATATTTAATAATGTAGCTATTTGCTCTAAAGTTTGTGCTTTTTTAAATTTCATTTTAAAAAGAAATTCCCGCCTTAGCGGGAATATTAATTATTCTTTTATACGCTCTTGGTATGTACCTTTAGTCGTTTCAATCTTTATTTTATCTCCTTCATTTATAAATAAAGGAACATTTACTCTTGCACCAGTTTCAACTGTAGCTGGCTTAGTTGCATTCGTTGCTGTGTTTCCTTTAACACCTGGTTCAGTATGTGTTACTTCTAAGATAACACTTGCTGGCATATCTACTGATAAAGGCATATCATCTTCTGAATTAATAATAATAGTTACAACTTCTCCTTCTTTCATTAAATCTGGAGCATCTAAAGTGCTTTTTTCTAATGTAATTTGAGAATAGTCAACTTGATTCATAAAATGAAATGTTTCACCTTCACTATACAAATATTGGAATTTGTGAGTTTCAACTCTAACATCATCAATCTTTCTTCCTGAAGGGAAAGTGTTATCTATTACTTTACCACTAGTAACACTTTTTAATTTTGTTCTAACAAATGCAGGTCCTTTTCCTGGCTTAACATGCAAAAATTCAACAACTTTATAAATGTCATTGTTATATCTCATGCATAATCCGTTTTTAATATCTGATGTTGTTGCCATTTTATATTCTTATGTTTTTATTAGTTCTTAAATTATTAACAATTCTATATTGTTAACTCGCTTTAAAATATCCTTTCATGATACCTCTATGAGAATCTTTTACAAATTGTAAAATTTCATCTCTTTCAGAAGTTGCTTGCATTTCAGCTTCAATGATCTCAACTCCTTGAGTATTATTATAATTTTTCTGATACAAAATTCTATAAATATCCTGTATCTCTCTTATTTTTTCTGTTGAAAAACCTCTTCTTCTTAAACCTACTGAATTAATTCCTACATATGACAAAGGTTCACGTGCAGCCTTAACAAAAGGTGGTACATCCTTTCTAACTAATGACCCTCCTGTTACAAAAGCATGCTTTCCTACAGAAGCAAATTGATGAACTGCTACCATTCCTGCTAATACAACATTATCTCCTACTGTTACATGCCCAGCTAATGTAGTATTATTAGAAAAAATACAATTATCACCAACAATACAGTCATGTGCAATATGGCAATATGCCATTATTAAACAATTATTACCTATAACTGTTTTCATTCTATCAGAAGTTCCTCTGTTTATGGTTACACACTCTCTTATAGTAACATTATCACCTATAATAACAGTTGTTTCTTCATCATCAAACTTTAAATCTTGGGGTATTGCAGAAACTACAGACCCAGGGAAAATACGACAATTTTTACCTATACGTGCTCCTTCCATTATAGTAACATTTGATCCTATCCAAGTTCCTGATCCAATTTCTACATTTGCATGTATTGTTGTAAAAGGTTCAATAACTACATTTCTTGCAATTTTTGCTTGAGGGTGTACGTATGCTAGAGGTTGATTCATAATTTATTTCACTTTAGAAATTTGAGCCATTAATTCGGCTTCACATACTAATTTACCATTAGCATATGCATAAGATTGCATATGACAAATACCTCTACGTATTGGTCCTATCAATTCTGCTTTAAATGTTAAAGTATCACCTGGTAATACTTTCTGTTTAAACTTAACATTATCCATTTTCATAAAATAAGTTAAGTAGTTTTCTGGATCAGGAACCGTATTTAAAACTAATACTCCTCCACATTGAGCCATTGCCTCAACTTGTAAAACTCCAGGCATTACCGGTGCACCAGGAAAATGTCCAACAAAGAAATTTTCATTCATTGTTACATTTTTCATCCCAACAACATGAGTGTCTGATAATTCAATAATTCTATCTATCAATAAAAATGGTGGACGATGCGGTAAAATATCCATTATTTGGTGGATATCCATTAAAGGAGGTTGATCTAAATCATATTTAGGAACATTGTTTCGCTTTTCTAACTTTATGATTTTAGCTAACTTCTTTGCAAAAAGAGTATTCACTAAATGCCCAGGCTTATTAGCTATTACTTTTCCTTTAATACGAGTTCCAACAAGTGCTAAATCACCAATAACATCTAATAACTTATGCCTAGCTGCTTCATTTGCCCAATGCAAATTCAAATTATCTAAAATACCATTTGACTTAACTGCTATATTATCCTTTTTAAAAGCCTTTTTTAACTTTTCCATTGTTGTATCTGATAACTCTTTATCTACATAAACAATAGCATTGTTAAGATCTCCACCTTTAATTAAGTTGTTTTCTAATAACATTTCAATTTCATGTAAAAAACTAAATGTTCTAGCTGCTGAAATCTCTTCTTTAAAATCAGAAATTTTAGTTAATGTAGCATTTTGGGTACCTAATATCTTAGTTCCGAAATCTACCATAGTAGTTACTTGGTATTCATCAGCTGGCATTAATATTATTTCACTACCAGATTCTTCATCTTTAAAAGATATTATATCTTTAACTACATATTCTTGTATTTCAGCATCTTGCTCAACTAATCCTGCAGTTTCTAGAGCTTCTACAAAAAATTTAGATGATCCATCCATTATTGGTGGTTCAGAAGCATTAATTTCAATAATTAAATTATCTATATCTAAACCTACTGCAGCTGCTAAAACATGTTCAGAAGTTTGAATTTGCACTCCTTTCTTCTCAAGATTAGTCCCTCTTTGAGTATTTGTAACATACTCAGCTTTTGCTTCAATTGTTGGCTTTCCTTCTAAATCAACACGAACGAATGAATATCCGTTATTTACTGGCGCTGGTTTAAAAGTCATTGTTACCTCATTACCAGTATGTAACCCTACACCCGATAATGTTATTTCATTCTTTATTGTTGTTTGTTTTTTACTCATTTTTGTTTTGTCGAGTATTCAACTCTTTTTCAATTTTATGAATAGTAGTTGCTATGTTTGGTAAATTTTTAAAATGTACGTAAGATTTATTATAATCTGAATAATTAAAAGCTGGGGTACCTTGAACTACGTCTCCATCTTTTAAACTTTTTCCAATACCAGATTGTGCTTGTATTCTAACCTTATTGCCTATTGTTATATGTCCAACAATTCCAACTTGTCCTCCAATCATACAATACTCTCCAATTTTAGTAGAACCAGCTACACCAGTTTGAGAAGCAATAACCGTATGTTTACCTATTTCAACATTATGTGCTATTTGAATTTGATTATCCAATTTAACACCTTTTCTTATAATTGTAGAACCTAAAGTAGCTCTATCAATTGTTGAATTAGAACCAATATCAACATTATCTTCAATAATAACATTTCCTATTTGAGGAACAGCTTTATATTCACCGTTTTCATCTGGTACAAAACCAAATCCATCAGAACCAATTACACAACCTGAATGAATTTTACAATTATTTCCTATTTGGGTTTCAGAATATACTTTTACACCCGAAAATAATGTACAATTATCTCCTATAGTAACGTTATCTCCTATATAAGAATTAGGGTAGATTTTTACATTTTCTCCTATGCTTACATTTTCTCCTATATAACTATAAGCTCCAATATACTCTTTAGCACCTATTTTTGCTGAATCAGCTATTGAATGAGGGTTCTCTCTTCCTTCTTTATTATTTTTTACTTCATTATAAAATTCTAATAATTTAGAGAAAGCTTTATAAGCATCTTCAACCTTAATTAGAGTTGTGCTAATTTCTTTTTCAGGCTCAAAACTTTTATTTACAATCGCTATACTAGCTTCAGTAGTATATAAATATGAATTATATTTAGGATTTGATAAAAAGGTTAATGAACCTGATTCACCTTCTTCAATTTTAGATAACTTCGATACTTCGGCTTCTGGATTACCTACAATCTCTCCTTCTAAAATTTCGGCTATTTGTTTTGCTTTGAATTTCATTAATCGCAAAAGTAATTATTTTTGTTTAATTACATCTTTTAATAACAAGATCATTTAACTTTGAACAAGTATTTTAGGGTAACAAAGGTAATATTTCACCACTGGTTTGGTTAAAGCTAAAACATTTAATTGATCTGATGCTTTAGCAATATCTTTCAATTTCCCTTTTTTTGTGTATATTTTTATAGGTTTTTCGGTGTTGTATGCTTGATTTGAAATTTTATTAGAAAACACAAAGTAATTAAGTGCTTCTTTATTTAAGTTAAGCCTATCATTTACTATGGTTATTGTTTCTTTTATCGACTTATCAGTAAATGGAGTTTCTTGAATTTTAATCTTGAGTAACTCTCTATTAACAATCATTTTAGATAAATTTGATAAAATAAAATCGTCATGATTTATCCATTCTTTAATAGCTGATAAAATATCATAATCATCTAATCTAGAAAATATTTTTAAAGTTTCTTTAGTAAAATTATTACTTGATATTGTATTATAAAGAAAATGTTTTAACGCTTTACTTCCAAACAATTCTACTCCATTAGATGCTAACTCTTTTGCTCTTTTTAATACATTGACTAAAATACTTTCAGCAACGATTCCTGTTTTATGTAAATATACTTGCCAATACATTAAGCGTCTGGCAATAATAAACTTTTCAACAGAATAAATCCCTTTTTCTTCTATCACTAGCTCATCATCAATTACATTCATCATAGCTATTAACCTATCAGACGAAATATTTCCTTCAGTAACACCTGTGTAAAAACTATCTCTTTTTAAATAATCTAACCTGTCAATATCTAACTGACTTGATATTAATTGGTATAAAAACTTTCTATGATATCTCCCTTCAAAAACTTCAATAGCCAAACTTAATTTCCCATTAAACTCTTCGTTTAATTCTCTCATAAATTTTAATGAAATTTCTTCATGAGATATTCCATTAACAATACTGTGCTCTAATGCATGAGAAAATGCTCCATGACCAATATCATGTAGCAAAATTGCTATACATAAGGCATTCTCTTCTGCTTCAGAAATTTCAACATTTTTTGTTCTTAATACAAGAACTGCTTTTTGCATTAAATGCATGCATCCTATTGCATGATGAAAACGAGTATGATTTGCTCCTGGGTATACCAAATTTGATAATCCCATTTGAGTAATTCTCCTTAATCGTTGAAAAAAAGGATGCTCAATAATGTCAAAAATTAACGTGTTAGGTATAGATATAAATCCATAAATTGGATCATTTAATATTTTTAATTTATTTGTTTGTGGCTTATTCAAAATAGATAATTGCTTCAATTTTAAGCAAAAGAATTATAATTTATTAACAAAACCAAATAACCGATAGCTTTATTAACGTATTTTTAGCTTTTACAAATACAACAAAACTTATATTTAGCGTTAAATATAAGCTAACACGATAAAAAAACATATGCGAAATATAGATATACTTTGGGTTGATGATGAAATAGATTTACTAAAACCACACATTTTATTTTTAGAAAAGAAAAATTATAAAGTAACATCGTGTACTAACGGTACAGATGCTATAGACTTAGTAAACGAAGAAAATTTTGACATTGTTTTTTTAGATGAAAATATGCCAGGAATTACTGGTTTAGAAACTTTAGCTGCTATTAAACAAATAAACGCAAATCTTCCAGTAGTTATGATTACTAAAAGTGAAGAAGAGTATATTATGGAAGAAGCTATAGGTTCAAAAATTGCTGATTATCTAATTAAACCCGTGAACCCTAATCAAATACTATTAAGCTTAAAAAAGAATTTAGATCATTCTCGATTAGTATCAGAAAAAACTACTTCTAGTTACCAACAAGAATTTAGGAAAATCTCTATGGATTTAGCTATGGTTAATACATATGATGACTGGACTGATTTATACAAAAAACTTGTACATTGGGAACTTGAACTTGAAAACATTAACGATACTGGAATGCTTGAAATTTTAGAATCGCAAAAAACAGAAGCTAATACTCAGTTTTTCAAATTTATTAAGAAGAACTATCAGGATTGGTTAACTAATGATGATAAACCCACATTTTCTCACACACTTTTTAAAGATTACATTATACCTAATTTAAGTGAAGACCAAGGTGTTTTATGGGTTGTAATTGATAATCTTCGTTATGATCAATATCGAGTGTTAGAACCATTTATCAACAACTATTATAAAAAAGAAGAAGAACATTCATACTATAGTATTTTACCAACTGCTACTCAATATGCAAGAAATGCAATATTTTCAGGTTTAATGCCTTCTGAGATGGAAAAATTACATCCTGAATTTTGGAAAAATGATACTGATGAAGGTGGTAAAAACCTATATGAATCTGACTTTTTAACATCACAAATTCAACGTTTAAACTTATCATTACAGCACGAATACTACAAAATTGTTTCTTTAAAAAGTGGTAAAGATTTAGCTGATAATTATAATGGAACTAAACAAAATGATTTGACTGTGATAGTTTATAATTTTGTAGACATGCTTTCACATGCAAAAACAGAAATGGAAGTTATAAAAGAACTTGCAGGTGACGATAAAGCTTATAGATCATTAACTGTAAGTTGGTTCAAAAATTCACCTTTATATGAAATCATTCAAAAAGCACAAAAATTAGGACAAAAGTTAATTATTACTACTGATCATGGTACTATTAACTCTAAAACTCCTACCAAAGTAATTGGAGATAAAAATATTAGTTCTAACTTACGTTATAAAACAGGAAGAAGCTTAAGCTATGAAGATAAAGATGTTTTTGCTGTAAAAAATCCAAAAGATATTTTTTTACCATCTGTAGCTATAAACAGTCCTTTTATTTTCGCTAAAGAGGATTTATTTTTTGCTTATCCTAATAACTATAATCACTTTGTTAAATATTATAAAAATACGTATCAACATGGTGGTATCTCATTAGAAGAAATAATTATACCTTGTGGTGTTTACAATCCTAAATAAAATGAGAAAAACATTTTTTTTTATTTTATTATTTACTTTATGTTTAAACATTTTTTCTCAAAACCAATACGACAAACTCAGTAAAGCTGCCATGAAGTTAACTGAAAAAAAAGTAACTTATGATCCTAGCTATTTTTCAATATCTTATCCCAATGGGGATATTCCTAAAGATAAAGGTGTTTGTACTGACGTAGTTATTCGTGCCTATAGAATTCTTGGTATTGATTTACAAAAAGAAATTCATCTAGATATGAAATCTAATTTTAATCTATACCCAAAAATCTGGGGATTAAGAAAAACTGACACCAACATTGACCATAGAAGGGTTCCAAATTTAATGACATTTTTTAAACGAAAGGGCACTATAAAAACAAATTCTACAAATGCTAAAGATTATCTTCCTGGAGATATTGTTTGTTGGAATTTACATGGAGGAGTTACTCATATTGGGATAGTTGTTAATAAAAAATCAAATAATAAAAAACGTTTTATGATTGTTCATAACATAGGTGCTGGCCAAATACTTGAAGATTGCTTATTTAATTTTAAAATTATTGGTCATTATAGATATAAAAACTAAATTTCTATACTCTCATAAAGTTCTTTATTTTTGTTTTTATGGATAAAAATTATTCTTTAAAAGAAATACCTTTAATAGCTGAAGAAGTTATTAAAAATTTACAAAACAAAATAGTTTTATTTCAAGGTGAAATGGGCGTTGGTAAAACTACTTTAATCAAAGAAATTTGTAAGGTCTTAGGAGTTGAAGATGTGGCTCACTCCCCTACTTTTTCATTAGTAAATGAATATCATACTAATAATAATGGAATTGTATATCATTTTGATTTTTATAGAATTGAAACAGAAGAGGAGGCATACGATATGGGAATAGAAGATTATTTATACAGTAATCAATTGTGTTTAATTGAATGGCCTGAAAATGTTAAAAATTTGCTACCTTTAGAAGCTACTACTATTCAACTTTCATTATTGGAAAGTGGTGAACGTAATATTCAACTAAAAACTAACTAATGAGCTCTATTTCTTCGCCTTTTACTAAAGAACAATTAATGCCACAGCCTGAAATGCTTGAAATAAAAAAGCAAAAAGGAGAACTTTTTATAGGCCTACCTAAAGAAACTCATTTTGAAGAAAAGCGAATTAGCTTAACCCCTGATGCTGTTTCTGCATTGGTTGCTCATGGGCACAGAATTGTTGTTGAAACTGGAGCTGGAGATGGTGCTAATTATTGTGATAAAGAATATTCAGATGCTGGAGCTAAAATTTCTTATGATATTAAAGAAGTTTTTGCTTGTAATATAGTTTTAAAAGTTGAGCCACCTTCTCTTGATGAAATTAAAATGCTTAATCCTCAAGCTGTTCTTATTTCAGCTTTGCAATTAAAAACTCAAGATAAAAAATACTTTGAAGCATTAGCTAAAAAAAGAATTACTGCCATTGCTTTTGACTATATAAAAGATGATCATGGTGTATACCCTATTGTAAAATCACTTAGTGAAATCGCAGGAATTGCCTCTATGCATATAGCTGCAGAACTAATGACTACAGCTAATGGTGGAAATGGTTTATTATTAGGTAATATTGGTGGCGTTCCTCCAAGTGACGTAGTAATTATTGGTGCTGGTACTGTTGGTGAATTTGCTGCTAAATCTGCTATTGGATTGGGGGCTAGAGTTAAAGTTTTTGACAATTCTATAACTAAATTAAGAAAACTACAAAATTGCATTAATACTCCAATTTATACCTCTACTATTCAACCTAAAACATTAGCTAAAGCATTAATGCGATGTGATGTTGCTATAGGTGCTTTAAGAGGTAAAAATAGAGCGCCAGTAGTTGTTACTGAAACTATGATTGAACAAATGAAAAAAGGTGCTGTTATTGTTGATGTAAGTATAGACAGAGGTGGTTGTTTTGAAACTTCTAAAATTACTACACATAGTAAACCTACTTTTACAGATAGTGGTGTGATACATTATTGTGTTCCTAATATACCTTCAAGGTATTCTAGAACTGCTTCTTTTTCTATAAGTAACATTTTTACTCCTTATTTATTAGAAATTGCTGAAGAAGGTGGCTTTGAACATGCTGCTCGATTTGATAAAAGCTTACGAAATGGAATGTATTTTTACCACGGTATTTTAACAAACAAAACAGTTGCTGATTGGTTTGATTTACCATATAGAGATATTAACTTATTGTTTCTATAAATCTAATTATTAATATTATAACTTGGTAAATTAAATTCAAAAACACTTCCTTTATTTACATAACTATTAACAGTTATTTCTGTTTTGTGAAGTTCCATTATTTTTTTAACGATAGCTAAACCTAAACCAATACCTTGTTCCTTATTGGTTAATGTAGCCTTCATGTGTCGATCAAAAATTAATTCTTGATCATGCTCATAAATACCTGGTCCATTATCTTTAATTTTAACTGAAACATAACCTTGCTTATTAGATAGGTATATTGTTATTTTACCATTAATTGGTGTAAACTTTATCGCATTATCCAATATATTCTGTATTGCTCTTTCAATTAATTTGACATCTGCCATTACCGGTGGTAATGATGTTTTAACAATCATAGATATTTTTATATTCTTGTTTTTTGCTAATATCTCATATCGTTGTTTAATATCTAACATTAAATTAGTCAGGTAAAATGGCTCTAAATTTATTTCAATTTGTTTTATTTCAAGTTTAGAATACTCAAATAGTTGATTTACTAAGTTGGATAAATAACAAGCACTCTTTTCTATTATATCCATAAACTCTTTTCTATCATTAATAGCAATACTCCCTTCTTTTATTTTTAAAGTTTCTATATACCCTCTAATAGCTGTTAAAGGAGTTCTTAAATCATGTGAAACATTAGCTATTAGTTCTTTTCTAAAACTATTTATAGACTCTTTTTCTTTAATATTATGCGATATCGTTTGAGCCATGTTATTATATGTAACAGCTAAAACAGATAAATCAGAATTATATGGGTTGGGTATTCTACTACACAAATCTCCCTCCTTAAACTTATTTACATGATGAATGATTGTACGTAAACTTTTAGTTAAAAACCAAATACTTAACCAACCTATGAAAACAGCAAAAATCATAGTTAATAAAGTTGTTCTAGTACATAACTTAAAAAAATAGTCGGTAAATAGTGAATCACAAATCTGTTGAAATTTTTGACTTGCCAATATTATATATATATAACCTTCCTTATTATTTTTTACAAAATGAGCTGCTGAAAATATTTTTTGTTTCCCAGCTTCTCTAGGGTCATCCCCCAATATATACTGCTCTTTATTTTGTATAAACTTTTTTACAGGTAATAAACTAATCTTCTTTAATGGCTTATTCGGATTCGTATGATCTAATACTACTGAATACAAAATTTCTCCAGATTCATTTAGTAAATACACTTCTATAGCTCTATTAACAGCCATCATATCATGCATTATATCGCCAAATAAACTTTTATTTACAGAGCCATCATCTAAAAAAGGAGAATTCTTTTTGAACTTCTCTTCTATTAAATGATTAGCAATATTAGCATTAAGTCTTTGAGTAGTTTCGCTATAAAACTTTTTAACTGAGAAAAATGTTAAAGAAATATACACTATTCCTACAATAAAAATTAGTGTTAAAAACGTAAATCCTAATTTTAAGATTAATTTATTCGATACTGCTTTGTGATTTTTCATGGGAGGGTATCTTTAACTCATCGTTAAACTTATACCCTACCCCCCAAGTAGTTAATATAAATTTAGGGGTTACCATATTTTCTTCTATTTTACCTCTCAATCTATTTATGTGTGAATTTACTGTATGCCTATAACCATCAAAGTCATATCCCCATACTAATTCTAATAATTTCTCTCTACTATAAACTTTACCTGCATTTGACGCCATTAAAACAAGTAAGTCAAACTCTATTGGTGATAAGTTTATTTCTTTATTTTTTAAAAGAACCTTGCGCTTATCTATATTTATAGATAACTCTTTAAATATTAATTCATTGTTAGATTCAATTATTTTTTTGGTTCCCGAAGTATTTTCAAACCTCCTAGTTACAGCTTTCACTCTAGCAATAAACTCTCTTATACTAAAAGGTTTTGTTATATAATCATCTGCTCCTAACTCCAAACTTAATACTTTATCTAGTTCCTCAGTTTTTGCAGTAAGCATTATTATTGGAGTTTGCTTTACTAACCTAATTTGTTTGCAAACCTCTATTCCATCAATATTAGGTAACGTAATATCTAATATTATTAATGTAAAATCATCATTTAAAGCTTTCTCTAAACCTACATCTCCTTTAAAAGCCTTAATAATAGTATAATTAAGGTCTATTAAATGAAATTCTAACAATTTAGAAATTGCAACATCATCTTCAATAATAAGTACTTTTTTCATTTACAAGTATAATAGCATAAAAAAACTGGGGAAAGGCTAACATATAAAATTTAGTCGTGATATAAAAATGATTTTTCTGTGATACTTCCGTGATACTTATAAAAGTTCTTTACCTCATTAAAATTAGCTGCAGCTTTTTTATACATCATAAATACTAACTTAAAAACTATTTTATGAAAAAATCAGCTTTATCACATAGTTCTAATTCTTTAGAATTATATAAACAAAGCAAAGAGGTAAACCAAATAAATAGAGAGTTTAACTTTAATGCTATTAGTAATTTGTCCCCTGAAAATCAAAACCTATTTATAGAATATGGTATTGCAAAAAAAACAACATCTACATTTAAAAGCGTTCTCAATGCTTTTGAATATTGGTTAGGAAAAACTCCTAATAATGTAGCTGCTTCATTTTTAAATGATACAATAACCTATAAAGAATTAGATAATGAAGCTACCATTTTAGCTCTTATTTTAAAACAAAAAGGAATTAAATCTGGAGACACTATTGGTCTGTACACACATCGGTCTATTCATTTTCTAATTGGTATTGTTGCCGCACTTAAATTAGGGGCAATATATGTGCCTCAAGACCCACGGATTGTACCTCCAAAAATGTTGAAAAACATTAGTGAATTAAGTAATCAAAAAATGATACTAACCTTTTCAAATTACAAAGAAAGTGTATCTTTTTTTTCTACTAAACAAACTATTTTAATTGATAAAGAATTAAAAAAGAAGATTTACAGAAATTTATATGGCAACATAAAACTTATTAATTATAAGAATGATAATATTAATAAAATTTGCTTCATTTTATTTACATCTGGTACAACAGGGCTACCTAATGGAGTTCAAGTAACTCATAAAAACTTATGTAATATTCTTTTTAACTCTCCTGGTAACTTAGGGATAAAACCAGGTACAAAAGTAGCACAATTGCTAAATATTTCCTTTGATATGGCTGCTTGGGAAGTTTTAGGTTGCCTAGGTAATGGAGGCACTTTATTAATAAGAGATAAAGATATTAACGAAACTGCTCAAAAAGCTAATGTAATTATCGCTACACCAACTGTTTTAACTACAATTAACTATAAAAAATGTAAAAATATAGAAACTGTGGCTGTTGCTGGAGAACCTTGTCCAGTTATACTTGCAAACACTTGGTCAAGAATTTGTAATTTTTACAACTCTTGTGGCCCAACAGAAACTACTATTGTGAATACAATGAAAAAGTGTATTCCAGGAACAAGTGAATTATCAATTGGCAAACCAACTCCTAATAACACTGTTTATATTTTAAATGAAGATATGAAACCAACAAAAATTGGTGAGGTTGGTATTATGTGGGCTGGTGGAGATTGCGTTACAAAAGGCTATTTAAATAACGATATTTTAAATGCTAAAAAATATTTAGATGACCCTTTTTTGTCCAAAAAAAGTAAAATGTTTAATACTGGTGATTTAGGAAAATGGAATGAGGCTGGAGAATTAATTCATTATGGAAGAGTTGATGATCAAGTAAAAATCAAAGGCTTTAGAGTAGAACTAGATGCTATTTCAAAAATAATTGAAGGTTTTAAAGAAGTTAAAAGAGCAGTAACATTAAAACATCAAAACTTTCTAGTTTCATTTATTGGATTACAAGCAAAAACTAAAACTAATCTTACTGAGCTTATAAAAAAAGCAATAGAGAAAGAACTACCATATTACTATGTACCCAATGAATTTATCTTTTTAAATGAACTTCCTAAAACTTCTAGGGGGAAAATTGATAAAAGGGAGTTAAAAAAATCTTTAAATAAATAAATCATGGAAAATATCATATTACCTCCAAAAAAAAGTTTTCTATATAGATTAGGAAAACATCCTTGGTTAATACCATATCATCGTTTATTTATACTTATTTCATTAATAAATATTGGTATTTTTATAAAGGCATATACCACTTGGAATTGGTTTAAAGCAGAAGGAATTGAAATTGATAAAATAGCCCAGATAATTTTATTCAATTTTGCCTTAGGAATTTTAATTAGACAACAATATGTTATTAATTTATTATTTAAGATCGCAACTAGTCCACCTAAAAATTGGCCTTTATTTATAAGGAGAATTTGTGCTAAAGTATACCACTTTGGTGGCATACATAGTTCTTCCACATCAATGGGAACTCTTTGGTATTTAATTTTTGTAGGTTCATTATACTACCATTATTTAAATTATTTGCCAGGTGTTAATATTGAAATTATCATCATAACCACTATAATCTTGGCTCTATTAATTGTAATCATACTTATGGCTTTACCTCAAATTAGAGCAAAATACCATAATCAATTTGAATTAACCCATAGATTAGGTGGATGGACAGTACTGATTTTATTTTGGGTACAAATGTTTTTGTTTATTAATATTCAAAATACTCACAATACACTTTTTTACAGTTCTAATTTCTGGATATTAATCACTCTAACAATAAGCGTTATTTTACCTTGGTTACGACTTAAAAAAGTAGATATCGAAATAGTGAAACCTTCTAACCATGTAGCACTTACATCTTTTAACTATGGGGTTACTCCCTTTGCAGGTTCATCTACTGCTTTAAGTAAAAACCCTTTATTAGAATGGCATTCTTTTGCTAATGTTCCTGCTCCTGACAAAGATGGATTTAGATTAACCATATCTAGAGCTGGAGATTGGACTGGTAACTTCATTTCTGATAAACCTGAAAAAATTTGGGTTAAAGGTATACCAACTGCTGGAGTTGGTAACGTAGATAAACTATTTAAAAAAATTATTTGGGTTGCTACAGGAAGTGGAATAGGTCCTTGTATTCCACATTTACTATTAAATGAAACTCCATCCGTTCTTATTTGGGCTACAAGAAATCCAGAAAAAACATATGGTGAAAAATTAGTAAATGAAATTAAAGCAGTTCAACCTAATGCTATTATATGGGATACAGATGCTAATGGAAAACCCGATCTAGTTAAGCTTGCTTATAAAGCTTATAGTGACTTTAAAGCTGAAGCTGTAATATGCATATCTAACCAAAAACTTACTCAAAAAGTTGTTCATAATATGGAATCTAGAGGAATTCCTGCTTATGGAGCTATTTGGGATTCTTAAAAATTAATATAAACATAATAAAAATGAACGTACTATTTGAACAAATAGGAAGGGTTGTTGTTGCCAAGCTAAATCGACCTAGCGCATTAAATGCGTTAAATACTGAAACCATGTATGAGCTAATTTCTAAGCTAGAAAAATTTGACAAATCACCTTCAGTTGGCTGTATAATTATCACTGGAAGCGAAAATATTTTTTGTGCTGGTGCAGACATTAAAGAAATGGCTTCTAAAAATTTTTCTCAAATGTTTGAAGAAGATTATTTTGGATATTGGGAAGTATTTTCCAAAATAAAAACCCCTATAATAGCTGCTGTTTCAGGCTACGCTCTTGGTGGAGGCTGCGAATTAGCAATGATGTGTGATACAATTCTTGCTTCAGAAAATGCAGTATTTGGTCAACCAGAAATAAAATTAGGAGTTATACCTGGTATTGGTGGTACTCAAAGGCTTACTTCCTTGGTAGGTAAATCTAAAGCTATGGACATTATCCTTTCAGGAAGAAATATTGAAGCTAAAGAAGCAGAGAACATTGGATTAGCTTCCAAAATTATTTCACAAAATAACTTCTTAAACAATGTCATAAAATACGCCCAAAACATTGCTAATTATTCTAAAACTGCATTAATAGCTTCGAAAGAAGCTATTAATCAATCATTAGAATGCAGTTTAAAAGATGGAATTGTATTTGAACGAAGAGTATTTCATTCTCTATTCAATACTCAAGATCAAAAAGAAGGAATGGATGCTTTTTTAGAAAAGCGAATAGCAAATTTTAACTCAATTTATCAACCAATTAAAAAATAACTTTACCATGAAAAATTTAATAATATCATTTGTAGTACTTACTATATCTGTACTTAACATTTACAGTCAAGAAGAAAAAGAAAATAAAACAAGTTTTGCAATTATGCCTATACATAATAGTGGCGCAGGATTTAATAATGTTTTCTTAGGATCACATCAAATAAAACCAAAAACAAATTTAACTTTTTATAGTGTTTTTTGGGTAAATCCATCTTTTGGTAATCAAGGTAAAGATTTATTTTTAGAAACTGGTATTGGTTTAGGCTACTCTTTAGCTAATAATAAGCTTTATTTAAACCCTAGCTTAGGTTTTGGTCATGGAAAGTTACTATCAGGTGCTGCTGAAACTAAAATTGCTGAAAGTATAATACCTAGTTTGTTTATGATTTATAATTCTGGTAGATTTGAATTTGAAGCATATACCGCTTATTATAAAAGTTTAAGAGGTGAAGGTAACTCACAAGACTTAATGCTTAATTGGGTTATACCAGGGTTTAAAATTAATAAGAGTTTATCTATTGGAGGGTTTTATGAACATCTAGGTCAAACAAGAGCAGATAGTGGAAATACAATTACCTTATACCAATACTTAGGCGCTTATATTAAAACTACTCTTAATAATGGTGTTTGGTTTAGATTCGCAGCTGGACCAAATATTTCTGGCGATCGTGTAAACTCAAAAGAATTTTATAAAATACAAGCTTTTATACCTATTTAAAATTAACTTTTACTGATTTATAACTTGGAAAACCAAAGAGAATAATCTCTTTGGTTTTCTTTTTAATAAAAATCACAAGAATCTAATATTATTTTATAACTCTAACCTTAATTATCTCTACTTTTGCATTCAGAAAAAATTTAATTATGCAGTTATTAAAACGTTTTGGATATTACCTTATAGGATTAGCATTAGGCTCAGTTGCTGTATTGTTTTTTTGGAAAAACAAAAATGTCTCTTTTGATTATGGTATGGATGCAAGAACTTTAAAATCTATAAGAATTAAAAAACGTCTATTTTCTAACGATGTTAAACGAATACTAGCTACAAAAAAAATTGATACTTCATATATTTCTCAAATTTTAAAAAATGGAGATGTTGATTTTGGTAAAAGTAAAGCAAGACAAAAACCTTGTGCTGAATATTATATTACTGGTAAAGACAGTTTAAAAAACATGAGTTTATACGTAACACGTTGTGATTCTACTTCAACTATTGATAAAATATTTATCAATTAACGATATTTATCATGTAAACCTATACCTTTTAATATCATAGGTATTATTTTTTCTAAACGCTTTTGTTTTGTAGTTTCACGTTTAGCTTCTATTAAATAATTTACATATTCTCGTTGTTTACTTAAACTGAAAGAATCAAATTTTTCTAGAAGTAATGAATTACTATCCAATTCATTTTGTAATTGTTGAGGAATTATAATAGGTGTTTTATTTTTTTGTGGTTTTATTGCTTTTCCTTTTTCAGCATTATCAATAGCTTCTAGAGCATAACTTTTTACTAGTTCAACATCAATATCTTTTAATGAATTAAATCTCCACTGTCTCATTGCTTTTGTTTTTCCCTCTTGTGCGTTTATAAGTAATTTGTTTTCATCTTTCAAAAATATTCCTTGATGAAACCATAAACCACAATAATTTTTAAAAGCCGACATCCCTATTATGTTTTTCCCTTTATATAAATAAGCTGGAATTCCCCATTTTATATCTTCCTCTAATGGTAATTCTTGTAAAGCAGAACGCAAGAGTTTTAACTCTTGCGTCCATTTATTTTTGTCTAGTATATATTCTGTTACTTTTAAATTCATTTTTTTTAAATAGAGTTATCACCTAAGGACATCATCCAACTAACACCATATTTATCTTTTAGCATTCCAAATTTACCTCCCCAAAAAGCTTCCGAAAAAGGCATTAAAATAGTACCTTCTTCAGCTAATCCATTAAAAACAGTTAACGCTTCATTTTCATCTTCTGCATTTAAACTAATTGCAAAATTATTTCCAGCTTTAAAATCCTCCTTTTCATTTAAGAAGTCAGAAGCTAAAATAGCCATATTTCCAACCTCCAAAGTACAGTGCATAATAAGTTCTTTTGCAAAGTCAGGAATCATATTGCATATTTCTTCAGGTGCTTCTTTAAATTGCATTAGCATTGTTATTTCACCACCTAAAACATCTGCATAATACTTCATTGCCTCTTCACAATTACCGTTAAAATGTAAATACGTACTAGTTTTCATACTCTTTTAAATTAGTTTGCTACTTCACTCATAAACCTAATTCTCATCAATCGTAATTCATCTTCATCATAATCTCCATCAAACTCATCAAGTGCATCTTGTATTTTATCCGTTTCAGCCTCCATGAAATATTCACTTATCTCTTCTTGCTGATCTTCATCTAATAAATCTTCTATTGCATAATCAATATTAAGTTTAGTTCCAGAAAATACAATAGCTTCCATTTCCTTAATTAATTCAGGCATTTCTAACCCTTTTGATTTTGCTATGTCATCTAATGGTAATTTCCTGTCAGTATTTTGAATAATGTATAACTTTAATCCAGAGTTTACTCCAGTACTTTTTACTATTAAGTCATCAGGGCGCATTACATCGTTTTCTTCAACATAATTCGCTATCAATTTTACAAAATCTTTACCATATTTTTTAGCTTTACCTTCTCCAACACCGTGAACCTTCGATAACTCTTCTAAGTTTATTGGATACTTTAAGGCCATATCATCAATTGAAGGATCTTGAAAAACAGCAAATGGAGGTACTCCTAATTTCTTCCCAACATTTTTCCTTAAGTCTTTAAGCATTGCTACTAACTTATTATCTACACCAGCACCATTAGATTTAGTATTAGTGATAATAGTACCATCGTCATCAGTAGCATATACATGATTCTCTGTCATCATAAATGATGTTGGACTTCCTA
Source organism: Tenacibaculum halocynthiae (assembly GCF_964512825.1). Classification (NCBI taxonomy): domain Bacteria; kingdom Pseudomonadati; phylum Bacteroidota; class Flavobacteriia; order Flavobacteriales; family Flavobacteriaceae; genus Tenacibaculum; species Tenacibaculum halocynthiae. Next base: position 139,883 of record NZ_CAZELG010000028.1, on the reverse strand, counting down.
TAAAATCTTTTCCTTTTTTGGTTAATTTTAAAACACCGTATTGTTCAATTTCTTTTTTAATTAAATCTACTACTAATACTTGACGTATTAAAGCCATCCAATAATGATTGTCTTTATCTTTTCCTATTCCAAAAAATGGTTGTTGTGTGGTTTTATGAGATTTTAATAATGCGTTTTCCTTACCTATTATAGTATTTACCACTTCTTTAGGTTTGTACATTTCATTAGTATCTCTAATTACTGAAAGTAGCTTTACTACTTCATTTTCTGCTTCATGTTTCTTTTTAGGGTTACGCATGTTATCATCCAAATCTGCACCTTCTCCATTTACAGCGTCAAACTCTTCTCCAAAATAATGCAATAAATATTTACGCCTATTCATTGATGTTTCTGCATAACCTACAACTTCTTGTAATAGAGCATGCCCTACTTCTTGTTCAGCTACAGGTTTATTTGCCATAAACTTCTCTAACTTTTCAATATCTTTATATGAATAGAAAGTTAAACAGTAACCCTCTCCTCCATCTCTACCTGCTCTACCAGTTTCTTGATAATAACTCTCTAAACTTTTTGGTATATCGTGATGGATAACAAAACGAACATCTGGTTTATCTATTCCCATTCCGAAGGCAATGGTAGCAACAACAACATCACAATCTTCCATCAAAAACATATCTTGATGTTTAACCCTTGTTTTTGCATCTAATCCAGCATGATAAGGCACCGCATTTATACCATTAACCTGTAATACTTGTGCTATTTCTTCTACTTTCTTACGGCTAAGGCAATAAATAATTCCTGATTTACCTATTCTAGTTTTGATAAATCTAATTATATCTTTTTCTATTTCCTTTGTTTTTGGACGTACTTCATAAAATAAATTTGCCCTGTTAAAGGAAGCTTTAAAAACATTGGCATCACTCATACCAAGCGTTTTTAATATATCTTCTTGTACTTTTTCTGTAGCTGTAGCTGTTAAACCTATTATTGGAACATTATCAATTTGTTTAATAATCGCTCTAAGGTTTCTATACTCAGGTCTGAAATCATGCCCCCACTCTGAAATACAATGGGCTTCATCAATTGCCACAAAAGAAATTTTTTGTTGCCTTAAAAAGGTTACATATTCCTCCTTAATAAGTGATTCAGGAGCAACGTATAACAACTTTGTTATTCCGCTTTCTATATCAGATTTTACTTGGCTTATTTCTGTTTTATTCAAAGATGAATTTAAAACATGTGCTATTCCTTTATTTTCTGAAATCCCCCTTATAGCATCAACTTGGTTTTTCATCAAAGCAATTAATGGAGAAACAACAATAGCTGTTCCTTCTTTCATTAGTGCTGGTAATTGATAACATAATGATTTACCTCCCCCCGTAGGCATGATCACAAACGTGTTCTCATTATTTAAAATGCTATTTACTACATTTTCTTGTAAACCTTTAAACTTATTAAATCCAAAGATTTTCTTTAATGCTTCATATAAATCCGACTGCTCTATACTCATTTCTTTTAATATAAAATTAAAAACAGAAATCTAATTTATAAAAAAACTATTAATAAAAGATATAAACTTTCTTTTTATTAAAAGATTTTGTACCTAAAATATTTCTATTTTTACACTTTTAAATTATACTTAAACTATTAAACTTGAAAAACTCAAGCGATATCCTTTCAATTGCTAAAGAAACATTACTTTCTCAAAGTAATGCTATTGCTAATTTAGCAAATTTATTAAATAACTCGTTTATAAATGCTGTAAACTTTATACTAAATTCTAAAGGACGTGTAATTGTTACTGGTATTGGTAAAAGTGCTAACATAGCTTCTAAAATTGTTGCCACCTTAAATTCAACTGGAACTCCTGCTGTTTTTATGCATGCAGCTGATGCTATACATGGTGATTTAGGAAATGTTCAACAAAATGATACAGTTATTTGTATTTCTAAAAGCGGAAATACTCCTGAAATAAAAGTGTTAGTACCTTTAATAAAAAATTCTAATAATAAAATAATAGCAATAACAGGAAATCCAGACTCTTTTCTAGGAAAAAGTGCAGACTTTTTGTTAAATTCTTATGTTGAAAAAGAAGTGTGTCCTAATAATTTAGCTCCAACCTCTAGTACTACCGCCCAATTGGTGTTGGGAGATGCTTTAGCTGTTTGTTTGCTTGAGTTAAGAGGATTTACTAGTAGTGATTTTGCTAAATATCACCCAGGCGGTGCTTTAGGTAAACGCTTATACTTACGTGTTTCTGACCTTGTTAAAAATAACGAATTACCTAAAGTGAATATTTCTGACCCTTTAACAAGGGTTATTATTGAAATATCAGAAAAAAGATTAGGTGTAACAGCAGTAGTTGATAAAAATGGTTCTATCGTTGGAATTATTACTGATGGAGATATTAGGCGTATGCTTGCTAAGACTACTAAAATTAATGAGCTAATTGCTAATGATATAATGAGTAAAAACCCAAAAACAATACACATAGATGCTATGGCTATTGATGCATTAGATGCACTTGAAAACAATAGTATTACACAAATATTAGCTATTGATGATTCAAATAAGTATGTTGGTGTTGTACATTTACATGATTTAATAAAAGAAGGAATATTTTAACAATGGCTACCAAAGAAATGTCTTTTTTAGACCATCTTGAAGAATTAAGATGGCATTTAGTTAGAAGTTTTGCTGCAATATTTATTTTAGCAATCGTAATATTTGTTAATATTAATTTCATTTTTAATGAATTCTTATTAGCCCATTTAAAACCTGATTTTACAACATATCAATTTTTTTGTAAAATTTTTTCTGCTATTGGAATAGATAGTAGTTTTTGTAACATAGAGTTTGCTCAAGAACTACAAGTACTTAATCCAACTGAAGAATTAATGACAGGTATATGGTCTTCATTAATTCTAGGTTTTGTTATTGCTTTTCCTTATGTTTTGTGGGAGTTTTGGCGTTTTATAGCACCTGGTTTACACAGTACAGAAAGAAAAAAGTCTCGAGGGTTTATTTTTACTTCTTCACTATTATTCTTTTTAGGTGTACTATTTAGTTATTATGTAATTTTACCTATGTCAGTTTTTTTCTTTTATAACTTTTCCATTGGAGATTCTATTGTTAAGAATTTTAAATTAGGAGCCTATATTAGTTTAATTACAAATACGTTACTGGGGGTAGCTGTATTTTTCGAATTACCGGTTGTAATTTTTTTCTTATCAAAAATAGGACTTATAACGCCTCAATTTTTACGTAAATACCGTAAACATGCATTAGTAGTAGTATTAATTTTATCAGCTATTATTACACCTCCTGATGTTGCTAGTCAAGTGATAGTATCAGTGCCAATTATGATTCTATACGAAGTAAGTATTTATGTTTCAAAATATGTAATAAAAAAACAACAAAAAAATGTCTCAAAAAGTCCAAGAGTTTAATGAATACCGTTCTAAAATGAACGAAAAAATATTATCCAATGATAATAAAATAATTAAACGTATTTTTAATTTAGATACTAACGCTTTTAAAGAAGGTCATTTACCTGTAAAAACTAAAGAATTACTTGGTTTAGTTGCTTCTGCAGTTTTACGTTGTGATGATTGTATAGCTTACCACTTAGAAACAGCACATAAAAGTGGTGTTACTAAAGAAGAAGTAATGGAAACATTAAGTATTGCTACTTTAGTTGGAGGTACCATTGTTATTCCACATTTACGTAAAGCATACGAGTACTGGGAAGTATTAGAAAGTAATTAAACAATTTAACAATGTTTTAATGATGCTAGTAATATCTTTTATATACTTTTAAGAAATTAAAACATTGAACTTTTAAACTCACAAATGAAATTAAAAGCAGATAACATACAAAAGCTTTACGGTAGTAGAAAAGTTGTAAAAGGAATTTCTTTAGAAGTAGAACAAGGGGAAATTATAGGATTATTAGGTCCAAATGGAGCTGGGAAAACTACTTCTTTCTATATGATTGTTGGAATGATAAAGCCTAATGGTGGAGCTATTTTCTTAGATGATGAAGAAATTACCGAAGATGCTATGTATAAGCGCTCTCAAAAAGGAATTGGTTATTTAGCACAAGAAGCTTCAGTTTTTAGAAAACTTTCTGTAGAAGATAATATTATGTCTGTTTTAGAATTTACAGATAGAAATAAAGAGCAAAGAAAAGCACGTTTAGAAGAACTAATCGAGGAATTTAGTTTAGGTCATGTTCGCAAAAATAGAGGAGATTTACTTTCAGGAGGTGAACGCAGGAGAACCGAAATTGCTCGTTGTTTAGCTTCTGACCCTAAATTCATACTATTAGACGAGCCTTTTGCTGGTGTTGATCCTATTGCTGTAGAGGATATCCAAGGAATTGTAGCTCAATTAAAAAATAAAAATATCGGTATTTTAATTACTGATCATGATGTTCAAGCTACTTTAGCTATCACAGATAGAACATACTTAATGTTTAATGGAGGTATACTTAAAGAAGGAACACCTGAAGAATTAGCAGAAGATGAAACTGTTCGTAGAGTATATTTAGGTAAAGATTTTGAATTAAAGAAAAAGAAGTTTTAAATCACTAAAACCCTATTTACAAACACAATAGACAAAACAAAACTACTTATTACGAGTAATGAAAAAAATGTTTTTTCTAAGTTTTTGATTACTTCTTTATTCATTCTATTTACCATTCCAAAAGGGATACGAATAAGAAGCATATAAAATAACACATAAAGTATAACTCTAAAATATACTGATAAATTTAAAATTAATAATTTTAATAAATTCCCAGTAACTAAACCTAAAGTTCCCAATACAATAATTCCCGAAAAAAGAAAAAAAGAGTAACTTAGTTTATTAATTATAATTGATTCTCTATTACTTATCTTTTCATTTTCTCCTTCATTAATTTCGTTATTGGTTAATAAGCTCACTTTTTTAAAAACTACTATCTTTTTATATAAAAACATTGCTAAGAATGAAAAAAAGAAAATCAAAAACATTCTTGTAATAAAAATCATAAAGCTTTTTTTAAAAATAGAAAGTTCTGACCTTTTTTAGGGAAATTTTCAATTTTACCGAAATTTTCGTAGCCTTGTTTTAAATAAAACCCTTCTGCTTGAAATGAAAATGTTTCTAATATCGCTAGCTTTGCCCCTTTCTCTATAGCAATTTCTTCAGCTTGTTTTAAAAGTTTTCCTCCTAAACCTTTTTTCCGTTCACTTTCATCAACCCAAAGTATTTTTATCATAAAACCAGCATAATAACCAACCCCACCTATAACACCTCCAACAATTTCTCTTTTATTATTTTTTGCTATTAACTCAATAGGAATCCAAACATCAGGTAATACACGTTCAGTTTGACTATCATTATAATGATTTATTTCAGAAATAATTTTTTCTATTTCATCCTTATTTTGACATTCTTCTATTGTGTTCATTACTTATTTATTAAGGAAGTAATGAAACTACGATGTATAATAAAATAATTATAGGAATAGCTACAAATTTCAAAGCAACAAGTAGTATTAGTGAGGCTATTAAAAATAAATACTTAACTATATTCTCTTTAAAAGAAAAAGTTTTAAACTTTAAAGAAAACAAAGGTAATTCAGTATTCATAACAAAAGTTAGTAATACTGTTATAACTATTAAAAAATATTTATTTTGAACAATATTATTAAAAAATGAATATCCTGAATATTCAAGTATAAGTGGTAATGAAATAACGAATAAACTCATTGCTGGAGTTGGTAAACCTATAAAACTATCGGATTGACGTTCATCAATATTAAATTTAGCTAAACGATATCCAGCACCTAATGTTAATAATAAACCTAAATAAGGTAAATTACTTCCAGACCTTCCATATTCATCAATACCAAAATACCCAACTGCATCAATATCTATTGCATTTACTAATAACTGTAACATTACTATACCTGGTACTACTCCACTTGTTACCATATCTGCCAAGGAATCTAACTGCTTCCCCAACTCTCCTTGTACTTTTAATAACCTAGCAGCAAATCCATCAAAAAAATCTAACCCAATACCAATAATTACTAAAACTGCTGTACCTACAAAATCTCCTTTAACTGCAAAAATTGTAGCAATTGTTCCACATAATAAATTTCCTAAAGTAATTAAATTAGGTATCTGTTTTTTAATATTCATAGTATATAGAATTTAAAGGCGAAAATAAGAAATCATTTTATCAGTTTTACTTTTTCATTGTTTTTTGTCATATTTGTTAAAAATAGCTAATCAATAAAATCAAATGCCAAAAATCACAACTAACTTTACACCAAATTTACCTTTTAGAAATCCTCATTTTAATACAATTTATCGTCCATTATTCATGAGAGATACTATTAGTTATGAAAGAAAAAGGGTTATAACATGGGATAATGACTTTATAGATTTAGATTTTTCATGTATTGGTTCAGATACTCTTGTTTTATTAATTCATGGTTTAGAAGGCAGCTCCAATTCAAACTATATGATCACTACTTCTAAACAACTTAATAAAAATGGATATGATACTGTTTGCATGAATTTAAGAGGATGTAGTGGTGAAGATAACTTATTATTAGGAACTTACCATAGTGGTAAAACTGATGATGTAGATTTTATTATAAATTATTTATGCCAAGAATATCAATACAAAAATATTCTTATTATTGGATTTAGTTTAGGCGGAAATTTAGCTTTAAAATATTTAGGTGAATATGATGCTATACCTGAACAAATAAAAGGAGGAATTGCTATTTCAGTTCCTATTGATTTAACAGCTTCTCAAGCTGAACTTGCTAAATTTAAAAATAAAATATATTTAACAGAGTTTTTGAGAACTATGAAATTAAAACTCCTTAAAAAATCTGAAAAATTTCCTGATTTTAAGCTTGATAAAAAATTATTATTCAAAGCAACTCGTTTTAGACATATTGAGAAGCAATATACAGTTCCTGTTTTTGGATTTGAAAGTTCAGAAGATTATTGGAAAAAAGCAAGCTCTAAACCTTATATACCTAACATAAAACACACCACACTATTAATAAACTCATTAGATGATAGTTTTTTAACAAAAGAGTGTTACCCTTATAGTGAAGCTGAAAATTCTACTAATTTTTATTTATTAACTCCAAACTATGGAGGTCATGTTGGTTTTTTATCTTCTTTTTCTAATTCACATAATTATTGGTTAGAACAAAAAATTATTGATTTTATCAATGAAAAAGTTATTTTAACTTAGGTTTTAAGTAAGTTAAATATGTTAAAAACAATATCTATTAAAAATGATAGTTATGTTCTTAGTATTTTAGATATTTGTATATCATTCAACCTTAAATATTGAAAACACGTTTTTTATTTTTTATTGTACTATTTACAAGTACATTACAAGCTCAATTCAGAAATTATTCAAATGAATTTTTAAGTATTGGTGTAGATGCTGGCGCTTTAGGTATGAGTAAATCTGTAGTAGCATCTACTAATGATGTCAATTCTATTTATTGGAATCCAGCTGGATTAGTAGCTGTTGAAGATTATCAAGGCTCCTTAATGCATGCTTCCTATTTTGCTGGAATTGCAAATTATAACTTTGCTGGTTTTGCAATGCCTATAGATCAAAGGAGTGCTTTAGGTATAGCTATAATTCGTTTTGGTGTAGATGACATTTTAAACACAACAGAATTAATTGATAATCAAGGAAATATTGATTATAATAGAATAAGTCTTTTTTCTGCTGCTGATTATGCTTTTAATATTGGTTATGCGAGAAAAATGATATTAGATGGTTTTCAACTTGGTATAAATGCTAAAATTGTACGTAGGGTTATTGGTGATTTTGCAACTTCTTGGGGGTTTGGTTTTGATGCAGGAGTTCAATTTGAAAGAAATAATTGGAAATTTGGTTTAATGGTTCGAGATATTACCACAACTTTTAACACTTGGGCTATTAATAAAACAGAATTTGAAAAAATTAAAAATGCTATTCCAGGAAAAAACCAAGAATTACCAGAAACTACAGAAATAACAAAACCAAAAGCTCAATTAGGTATTGCTAAAAGTTTTTCTATTAATCGTTTTTTTAGCTTACTTGCTGAAATTGATTTAAACATGAGGTTTACTAAAACAAATGATATCATTGCTTCTGATTTTGTTAGTATAGACCCTTCTTTGGGATTACAATTAGATTATGAAAAAATGGTGTTCTTACGTTTAGGTATTGGAAACATTCAAAATACTACTGAATTTGACGGAAGTAAATCCACAGCAATTCAGCCTAATTTGGGTGTTGGTTTTAATTACAAAGGCATTCAAATTGATTATGCTTTAACAAATATTGGTAGTATTGGTAATGCTTTATATTCTAATATTTTTTCTATTAAGTTTGATTACAGTTTTTTTAGACAATAACTATGCTTAAAAAATACCTTATTCTATTTTTTGTTTTATTTGTTTTTAATTTTTCAAATGCTCAACAAGGCATTAAACTTTCTGCTTACGCTGAAGTAAGTGTGCTAACTTATGGTCCAGGTTATGCCCTGTATGAAAAATTTGGTCATACTGCTATTAGAGTACAAGATCCTGTTTTACAATTAGATTTAATTTATAATTACGGTTTTTTTGATTTAACTGAAAGTAATTTTTATGTAAACTTTACAAAAGGCTACATGAAATATAAATTAGTTCGCTATTCCTTCCCTCCTTCTTTAAGAGGCTATAATGAAGATCAAAGATGGGCAAAAGAGCAAATTTTAAACCTTACTAATAAACAAAAAAATAGTTTTTTTAGCTATTTAGAAAATAATGCTCTTCCAAGCAATGCTAGTTATTTTTATGATCCTTTTTTTAATAATTGTTCAACAAAACCAGCAGATATTATTAAAAATGTGTTAGGAGATAATGTAATTTTTAAAGATGATTTTGTTATTGAAAATTCCTCTATTAGACAACTCATGAATAATGAAATACATACAAATACATGGGGAAGTTTGGGTATTAATATTGCCTTAGGCAGTAAACTAGATAAAATAGCTACTTCAAAAGAATATTTATACTTACCTGACTACGTTTTTAAATCTTTAGCCTGCTCAAAAGTTATTAAAAACGGAAAAGAGGAAGACCTTGTTATTACCACTAAAAACCTTTTAAATTACCCTGAGAAAAAGTTAAAATCAGATGCTATTAGCCCTTTTATAATCTTTTTTATACTGTTCCTTATTGGTTTAATTATAACCATTAAAGATTTTAAAAATAACTCACGATCAAAATGGTTAGACTTTTTAATTTTTTTTACAACTGGCATTTTTGGAATCTTAATTATTTTCTTGTGGTTTTTCACTAATCATTCAACAGCTCCTAATAATTTTAATATTCTTTGGGCTTTTGCTCCTAACATTATAATTTCTTTTCTTATAAATAGAAAAAATCCACCAAGGTGGATTTCTAAATACATTTTACTATTACTAATTTTACTCGTATTAATTCCAATTATATGGATATTTAGAATTCAACTTTTTCCTATTGAATTACTAAGCTTTTTTATTCTACTTCTAATTAGATATACTTATTTATTAAAGTTTACAAAAAACTTTGAATAGCTAACTCATAACTTTGTAAACCAAAACCTGTAATTATTCCTTTAACATTAGGAGCTAAATAACTTTTATGTCTATACTCTTCCCTTGAATAAACATTAGAAATATGCACTTCAATTACTGGAGTATTTATTGCTTTAATAGCATCAGCTATTGCTACAGATGTATGAGTATAAGCAGCAGCATTTAAAATTACTCCATCATAATCAAAACCTACTTCATGTAACTTATTGATAAGTTCACCTTCAATATTTGATTGGTAATAGCTCAAATTTAAAGATGTAAATTTTTTTTGTAAACTTTGGTAAAACTCGTCAAAAGAGTTATCTCCATAAATAGTAGGTTCTCTCTTTCCCAATAAATTTAAATTGGGTCCATTTATAATAAGTACTTTTTTCATTTCTTTCTTTAAATAAAAAGTAAAGTTAGCAATAGTTATTTACATTTACCTTTAACTAAACAAAAAACCGTTGAATATTTAAAATACTCAACGGTTTAGTAATTTTTATATAGATTTTATTATCTTCTACTATAATTAGGAGCCTCTTTAGTAATAGCTACATCATGTGGATGGCTTTCATTAATTCCAGATGCAGTAATTCTAACAAACTTACCCGTGTTTTTAAGTGTTTCAATATCCTTAGAACCACAATAACCCATTCCTGCACGTAAACCTCCTATAAATTGATGAATACTTTCAAATAACTCACCTTTGTATGGTACACGCCCAACAATACCTTCAGGTACTAATTTTTTAATATCATCTTCAACATCTTGAAAGTAACGATCTTTCGAACCTTTTTTCATTGCTTCTACTGATCCCATTCCTCTATAAGACTTAAATTTACGTCCTTCATATATAATTGTCTCTCCTGGTGATTCCTTAGTTCCTGCTAATAAAGATCCTAACATTACACAATCTGCACCAGCAGCAATTGCCTTTGGAATATCACCTGTATAACGAATACCACCATCAGCAATTACTGGTATTCCAGAACCTTTTATAGCCGCAGCAACTTCTAATACTGCTGAAAACTGTGGAAAACCAACACCTGCAACTACACGTGTTGTACAAATAGAACCTGGTCCTATACCAACTTTAACAGCATCTGCACCAGCATCAACCAAATATTTTGCTGCTTCAGCAGTAGCTACATTACCTACTACTACATCTAATTCTGGAAACTTTTCTTTAACCGATTTTAATGCAGCTACAACAGTTTTTGTATGTCCGTGGGCTGTATCTATAATAACAGCATCAACACCTGCTTTAACTAAAGCTTCTGCTCTATCTACAACATCAGCTGTAACTCCTAATGCAGCTGCTACACGTAAACGTCCAAAAGTATCTTTGTTAGCTATTGGCTTTTGAGTTACTTTAGTTATATCTCTAAAAGTAATTAAACCAGTAAGCTTATAATTTTCATCTACAATTAATAATTTTTCAATCTTATTTTGTTGGAGAATTTTCTCAGCATCTTTTAACGATGTACCAACATTAGCAGTAACTAAATTTTCAAAAGTCATTACTTCTACAATTGGCCTATTATTTTTATGTTCGAAACGTAAATCTCTATTGGTTACGATTCCTTTAAGAGTGCCATTATTATCTATTACTGGTATACCTCCTATCCTATGCTCTTTCATTAATCTTTTAGCATCTGATACTGTAGCTTCTAGAGATAAAGTTACAGGGTCAATAATCATCCCACTCTCAGCTCTTTTTACTTTTCTTACCTCCTGAGCTTGTTGCTCAATAGTCATATTCTTATGTAATACTCCAATACCACCCTCTCTTGCAATTGCTATTGCCATTGCAGACTCAGTTACTGTATCCATTGCAGCAGATACAATAGGAACGTTTATTGTTATATTTTTAGTAAATTTTGTTTGAATTGAAACTTCTCTTGGAAGAATTTCTGAATATGCAGGAACTAATAAAACATCATCATATGTTAAACCTTCTCCTACAATTTTTGACTGGTGAGCATCCATAAATGTAATCAATTTTACTCTTTAAAAAGAGCGTTTAGTTGTTAAAAATTAATTACGTGCAAATATACTATAATTATTCTTAAACTATAATTTAAGTTTATGTTAAGTTTCTTTGATAATTATTTAAATTAAATCTAAATAAACTTTGTAAAGTTTAAAAAAGTTTATTCCTTTGTTGCTTAATTATATTAAATCTAAATAAAATGAAGGTTATATTAAAAGCATCTCTACTAATATTAGCAGCTATAGCTCTAAAATCATGTTCCTCAGAAAACGACGAACTTCCACAAAATAAAGTAACAGTAAAAGAAGTGATTGCAAATTATGCAAAACTAGTTCACCAAAATTACTTAGACAGTTATAATGCTGCCGTTAAAATGCAAAGTACAATTAATGCATTTACAAGTAATCCTTCACAAGCTGGTTTTGATAATTCAAAAAAAGAATGGTTAGAAGCTAGAGATATTTATGGTCAAACTGAAGTGTTTAGAGGATCAAATGGACCTGTTGATTCTGAAGGTAGCGAAACATGGGTAATAAATAATGAAGGTCAAATGAATGCTTGGCCTTTGGATGAAGGGTATATTGATTATGTAACTGCTAGTTCTGATGCATATGCTGGATACACAGCTTATAGTGGTGGTGTTATTGCAGGAACTGATGCTATTACAGAAGCTTTTTTAATTGGTAAAAATGAAAAAGAAAATGATAAATCAATTTCTACAGGATGGCACGCTATCGAATTTCTTTTATGGGGACAAGATGAAACAAACCCTAAAGACCTAAAAGCAGGACAAAGATCTGTAACAGATTACACTACTGATTCTAAAAAAGAGAGAAGAAAAACATACTTAAATGTAGTTACTTCAATTTTAGTTAAGGATTTAAAAAAATTAGTTGATACATGGGCAACAGGAGGTGAATACTACAAAGTATTTATGGCTTTATCTGAAAAAGATGCATTAAAAAATATTATTTCTGGCCCTTTCTTTTTAGCAAATGAAGAATTATCAGAAGAGAGAATGCTAAAACCTGTTGATTTAACAGACGGAATAGATCAATCTGGACAAGAAGATGAACATTCTTGTTTTTCTGACAATACACATAGAGATGTAGTTACAAATGCCCAAGGGATTATTAATGTTCTTTTTGGAAAATACGGAACTATTTCAGGTGCATCTGTTTATGATTTAATTAATCAACAAGATAACACAATCGCAAAAAAGTTTAAAGATGCTACAGATCAAATGATGTCAAAAATTAATGATATTGATACGAAAGCTAACAATAAAAAACCTTTTGATTTATTGCTATTAGAAGAATCTACTTCTAATCCAGGAACTATTGTTGCTGCAGGTCAATCTTTAAAAGATCTTGGAGGAAATATTAGTGAAGTAGCTGTTAAAATAGGAGCTCCAGTTCAATAAACATCTTTTTAATAATCAAAAAGAAAAAGGTCTATTAACTTAGGTCTTTTTCTTCTTTATTTTAATTCATATTAAATTATAAAGTCATATTTAAAAAATGAAATACATAAGAGTAAAGAAGAATATAAGAATCAAATTGCTTTGCATTTTCTGTATAGGATTCTTCTTTTCATCATGTTCTAAAGATAATTTATCTAATGAATATCTACCAGTAAATCAATATGAACAAGGAGAAGAAAATTTAACTGATAACTTAAGTGTTGCTACAACAAATAATAATTCTTTTGGAAAAGAAATACCCGGATTAAATAGAACTGATAAAATTCGTTTTGCTTCTGGTAATTCATTATTTAATCAATCATGGGTTTCTGCACCAGCGTCAACAACTGGTTTAGACGGTTTAGGTCCAACTTTTAACTCCAGAGCATGTGCTAGTTGTCACTTTAAAGATGGTAGAGGGAAACCGTTTGAGCCCTCTAATATAGGATCAAAAGGTTTTTTAATTCGTTTAAGTATCCCTGGAAGAAATCCTCATGGAGGACCTTTAGCTGTTCCTAATTATGGAGATCAATTACAAAATCATGCAAATTTAAATATTAAAAAAGAGGCTGATATTAATGTTACATATACTTATATCGAAGAAACATATCCCGATGGAACTAAATATCAATTACGAAAACCGAGCTATTCAATTATAAATGAAAATTTTGGATCATTAACCGGTGTATTAATTTCCCCTAGAATTGGCCAACAAACAATTGGGTTAGGATTAATAGATGCACTGCCTGATAATGAAATATTAAAAAATGAAGATGAATTTGATACTAACAAAGATGGTATTTCCGGTAAGGCAAATTATGTTTGGAATGCCATTGAAAATAAAACATCATTAGGAAAATTTGGGTGGAAAGCAAATCAACCTTCTTTAAAACAACAAATTGCTGGAGCTTTTTTTGGTGATCTAGGTTTAACAACTTCTATTTTTAACAATAACCCTTGTCCATCCCCTCAAAAAGATTGTTACGATGCTCCAAATGGTGGAAATCCTGAAGTTACAGAAAAACAAATGGATAGAGTTTTATTATATCAAACTTCTTTAGCTGTTCCTAAAAGGCGAAATTATAAAGAACAAAATGTATTAAACGGAAAAGCTACATTTAATAACTTAAAATGTATTAGTTGTCATTCTACTAACTTTAAAACTGATAGCTATAGTTTTAACCCTTTATTAGAAAATAAAAATATTAAACCATATTCTGATTTTTTATTACATGATATGGGAGAAGGATTGGCTGATAATAGGCCTGATTTTTTAGCAAATGGAAAAGAATGGAGAACACAGCCATTATGGGGTATTGGACTTATAAATACCGTAAATAAACACACATTTTTATTACATGATGGAAGAGCTAGGAATATTGAAGAAGCTATTTTGTGGCATGGTGGTGAAGCTGAAAAATCAAAAAATGAATTTAAAAAATTATCAAAACAACAAAGAGAAGAACTCTTAAACTTTGTTGAATCTCTTTAATATTATATTTATGAAAAAAGCAATTTTATTACTTGCAATTATATCATTTTTTTATGTATCGTGCTCAAATGACAACACAGTAACACCTGATTATAAACATGAAATTGTTACTTCAGTCACTGATCAAATTATTTTACCTAATTTAAATACAATACTTGAAAAATCTATAGCTTTAAAAAATTCTGTAGAGCAATTCTCAAAAGATCAAACTACAAATAACTTATTAAATGTTAGAAGTAAACTAACAAATATTACTGAGTTTTATGCTAAAATGTATGTTTTTAACATTGGACAAGCAAAAAGTAATTTTATGAATCGTAAAATTAATTTTTGGCCTGTTTATAATATTTCAATCGAAAAGAATATTAGTGAAGGTACTTTTACAAAGTCTTCTATTTTAAATTTAGGAAGCGCTGCTAAAAACTTACCTGGTTTAAATTATTTAGTATTTAAAAAACAGAATACTACTGATTTATTAAAGGAATATAGCGCAAACATAAATAGAGTTAGATATTTAAAACTCATTACAAATGAGTTTCATAACAATATAATACAAGTATCTTCTATTTGGTCTTCTACTGGGAATAATTATGCTGAAAGCTTTAAAAGTAATAATGAAAAAGGATTATTAAGCTCTTTTAATTTACTATATAATGGTATGTACAATGTTATAGATAACTGTAAAGTTACTAAAGTTGGTAAACCTGGTGGGCTTGAAAAATCTTTACATACAAACCCTGAGATAGTAGAAAACTTTTACACTGGAAATTCTTTAAATTTAATATACAACAATATAACTTCAGTAGAAGAAATACTATTTTCTGATAAAATAACTTCAGTGTCTACTTATATTAAATCGATTACAAAAAATGATGATTTAAACAATCAAATTAAAAATAAAATTAAGACTATAAAAGAAACTATAAAATCAATAAAAAAACCATTAAAAGAAGCTGTAAATACAGATAAAACTAATATTAAAAAGCTTCACGTTAGTTTGAAAGAATTACTTGTACTATTTCACACTGATGTGCGTAGTATACTATCTATTATTATTACAGGAACTGATAATGATGGAGATTAAAAACAAAAAGCGGATATATTAAATATCCGCTTTT
Source organism: Tenacibaculum halocynthiae (assembly GCF_964512825.1). Classification (NCBI taxonomy): domain Bacteria; kingdom Pseudomonadati; phylum Bacteroidota; class Flavobacteriia; order Flavobacteriales; family Flavobacteriaceae; genus Tenacibaculum; species Tenacibaculum halocynthiae. The sequence goes on along the minus strand of NZ_CAZELG010000028.1, from coordinate 124,193 downwards.
TGTTTTTATATTGAATCTAGTAGTAACCTTACATATTCATTTGTTGACTCTTTAAAAACATCTTTTGTATTCCCCTGCTCTAGTACTTTTCCTTTTTGTAGTACAATAATTTCATCAGAAATAGCTATTGCATCTTTTATATCATGAGTTACAAAGATTGCTGTACAATTCGTCTTTTTTAATATTTGATGTAAATCTTTTCTTAATTGATTTCTTAATACCACATCTAAATTACTAAAAGGCTCGTCTAAAATTAACAATTCTGGTTTCGGTGCTAATGCTCTTGCTAAAGCAACTCTCTGTTGCTGCCCTCCCGAAAGTTCATGAGGGTACCTAGTATTCATACCTTCTAAACCTACCAACGATAAAACTTCAGAAACTATTTCTTTTTTATCTGATTTCTTTGATATTCCATACACAACATTTTGAAAAACTGTTAAATGAGGAAAAAGAGCATAATCTTGAAATACCATTCCTACATTACGTTTCTCAGGTTCAATAAATATTGATTTAGATGAAACTACTTTTTGATTTAGCTTTATCTCTCCGTTATTTAAAACTTCAAGTCCCGATATTAATCGTATTAATGTTGTTTTTCCACTTCCACTCTCTCCTACTATAGATACTATCTTTCCTTTTTCTAAAGAGTATGTAATGTTATTTAAAGCTATAACTTTACCATTGTTAAATGATTTACTTAATTTATTTATTTCTAAAATTTTAGTATTCATTATTTTGCTTTAGATATTAATCTGTTTAAAAATATAATTGGTAATACACCTGTTAATACAATAAATAATGAAGGTAATGAAGCTTCGGCTACTAACTCATCACTTGCATATTCATATGCTTTTACGGCTAGTGTATTAATTTGATAAGGCTTTAGTATTAAGGTTAAGGGTAATTCTTTCATTACATCAACAAAAACTAAGATAAATCCACTTAAAATGGCTGGTTTCAATAAAGGTAATTCAATTTTGATAAAAGTTCTTAAATTACTTTTTCCTAACATTTTTGAAGCTTCAGATATAGATTTACCCATTTTAAGTGAAGTAGCTTCAATTGGGTTATATGCTACGGCTATGTATCTTACCACATACGCATATACTAATGCTATAATTGTTCCATTTATTATGAATCCTATTTTTAAATCAAAACTATTTTTAAAAAAAGTTATTAACCATTTATCTAATGACAAAGTAGGAATTAAAACGCCTACAGCAATTACAGCTCCTGGTATTGCATAACCAAGTGTTCCTATTTTAGTTATAGCGTTAATTATAGATAACTTATTCCATTTAGCCATAAAAATTAAAGCTAAAGCAAAAATAATTGCAAAAAAAGCTGACACTAAAGAAAGAGTAAAACTTTGAAAGGCTACATGCAAAAAATCGGTTGTAAATACTTCTTTATATGTTAAAATAGCCCAGTAAATTAATTGTGAAACAGGAAAAATAAAACCACATAAAACTGGAATTAATACAATTGTAAAAAACAATGTTTTAATTCGTTTATTAATAGGATGCTTTTTTAAATTTTGATGATTTTTAGAAGAATTAAAGTACCCTATTCGTTTACGTTGTCTTTTTTCTATAACAATTAAAATAAATATAATAGCAACTAAAATAGCAGACAAATAAATAGCCGTTTCTGGCTCTTCTAAAGAAAACCAAGCTCGAAAAATACCTGTTGTAAATGTGTTTACTCCATAATATTTAGCCGCACCATAATCATTTAACACTTCCATTAATACTAAAATTAATCCGCCTACAAATGCTGGACGAGCTAATGGTAAAATAAGTTTAAAGAATGTTCTTCTTTCACTACCTCCTAAAATTTTAGAGGCTTCAATTATATTGTTTGATTGGTTTATAAAGAATGCTCTTGATGCTACATAAACATAAGGATATAATGATGCGCTTAAAACAAATATTAGTCCAAATTGATTCATTATATCAAACTTCACTGGTAATAACTTATCAATAACACCTCCATAATCAAAAATCCCAGCATATGCATATGCTGTTATATATGAAGGTATAGCTAAAGGTAAAATTAACAACCACTCTAGCTGTTTTTTTAATGGTATTTCATATCTAGAAACTATCCAAGCTGATGATATCCCAAATACTAAGGTTAAAATACTGGTACCAATAATAAGAACTAAAGAATTACCAATATAATTTGGTAAAAGAGTTACTACTAAATGATTCCAAGTATCACCTGGCCCATAAAATAAATTAAAAAAGATTGTACCAATGGGAATTGCCACAAACAAAACAATGGTCAATAATAATATTGACCATTTATTTGTATCTCTCTTTATGTTTTGAAATCTAATTTTCACTTACTATTTGTATAAAAACTACAAATATATTTCTTTATTTCCAGCCAGCCCTATCAAAAGTTAAAACAGCTTTCTTATTATTTTTTCCTAACTGAGTTAATGATAAACCATCTTCTTTAAACGTACCCCAAGAAGCTAATAAATCAGACGGTGCAATTTTTGTATTTACAGGATACTCATAATTAGTCTTAGCAAAAACTTTTTGTGCTTTTTCACTTGCCAAAAACTCAATAAACTTTATTGCGTTTTCTTTATTAGGAGCATATTTAGCTACACCAGCACCACTTACATTAATATGAGTTCCTCTTCCTTCTTGATTTGGAAAAAATATTTTAATTCCTTTCCCAGCTTTTACTTCCTCTGGATCTTTTGAATTTAATAATTTCCCTATATAATAAGTATTAACAATTGCTACATCACCTTCACCTGCAACAACAGCCTTTACCTGATCACGATCATTTCCTTTTGGTGAACGTGCCATGTTAGCTACAATGCCCTTTGCCCATGTTTCAGCTTTTTCTTCTCCTAAATTAGCTATAATTGAAGCTAATAATGATTGATTATATATATTTCCTGAAGAACGTATTAATACTCTTTTATTCCATTTTTCATTAGTTAAATCTTCATAAGAAGATAACTCATTTTCTTTTACTTTTTCAGGATTATATACCATAACTCTAGCTCTTTTTGTTAATGCAAACCAATTGTTATCAACATCTTTTAAATGTGAAGGTATTGTATTGTTCAAAAATTCAGAAGTAGCTGATTGTAACAATCCTTTATCTTTAGCTCTTACTAAACGACCAGCATCAACAGTTATTAAAACATCAGCTGGAGATTGCTCTCCTTCAATTGTCATTTTTTGAATTAATTCATCTGCTTTTGCATTGACAACATTTACTTTTATACCTGATTCTTTTTCAAATTGAGCAAATAATTCTTGATCTGCCTTATAATGACGGTGTGTATATACATTTACTTCTTGTTGCTTTTTCTCTTCTTTTTTAGCTTCTTTTTTGCAACTTAACACTAGTAACGCTATAACAAAAACACTTATTATTTTTTTCATTCTATTTCGGGTATTAATCTCTTAAAAAGAGTATTTATTTAACTTTAAATAATATTATATTTTAATTTCTAAGGTAACATAATAACTTCTAGGGGCTGATGGTATAATACCAGGACCAGGATAACCAGTAGATCTTCTAGTAAAATATTTTTCATCAAGCATATTATTAACTCCTGCTTCTAGCTTAAACATTTTATATTTATAAGAAGTTGAAAAATCCAGTACATTGTAACTTGGTATAATTCCATTAACACCACTTAAACTTGGGGTTACAGAGTTAGAAGCATCAGTAAATTGCTTAGATAAATAGGTATATTGAATATTTGACGAAAAATTTTGATAACCAAATTTAAGTCCCGTCTTTAAATTTAAATCTGGAACAAATTCTACTTGATTATTTATGACACCTGGAACTTCAGATCTTGTATACTTTGATTTTATAAATGAAGCATTAATAAAATAACTAAAACTATAATCATTTTGTATTTTTAAAATTCTTCTTAAATCAAAATCAAATAAACTTTCAACACCTAATATTCTAGCATCCCCTACGTTTCCTCTTTCTTGAATAACTCTTCCATCTGCTAAACCTTTAGATACTAAACCTATTCTGTCGTTATAAAACAGCCCAAAAGCACCGAAATCATAAGAAATATACTTATTTATATTTCCTCTAACCCCAATATCAGTAGTGTAACCTTTTTCATCATCTAAATTACCAATTCTAAATGATGGATTAACAATATTTAAATCTGAAAAAGTAACCGAACGATAATTTTGTGATATATTTCCGTAAAGTTCAAAACTTTTTGATGCTTTATAACTTAATCCAAGTCCTAATAATAAAAATGACCTTGTATTATTATTATTACTAGTAATAGTTTCATTCAATATTACATTACCAGCTCCATCTGTATTTATTTTTTTAAAATACCCTTCACTTTCTGTTTTGATATACTCAAATCGTATACCAGGTGTAACAGAAATTTTATCATTGATATAAAATATGTTTTCACCAAAAACAGCTATATTTAAATTAGGATTAAGGTAATTAGATTGATTGCCATAATTTGGATATTGGCCCAAAGCTGAACTAAAGTTTGCATCGGTACCTTTCGTACCTGGACCTTGAATAGAAGTATTATTAGCCTTATAAAACTTAGTTCCTACTAAAAAAGTAGCTTCTCTATTAAAAATATTGTAGCTACTTAACAATCTTGCTTCAAAACCAAAATTTTTAAAGTCGCCTTCTATTAAATCTCTTTCATCTCCAGGATCTACTTGATTTACCCTATTGGTTCTAAACCCTAAAGCTTTTCTTGTAGCATCTAAACCAAAGAAATTAAAAGTAAAAGTAGTTTTTTCAGAAAATTCATGAGACAATTTAAAATTGTACAAAAACCAATCAATTTTAAACCAGTTTCTAGCTCTATTGCTTTGATAAGGATTTTCATTAAACATAATATCTGTTAACCCTCCTGCTTGCTGTGCTAAATAATTAAGATATGTTACCTCAAACTCTAAATTTGTTTTATCATTTACTTCATAACCTAGGTGAAAAAACGCATTTTTAGAATCGAACTTTGAATTTGGTCTAAAACCATCACCTTGCTTGTAATTATAATAGGCTAAATAACTCCATTTATTTTTTGTTCCATTTATGCTTGTAAAATTTGTAAAAAGGCTATTACTTCCAATAGTATTCCTAGTTAAAATTTCTAATGATTTATTCGCGTTTGGCTTTTTTAGTACAAAATTCACCAATCCTCCAAACTGCGTTCCGTATTGTAATGAAGCTGCTCCCCTTACTATTTGAATTTGTTCAATTGCTTCTGCTGGCGGAGAATAATAACTTTCAGGATATCCTAGTACATCTGCACTAATATCATATCCATTTTGTCGTGTATTAAAGTTAGATGTTCTATTCGGGTCTAAACCTCTTCCCCCAATATTTAATTGTAACCCTGCATCATCATTTTCAAAAATATTTAATCCAGCTACTTGACTATATATCTGTCTTGCATTATTTGACGCTAAGTTTACTGTAGACTGATTTAATAATACAACTTCTGTTTTTTTTCCTGCATAAATAGCTGTTTTAACAACATCTTTTAATCTAGATAACTCAAAAACTTTTCTTTTTTGTGCCTGAATTACTATCTCAGATAATTCTTCAGTAAAAGAATTTAAAGTAATGTTAAGTATAGTTTCTTTTTGAGAAAAAGAAACTGTTTTTTCTAATAATTGATAATTATCTACATAAAATACAATATTCAATTGGCTTTTATCAGTTTCAAAAGAATAACTTCCATCAATTCCCGATTTTGCTAATACTCCTCCATTACTATTAAATATTTCAACCTTATTTAAAGGTTTATTCTCTTCAGAAGTAACAATTCCTGTTACTTTAAATTGAGAAAAAACAGATGAAGAAATCATCAATAACAATACTAATAATCTATAATCCTTTAATTTTAATTTCATGATTAAAAGGTATAATCCACTTTTTATGTTTAAAACTCTCTTTTTGTTTCATTAGATCTGTCTTTGGATCTATGTATAATTGACTCATTCTTCCATTTAAAGCTACATAACTGTCTACATATACTTCTACATTTTTATGCCCCTGACTTTTAAAATGATTTCCTAAATAATGTGCATATTCTAAAATAAAATCTGGCTGAAAACTCATTTGTTTTTCCTGAAAAGAAGTTAAAAAATCATCATTTTCAACATAAAAAAACTTTCCTGATTCTCCATCTACTATTTTAAAAACTGAGTAACCAGCTTTTTCAATTAACATTACTCTCCATGAAAATCGAAACCCCTCTTCTGTCCAAAATAACTCACCTGGATATAATAAATATCTCCATGGCAATATTATTTGAAAAGTTAAAAATAATCCTACTCCAACTAATAATAAACTCTTCTTAATTTTTGAATAATTATAATTTGTTATTGAAGTAATGGAAATAGTTTTTTTATTATTTAATAGTTTTTTTAATTTATTTATAATTTTTTGATGAAAACTATCATCAAAAAAGATTAATGTACCTACTATCATTATAAAAGGAAACATCCCAATAGGAAATAAAATCCTAGTAAATACATGAAAGAAAACTACTAAAACAAATGCATATGTTCTTGTTTTCTTAGCTAATAATAAAAAAGGTATTGTTAAGTCATATATTGCTCCTGACCAACTCATACTGTAATGAAACCATTCCTGTTGCATCAAATTATTACCTATAATTGGCAAATCATATTTTGATGGCAGCCATATTTTTAAAGGCATGGCCCTTAATAACCAGTCAGAATTTAATTTTGCTAACCCCGCATAAAAATAAACTATTCCTAACAAAAGCTTAATACTATCTACAGTCCATTTAGGTATATTTACATACCTTGTTTTCTTTAGATAACTATCTAATGAAAAAGATTTATTAGCAGGTAAAAAACATAATAAAAAGCTCATTAAACTGATAAAATAATAATGATTAAGATATGTTGTCTTATCCATTAATTCAATAAAAGTAAAGCTTAGAAAAAAAGTAATAATAGAAATTCGGTATTTAAATCCGATTGCAATAAACAAAGCAGATAAACCGCAAATAAAAAAAATAACATAAGTAAAATTACCTACAGGTTTTACCCACTCAAAACCGTAATACGAAAAATGAAATGTTGGTTCTAAATACAATTTTTCAATCCAACCATTTAACCAAAACCTAATTATACTCAATAACATCATTACTCCAAAAAATAGTCTAAATACTATTAATGGAGCAATGTTTGTTTGTTTTGATAAATATTTTTTTAAAAGCATTTGTTGACAAAAAACTGTCTATATCTTATCTGGTGCTATTCTTTTTTAACAATTATGATTAATAATTATTAATCACCATCAGCATCAACATAGTCAACATTTACATTAAAAGCTTGTAACATATCAACTTTTAATAATACAACAGCTTTTTGAAGTTCATCATAAGCTTTTGTCATTTTTGTATTATCGTCTGCTATTTGTTGATTAAAATTTGAGTTTAATGTATTAATCTGAGCTTTAGCGGCATCAAATTGAGCGTTAATTTTAGTAGCCAAATCATTTTTATTTAGTGCATTTAAATACGCTTTAAAGCTACTACCTTCAGTACTTGATTTAAAGTAAGTACCATTAAATAAAGCTTTCACAGCAAACAATGATTCTAAAGCTAACTCTTTAGATATTGTTTTTTTATAAAAAGCTTCAACTTTTTCAGGTAATACAGTTGAAGAAAAATTTCCAGCTGGAATACCTATTTTAACTGCTCGTAATCTTTTTTCGTAGTAAAAGATATAATCATTTACAAATTTGTTTAAAGAACTAGTTGCTGTGTTCCCTGTACTTGTAACAAATTTTTCTCTATAAGTTCCTTCCCAATCATTTACTACTGCAACTGCAGTTTCATTAATTTTTTGAACTACATCCGTTACATATTTTTTATAATTAGCAGCTTTAGAATTTGTTGTATATTTTTCTAAAATTTCAGTATCATTAACTCCTGTTCCATGTAATAAAAAATCTAATGCAGGAAAGCCTTGTGCATCATGATTGTTTGGATGTGTAAAATCATATCCTCCATTAGTAATATTACTTTCTATATCAGCTTTAGAAACAGGATATATATTAATAAAATTAACAAACTCTAATTCTTCTGCTTTACCAATATTAAACATAGCTACATACTGCCATGATTTATAGGCATTGTACCAAGATGTTCTCAAATTATCAAGAGTTGACTGAGTAGGACTGTTTATAAAAGCAGAAGATTTAGTTTTTAAATCAACAACTTTATTTTTAAATTCTTTAAACGAAGGTATAATAATGTTATCAGCTACATTCGTTAAAATTTTGCTTCTATCAAAAGTATCATCTGTTTTATTATCTGGATTGTCAGAACTTGAACTACATGCTACCCCCAACATTGTAAGCACTAGTATAAATAAACCTTTCTTCATTATAATTATTTCTATTTATTCTAAATAAGTGCAAATATATAAAAAAAGTAGCTGAGTAAACAGCTACTTTTAATATCATTTAACGAGACTTAAATATTATTTTGCTTGATCTACAGTAAAACCATAAACAGCAGCTATTCTAGTAGACATATCATCTAACGTTTTAGTTGTTAGTGTCCAAAAACCATTGCCCGCTTGTAACGCTGTTAAGAAGCCTTCTATTTCTGCTACTGGTAAATGAGCTTTTCCAGATGTATCTTGAGTGAAACGTAAAGAGTGAACAAACCCGTAACCTTCAGATAAATCATGAAATGCTGAAGCTTTATCTGTTGCTAAAGTAGCTTTACCTGCTTGTAAATAATGTACAGCTCTAACTGCAATTACTTTAGAGACAGCTTTCTTAATAATAACTATTTGTTGATCTCTTAATGTATAATTTTTTGCAACAATTGCAGCTCTTCCTAATTTAAAAGCTTCATAAATTTCTTTAGCAATACCTTTAAAATTAGAATTTCCATCAACTTTAGCTAAATACTTGTTTAAAAAGCTATCTGCACCTAATTTTGGAGATGCACCATCAACTTCTGCACCATATAAATATCCATAAGCTTCATCCCACTTATGCTCCATGGTAGTATAATTTTTACCTGTAGCTAAAGTTCCCGCATCATTATCAGCTACATTAGTAGCTTCATCTAACACTTTCTTACTTAAATAATTATTCAACATTTGATCTACCATTAATGCACCTATTAATGATTTAGCAAATGCTTGATTATATTCTAATCCTTTAGCATTAACATAACGAGTAGATCCTCCTCCAGCTTCTTGAATTTTACCGGCAGTTCCTGCTACTGCATTTGTTGCCCAATTAGGGAATACTTCAGATACTTGACTAGAAATATAACCGTCAAATTTAGCTTTAATAGCATTTGCCTCCGTAGTATTCGACGCAAAATAATCAGCAGAAGCAGCAGTTTTACTCCTAACATTTTTAGAAGAAGTGTTTAAAGTTGCATCAGTAAAATCATTATTTCCTGCTGCATGTGTAAACATTCCATCTAACTTAGCCTTTGTATTAGTTGATACTTTTAATGCACTAACCAATTCTTCAGCCATTTTAATTCTAGTTGTTTGACCCGAATAACTAACACTCGTATTCCCTCCCCTATTGAATACATAAGTTGCAGGAGCTTCTACTGGTGGTGTTACTACTTCATCACTTGAACATGAAGAAAACATAATAGCAAAAATAGCTACTGCTGAAAATATAACCCTTTTCATCTTTATTTAGATTTAGTTTTAATAAATATTTGACGACAAAAATACAATACTAAGCAAAACATACAAAGTTTAATTAGATTTATTTTAAATAAAAACAACAAAGGTTCTATCACTCATACTTATTTTACTGACGTTCATAACATTAAACCTATTAATTAAAACTAAAAAAAGTATATTTAGAATACATTATTAACTAACTAAATGTTTTTTAAAGCTATGAATACTTCTAACGACATCTTCATTAAAAGAAAAGCTATAGTAAAAACATATAAAATAAAAGGAACCATTGGTGAAGTTAACAATCCAAAAGCTTTTGTTATACACTTTTCATTAACGGTATCCCCTTCTAAAAATATAGTTTCAGGTATAGTAAAGATTAGGCAAGAAATAAACAAACAATGTATTAAACTTAATGTTGTAGGAAAGATAGAATCATCTAATTATTATACAAATAATAACGTTGTTCATTTATTTGGTGAGTATTTAGTATCTCTCCCCCCTTTAACTATAGGATGTTATTTAGAAAAGTTTACTGCTTGCTTAGAAGTTGACAATAATTGGAATGGTATAGGTAGTTTTATTAGTGGGGCAAAAAATGAAAATAATATCCCTGTAAAGTCAATTTGATTTTTATTGCTATAAAACGATATCCACCTTTTGTTAATCAATCTTTTATAACCTTTAAAATTACGCTTGCCATTGTTTTTATATCACTTAAGGTAAAATTACAGCTATAACTAGCTATTAATTATACTTTTATATTAACGTTTAACCTACTCAAATGACTACAGTAAAAACTGATCAAAAAAAAGTACCCAAAGAAAATACTGAAGGTATTTCTCCGAAAGTTATTAGCGAATTAAGCAAAGAAATTAATAATATGCTATCTTATGCTATATACAATGGCATAATAATTAATACCCAAATAAATAATTTAATACAAAACAGTAGCGTTGATGATTTAATTAATGCTCATAATTTATTATCCAAAAATATAGCGCCAGCTACGCCAAAATCTATAGAATTTACAAAAAAACTACGTTCATCAGAAAGTGGAAAATCAATATTCAATAAACTACCTTTAGTACGTAATTTAATTTTACTAGCTCTTTTATTTTTAATTCTTTTCATTATTACTGGCTTGTCTCCTAAAGTAAATAATCACTCACTTGATGAAGGAATAATGAATAACAATGGTTTTTCATTACTACTAAATTTAACTTTTCTTTCATCAATATCTGGTTTAGGAGTCTTATTCTTTCTATTAAAAAAGGTTAGTGACTCAATTAAAAACACAACTCTTGTTGCCGAAGAATCAATATCATATATAGCTCAAATAACATTAGGAATAATCGCAGGATTAATTATGTCAGAAATTATTTCTTTTTATTCCACCGATCCAAAAAACATTGATCTTTTTAGTAAAAGTATTTTAGCTTTAATTGGAGGCTTTTCATCTGATGCAATTTTCAGCGTTTTACAAGGAATAATTGATAGGATTAAATCAATTTTCACCTCTCCAATCATTAAATAAACTTATAAAAAATTTTAGGGGAAATTGGGTAGATACAAACTAAGAACTACTTCAATTTTAAAAGTTTTCTTTATACTTTTAGTTATGATATCTACCCTTATTTTTTTATTAAAAAACTTAAAAAATGAAACTATCTATTTTAAAACTTTCTTTTACCTGCCTATTACTTACTGCATGTGCAACTGTGCCTAAATCAACCGTTACGCTAACTAAACAAGTAATTGACGAAGCAAATAGTATGCATAATTTAAATATCAGTTTAGTAAAACAACTTTTTAGTGAGCGTAAAGCACGGTTAAGTAATTTTATTGAAACTAAATATACTCCTACATTAATTAATAAATACAAAAAACTTTTGCCAGATTCAGTAAATTATAAAAACGAATTAAGCAACATTATAAAAAGTATTTTACCTGTTATTGAAACTAAAAAAGATTCTTTAAATAATTTATTAGATGCACAAGAAAAAGTAATTATTTCTAAACTAACCAATAACTATAAAACATATAGTAAAGCATCAACTTCTTTACAAAATTTAATCAATTCTATTGCAAAAGTAAATGCTACAGAAAAAGACGCTTTATTAGCTATAGATAATTTAACTGGCAACAAAATTGACGTAACAAAAGTAGAAGATAATTTGAATGATTTTTTAAACAAAACATCGACTATTTTGAATAAACTAACTCCTATTGAAAAATTATTAAAATAATATTATGAGCACAATTAACTGGAATAAAATAGCGAACGAAGCAGCCTCACAAACTGACTCTGAATTCAATACACAAATAACAAGTTTAACTAATTTAAATATTACAGAAGTAGATACATTTATTCAAGAAAGTAATATTTCTAATGCTAATGCATTAAAAGTATTAAAAATAATAGGCAATGCTACCGATAATAACAACAGTAAGGCTACTGCTATTTCTACAATTGAAAATGGTGTTAATTTCTTAGTCAAATTAGCTTCAAAAATAGTTTAATCTCTATGAAGAAAACTCCTTAAAACTTAAAAAACCTTAGAAACTTAACTATATTTTTTGTTCTAATCTAAATTCATATTTCAATTCAAACACACCTCTTTTTACTGTAATTTTAATTTTTCTATTTGGCTTTGTGCGAAACAAATTTGCTATATCATTAAAAGAATATTCATAAGCTGCTTTACCATTAAGTCTCTTTATGACATCTCCTTCAATCAAACCTACTTTTTCAGCAGGAGACCCTTTTACAACTTTATCTATTTTATACGAAGACTTAAATCTATATCTATAACTAGTTACTAGCGAAATAACTTTATTTTCAAACCCTTTTTTTTCTATACTTTGAGGAGTATTCAATCTTTCTTTCTGTTTAACTTTAACCAACTCTTCACCGTTATAAATAATTTGTAATCCACTCATATTATAATAAAAACCTTTCTTTAGTGAGCTGCTCTTTTTTAATATTATTTTTTTATTAGGGTAATCAATCCAAACTTTAAATCTTTTTAATATATTTCCTCCAATACTTCCATCTCTTTTTTTAAAATTTCTAGCATTAGTCGATGCAACAGAATCTAAAAATGAAACAGTAGGTTCCTCAATAACATATTTTCCTATTTCAAGTTTAGGTACCCTGCTTCTCTTTCCATAAATAGTTCCACTTAAACCTTCTCCAAGAATATCAACAAAAAATTTTTCAGGAACCTTTATTTCTTCTTTTGAGCCTTCAAATAACCATAAAGCATCACTTCCTCCAGAATCTATAAGCATTTTTACAGGTATATTATTTCCTGCACTATCTATTTTTATACTAACATTTATATAAGGTTTATTCCTATAAAACTCTAAATCTAATTTTTCACAAGAACGACACTTAGGTTCTTTATACTTTTCAGGTTTATAGAAATATAATTTTTTAGATGAATAATTTATTTTAACTATAACATCTTTTAATAAATCGTATCCTATAACCCCATGAATTGTTACTCCCATTTTTGAAGATAACTTAAAAGTATCATCAACAACAACATAAATATCCTGGCTTGTTCCTAAGATATTATTAACTCTAAAGTTATTATTTCTTGATAAAATAGCTTCAACAGGGTCTCCTACTCCAAGCCCTCTAATAAATACTTTTTTTGTATTATTTAAGGTTAAGCTATCTGTTTTATTTAAATTAAAAAGTATCGTTTTATTTACACCTGTATCAAGTATAAAAGAAAGCTTAACACCATTAACTTCTAATGGAAAAACAATTAAGTTATTAAACAATTCAAACTTAACAACCTGTTTTTTACTTCCTTTAAGAAACTGGAATTTTGATTGTGATTGAATATTTATAGTACATAAAATTAGTAGACATAGTAGAAATTTCTTCAAAAGCATATATTTAGGGATAACTAAATATACAATCATATTTTTACAATAAATAATTTTTGGGATTTTTTTAACCTTATTTTTTCGTGGTAAACAAGCATATATTGTCAAAATAATTTTGCAAATTTGCCCAGTAAACAACTAATTAAATTAAAAATGCCATCTATTTCTATTAAGGGAGGTTCAATGCCTCAATCACCAATCAGAAAACTGGTTCCTTTTGCTGAGGCAGCTAAAAAAAATGGAACAAAAGTATTTCATTTAAATATCGGTCAACCTGATATAAAAACACCTCAAGTTGCCTTAGATGCAGTAAAAAATAATACTATAGAAGTGTTATCATATGCTAGATCTGAAGGCTCTGAACAGTACAGAGAAAAATTAGCGAATTATTATATAAATAATGATATTCATGTATCTGCTAATAATATTATAGCAACAACAGGAGGTTCTGAAGCTTTATTATTTACTATTGGTAGTATTACTGATCCAGGTGATGAAATTATTATACCTGAACCTTTTTACGCAAACTATAATGGTTTTTCAACAGCTTCTGGTGTAAATGTAGTACCAGTAATTTCAAAAATTGAAGATAATTTTGCCTTACCAGCTATTGAAGATTTTGAAAAATTAATTACTTCAAAAACTAAAGCTATTTTAATTTGTAATCCTGGAAACCCAACAGGTTATTTATATAGTGAGGCTGAAATTGAAAAATTAAAACAAATTGTATTAAAACACGATTTATTTTTAATTGCCGATGAAGTGTATCGTGAATTTACTTATGATGGTGAAAAACATAATTCTGTAATGTCTTTAGAAGGTTTAGAGCAACATTCAATCATGATTGACTCAGTTTCTAAACGCTATAGCATGTGTGGAGCTAGAATTGGATGTATTGTTTCTAAAAATGAAGAATTTATTAGCACTGCTATTAAGTTTGCACAAGCAAGATTAAGTCCGCCAACATATGCTTTACTAGCTAGTGAAGCAGCTTTAGACACTCCACAAAGTTATTTCGATGAAGTTATTGAAGAATATCAAGATAGAAGAAATACATTAATAACTGAATTACAAAAAATTCAAGGTGTTAAAGTAGCAAACCCTAAAGGAGCTTTTTATTGTATTGCGGAATTACCTGTAGAAAATTCAGAAGATTTTGCTCAATGGATTTTAGAGAAGTTTAATCATAACAATGAAACGGTTATGGTAGCTCCTGCTGGTGGATTTTATTCTACTGAAGATGAAGGTAAAAATCAAGTACGTATTGCATATGTTTTAAATAAATCAGATTTAAAGCGATGTGTAGAAATATTAAAAGTAGCTTTAGAAAAATATAATAGTTAATTGAATATTCAAGAAAATATATCATTAAAAAAGTACAATACGTTTGGCATAAATGTAAATGCCAAACGTTTTGTTTCTGTTAATTCATTATATGAATTAAAAAATATTTTAAAAGAAGAACAAAATGTTTTTATTATTAGTGGAGGTAGTAACATGCTACTCACTAAAGATATTGAAGAATTAGTAATTCATTTAAATTTAAAAGGAATTTCTATTGATCGTGAAAATGATAACTCAGTATATTTAACTGTTAATACTGGTGAAAATTGGCATGATTTTGTTCTTTGGTGTATTTCTTTAAATTATGGTGGTCTTGAAAATTTATCTTTGATTCCGGGTAATGTAGGTACTTGTCCTATTCAAAATATTGGAGCCTATGGTGTAGAGGTTAAAGACACTATTACCAAAGTTGAAGCTCTTGAAATTGAAACTGGAAAATTAGTTATCTTTTCAAATGAAGAGTGTGAATTTGGATATAGAAATTCGATTTTTAAAAATCAGGCTAAAGGAAAATATATAATAACTTCTGTTAGTTTTGAACTTACCAAAAAAAATCATGCTCTAAATACTTCTTATGGAGCTATTGAACAAGAATTAGCTTCAAAAAATATTACTAAACCTAATATTAAAAATATTTCTGATGCTATAATTTCAATTCGACAATCAAAATTACCAGATCCAAAAAAAATTGGAAACAGTGGTAGTTTTTTCAAAAATCCAGTTATTTCTTTATGTCATTTTGAAAAACTTAAAAGTAAGTTTCCTGAAATTCCTCATTATATTATATCAGAAAGCAGTATAAAAATACCTGCAGGCTGGTTAATAGAACAAAGTGGATTTAAAGGTAAACGCTTGGGTGATTATGGCGTACACGAAAAACAAGCTTTAGTTCTAGTTAACTATGGAAACGCAACTGGTAAAAACATATACCAGCTGGCTCAAAGTATTCAAAATACTATAAAAAGTAAATTTTCTATTAATTTAGAAATTGAAGTAAATATAATCTAATACTTAATACCTTTTCTATTATTTTCAACCTTAATTTTGATAGGTTGTAAATTTCTATTTGTAAAAAAAGAGTTGAAAAAAGTTTTAATATTTTTAATTAAGATATTCATTATGCTATTTTTAAGGGGTTAAACTATTTATATGACACAGTTTTTTTTAATCGGTCACTAATATATAAATTAACTTTCTTTTTTTAGCATTTTAATATGTCTTATTAATCTTTTAGTATCTAACCCCAACGTTCCATTGTAAACTCCTCTTATTCTACCTTTTTTGTCTATTAAAACAAAGTTTTCTGTATGTACAAATGCATTTTCATCTTTTGTTTTAATAAAATCTTCATCAGCAAAATATGCTTTTCTTGCTAAATTATATATTTGATCTTTATTTCCTGTAACTAAATTCCATTTACCAGATATAACATTATTATCTTCAGCATATTTTTTCAAAACACTAACAGAGTCTTTTGAAGGCATTACAGTATGTGATAACAATAAAACATCTTTGTCATTTTTAAATTCTTCTTGTAAAATGCTCATGTTTTTTTCAAGAACAGGGCATATTCCTGGGCAACTAACAAAAAAAAAGTCTGCTACATATATTTTGCCTTCATAGGTTTGTTTTGTTACATCTTTACCATCTTGATTAATCAAATTAAAATTTGGAATGCTATGAATACTTTTATACCTCTCGCTCTCTTTAGAAATCCATTCAGGTGTAAATAATGATGAGTTAAAAAAAGGTAATGTTATTTCTTTATTTACTTTCTTTTCTTTTTTACAAGAAATTACCATTAAAATAAAAACAATAAATAATAACACACCTATTAAATTTTCTAGTCTTACTCTTTTATTTGAAATTTTCATTTGTTGTATTTACAGTGTAACATTTCTTCAATCCTATTAAACCAAACCTATCACCATTTTTAGTAACAAAATTTGCTCTTATTTTTCCATTTAATTCCCACATTTTTTGTGAACCTTCTTCTTTCCCATTTTTATAATTAAATGCCTTAAGTTGTTGACCATTTTTAAACCATTCGTTTACCTCTCCATTATACTCTCCAACATCATTAAAATGATATTCAAATTTTAACTGACTTTCACTCCACCATGATTTATGAATACCTGATTTGTTTCCTTTTGTATAAAAACGTTGTTCAGCTAATACATTATTTTCATATTTTTTTATTTCAATTCCATGCTTTTTCCCATTTTCATAAGTTGTAAAATTGTTTGTTTTATTTATTTTATCGTAAAAAAACATAGTTCCTGTAAATGGAGTGTTTTTATAATTTAACACTCCATTCTTCATAGAAAAAAGTTCTTTTTGAAATGAAATAACTTCATTATTAACCTTTACATTTTTACAAGAAATAAAACCTATAAACACTAGAAATATGAAAATATTTTTTTTCATTAAACTTTAATTTATTGAGAAACATTTCCTGGTGTACCATAATAACCACTACCATTTAAATAAGGATCATCAGAAGTTATATGATAATGATAAATTCCATTAGGAAAATCAGGGGTTACAGAAACATGTCCATGATAATCATCTAAATCTGAATTCGTAATTGTACCACCATTTTCTTCTGGCCCATAAACTGGAAAACCGTCAGCTAACAAGCCTAAAAAACTAGATTTCCCTAACTTATTTGTTAGGTATACCGGCTCTATATGATAGTGATACTGTCCACTATTTTGAGGGTGTCCTAAATATTGATCAAATGAATTAATTTCATTGGTTAAAGGCTGATTATTAGGACCTGCATATTGATTAAAAAATGCTACTCCATTTAAAGATATACCTATTGGTCCTAATGATGTTGCTTCTTTTATAGTTGCTTCTTTTGGATACAAAGGAATTTTAAATGTTATATTTTGAGCTTGAATAGTATTTGGGTTTTTATTCCAATTAGGATTGGTACCATTATATGCTTCATACATAACGTTTCCTTGCTCCCAATACGGGCTCTTATGATCTGGTAAACCATTCGTTGTAATTTCTAAAAAATCTCCATTTATACTATAGGTAACACCATCAATATTATCAAATTTACTAACTATACTTCTAATATCATATACTGTATCACTTGTTGATTGGTCATTTCCTGAATCTAAATTATCTTCGTCTGAACTACAACCAAAGCTTAAAAAAGCAAAAAGCAACATCATTATTTTATAATTCTTCATATTTTATTATTTTAAATTATTTAAAAATTCTTTTAATTCATCTAACTCTTTCTGATCATTTGTACTTAAACTACTATCTAACAAATTTGTTCTCTCAAAAAAATCATTACTTAACTTATAAAAAGCCTCATCACCATTAGTAAACTTTATATATTTATGCGTCAGATTCCTGACAGTATATTCATCATTCCCAGAAGTTTTACCATGTTCAGTATATGTAAATCCTCTAAAATTAGTAGTTGAAGAACTTGATAATAACTCTTTAAAACTTTTACTATCATTTAATTCATTAGTTCCAGTATTTGCTATATCAGCTA
Organism: Tenacibaculum halocynthiae; assembly: GCF_964512825.1. NCBI lineage: Bacteria > Pseudomonadati > Bacteroidota > Flavobacteriia > Flavobacteriales > Flavobacteriaceae > Tenacibaculum > Tenacibaculum halocynthiae. The sequence goes on along the minus strand of NZ_CAZELG010000028.1, from coordinate 105,728 downwards.
TAGTAGCGAATAAATCAGTAGTGTTTAATAAATTTTCATCTACTTCATTAAATCTTCCTATATTTTTACCAGAAACAATCATTGGAACATTCACTCCTCCTTGATATAAAGTTCCCTTTACTCTTTGTGTTCTATAATCTTGTGCTGCTGCTCCTGGAGTACCATTATCACCTATAAAAATAATTACTGTATTATCTTTTTCGTCTTGAGTCATAGAATTCAATAACCTTCCTATTTCGCTATCCATTGCTTCAATCATAGCCATATAATATGGTAATGGATTAGCATCTATACTTCCCTGATCAGAAGGTAAATTTCCTTGAGAATGCAAATTATTTGGCGGTAAATGAAAAGGAGTATGTGGTGCATTATAGGCCAACCATAAAAACCAAGGCTGATTTTGTTGTTTTACCCAATCAATTGCTAAATCAGTAAACTTAGTTGTTGTATACTCTGTAGAAGCATTTGTGTTTTGATTACTGGTAAAATTCCAATTAGTATATGATTGAACTCCTCCATTTAAAAGACCAGCATAATAATCTATACCCATTTGAGTTGGATGAGAGGCATCTTTAGATAAATGCCACTTACCAATAACAGCATTACTATGACCACTATTTTTATCTTTTAAATATTGTTGTAATGAAATTTCAGAGGTGGGTAATACATCATCAACTTTCATTACTCCTGTTCTAAAACCATATTTACCAGTTAGGATACTTGACCTAGTTGGTGTACAGGTTGGATATGACCATAAGTTTGTAAACCGTATTCCGGTATTAATCATGCTTTGTAGGTTTGGCATATTAGGCTTAACTGTTCCTACATTAAAACCTGGTGTAGCATCTAATCCCATATCATCAGCTATAATAAGTAAGATGTTAGGGCTATTATTATTATTATTTGTTTGTCCTCCAGAATCAATAACTTGATCAGAACTACAAGCAAAAAAACTTATTAATACTGTTAGAAAAATAAAGGGGGATTTTAACTTCATAATTTTACTTTTATTATATGACCCTTAATTTACAAAATAGTTTAAAAAAGTTTTAAGATAATTTGATTAGTACTTTTAGTATCTTTGCATTTTTAAATCTATTATTTCTTTAGAATGAAGTTAATTTTTGTTACAATCGGATTGTTAGCAATTGCCTTTGCAGGAATTGCTATCAAAATATGGGCTAAAAAAGATGGAGAGTTTGCTGGTACTTGTGCAAGTCAAAATCCGATGCTTAATGAAAGTGGTGAAGCTTGTGGATTTTGTGGTAAAACACCAGATCAATTTGATACTTGTAGCGAGCCAGAACATAACTAAACATCTCTTTTTTCCATGGTATTTACTGTACTTTTCTACATTTTTGTAGCGGTTACAGTTGTTCAGGTTATTTATTTTTTATGTTTTTCTTTTTTTGCTTTTAGCAAACAAAAAAAAATAACTACTTCAACCAACAAACCTGTTTCAGTTATTATTTATACAAAGAATAATACTGATGAACTAAAAAAAAATTTACCTTTTATAATTAATCAAAATTATGATGATTTTGAAATTGTATTAATCAATCATGCTTCTTCTGATAATAGTTTAGATTTTATGGAAAAAATTCAGCAAGAAAACAATACTATAAAAATTGTTAATGTTGAAAACAAAGAAGCTTTTTGGGGAAACAAAAAATATGCGCTTACATTAGCTATAAAAGCTGCAAGTAATAATCATTTACTTTTTTTTGATATAAATGGAAAAACCGTTTCTAATGATTGGATTCATGAAATGAGTAAATGTTTACATTCTAATAAAACAATTGTTATTGGTCATAAAAAATTAGCCTTTAAAAAATATTCATTTAGCAATATGTTTTTTCGTTATGCTAATTTTTTCACAACATTAAAAATGTTTTCATATGCTAAATTTGGAAGTCCTTTCAAAGCATATCAAAATAATTTTGCTTACACTAAAAATGATTTTTTTAAAGTTAATGGCTTTATAAACCATATAAAAATTCATTTAGGTGAAAGTGATTTACTTCTAAAAGATATTTCTAATTCAATAAATACTAATATTTCAACATCTTATACTAGTTTTGTTGAAGAACAAAGTATTATTACACTAAAAGATTATTTTGTAGAACAAAGAAAACAAACAGTACTCTTTTCTCATTATTCATTAAGAAATCGTTTTTTATTATCTTTTTTTAATATCACTAAGGTTATTTTTTATTCCCTTTTTATATACTTTTTAATTCAAAAATGTCTAGTAACAATACCTTTTATAATTTGCTATTTCTTAATTCAATATATAATAATAGGTAAAGCTATAAATAAGTTAAAAGAACAAAACTTACTTTATTTTTTACCTATATTAGATGTTTGTTATGTTATATCATTAATTTTTATATTTTTTACTAATAGAATATCTAAACCTATACCTTGGAAATAGATAAAGAAATAATTTTAAAGCATATTAAAAATGCTAAAGAAGGAAGTCAAATTTCATTTAATTTTTTATTAGATAGTTTTTGGGGAAGTGTTTATTATTTTCAATTAAAAAAAACTGAAAATGACAATGATGCAGAAGACATAACTATTCAAACTTTTTCAAAAGCTTTTGATAAAATCTCCTCTTTTAATGAAGAATACCAGTTTAAGACGTGGTTAATAGCTATTTCTAAAAATGTTTTTATTGATTTTATCAGAAAGAAAAACGCTTCAATTTCAATAAAAACAACTACTGAAAAAGAATCGGAAGCTTTTGATGTAATTGATGATTCTCCTTCACCAGAAGATAAAATTATTACAAAGCAAAACCTTGCAAAACTTTTAAGAGATATCAAACAGTTAAAACCTAAATACCAAGAAGTTATAAATTTACGTTATTTTCAAGAGCTAAGTTATAAAGAGATTTCTGAACAAATTGATGAGCCAATGAATAATGTAAAAGTTAAATTACTTAGAGCTAAAAAATTACTGGCAGAGATTATTAAAAAATCATAAATAACGTTTTAATATTTTTTAATTACATTTATCGTGATTTTAACCCCCTGAAAATCATGAAAAAAACATTTTCTTCTTTAGGTCCAGGTCTATTATTTGCTGGTGCAGCAATTGGAGTTTCACATTTAGTTCAATCTACCAGAGCTGGAGCTGAATTCGGGTTTGGCTTACTTTGGGCATTAGTGTTAGTGCATATTTTCAAATATCCTTTTTTTCAATATGGTCCTAGGTATGCTGCTGCAACAGGAGAAACTTTATTAGATGGTTACAGGAAGCTAGGAAAAGGTGTTTTAATCAGCTATTATATTTTAAATTTTGCTACAATGTTTACCATTCAAGCTGCTGTAACAATTGTAACTGCTGGTTTAGCTTCACATCTATTTGGTTTTACAAATGACTTAGTTCAGTGGTCAGCTATAATAACTTGTATCAGTTTTTCTATTTTACTAATTGGCAGGTATAAAGTTTTAGATAACTTAATGAAATATATCATTGTTATCTTGACCATTAGTACTTTAATAGCTGTTACTGTTGCTATATTTAGTACAGATAAAGGTTTTTCTTTTACACAAATTATTCCCTCAGGAACTGCACAAATTACCTTTTTAATAGCATTTTTAGGATGGATGCCTGCTCCTCTAGATATTTCAATATGGCATTCTCTTTGGTCGGTTGAAAAAGACAAAACTACTTACCAAAAAATTAAACCCAAACAAGCTATTTTTGATTTTAATGTAGGATATATAGGAACACTTTCTCTAGGCATTTGTTTTGTAATACTAGGAGCTATGGTAATGTATAAATCGGGTCAAACTTTTTCTAGTAAAGGAACTGTATTTGCTTCACAGTTAATTAATTTATATACTAAAAACTTAGGAGATTATGCACATATCTTTATTGGTGTAGCAGCGTTTACAACTATGTTTAGCACTACACTAACAACTTTAGATGCATCGCCAAGGGCTATGACGAAAGCCTCCTCTCTCCTATTTAAAAAGAAAAATAAATTATCTTATTGGTTTTGGATGTTAATACTAGCTCTTGGAACTTATATTATTTTACGCTTTTTTTTAGCTGACATGGGTTTTCTCATCAAAATAGCAACCGTTCTTTCTTTTTTAACTGCTCCTTTTTATGCTATCTTAAACTATATACTAATTACTGGAAAACATACTCCAGAAAAATATAGACCTAGTAAAGAGTTAAAAATACTAAGTATTACAGGTATTGTATTTCTTATTGTATTTAGTATTTGGTTTTTACTTAGTTTCTAAATCTTTTCTTCGTAAATTTGTACTTCAAATTATTTTAAAAAAGAATGGCAAACGAATCGGTTATACTTCCTGAAAGACCAAAAAAACCAAAATGGTTACGTGTAAAACTACCTGTAGGTAAAAAATATACGGAATTACGTGGACTGGTTGACAAATATAAACTGAATACTATTTGTACAAGTGGTAGCTGTCCTAATATGGGAGAATGTTGGGGAGAAGGTACTGCTACGTTTATGATATTAGGTAATGTATGTACACGCTCTTGTGGTTTTTGTGGTGTAAAAACAGGTAGACCTGAAACTGTAGAATGGGATGAACCTGAAAAAGTAGCTCGTTCAATTAAGTTAATGAGTATTAAACATGCTGTTATAACTTCTGTTGATAGAGATGACTTAAAAGATGGTGGTTCTATAATTTGGGCTGAAACAGTTGACGCAATTAGAAGAGCAAACCCTAACACTACATTGGAAACATTAATACCGGATTTTCAAGGTGATGAGAAATTAATAGATAGAATTATTGAAGTACATCCAGAAGTTGTTTCTCATAATATGGAAACTGTACGTCGTTTAACACGTGAAGTTCGTATTCAAGCTAAATATGATAGAAGTTTAGGTGTTTTAAAATATTTAAAAGATAGCGGTATGAGAACTAAATCTGGTATTATGCTCGGTTTAGGTGAAACTGAAGATGAAGTTATTCAAACAATGAAAGATTTACGTGGAGTTGGTTTAGATATTATCACTATTGGTCAATATTTACAACCTACTAAAAAACATTTACCCGTAAAACAATTTATAACTCCAGATCAATTTAAAAAATATGAAACATTAGGTTTAGAAATGGGCTTTATGTATGTTGAAAGTGGTGCTTTAGTTCGTTCTTCATATAAAGCTCATAAGCATGCAAGCTAAAACCTAATATTAAATTAGAGATTTCTTAACATTTTAACACTTAAAAGTTAATTAATTGTAAAATATATAAATTTCAAATAATTTTAAGTTTAATATTTATAATTTTGGCACAGAATTTGGAAAACAATATTTGTAAAACAATAGATTTTGTTTTCATTGTGTAAATTATTTGAATTAGTTGATTAACAAAAGCCCGCTCTAATGAGCGGGCTTTTCGTTGTTTTGATATTTTCAATTATTAATTAAATAGCACTAATTATATCATATTTTGTAACTATATGATGCTTTCCATTTTCTAAATCTACTAATACCGCTTGGTTTTCTTTAGTAATTAGTTTAGAAACCTCATCAATAGAAGCCGATTTTTCAACTACAGGATACATAGCTCCCATTACTTCTTTAATAGGTTTATCTGCAATATTCTTATCTTCCAAATAACTATGTAACAAAGCTGATTCATCAACAGAACCAACAAAACCATTAACATCTTTTACTGGAATTTGTGATATTTTAAATGCACGCATTCTTTCAATTGCATGTGAAACTAATTCTTCAGTTTGAATTGTTACTAAAGGCTTATCTATATGAGACTTAATCAAGTCTTCAGCAGTAGTTACTTCATCTTCTAAAAATCCTCTATTTCGCATCCAATCATCATTAAACATTTTACCTACATAACGGCTACCATGATCATGAAATAATACAACTACAACATCATCTGGTTTAAATTCATCTTTTAATTGTAATAAACCTTTAATTGCTGAACCTGCTGAGTTACCAACGAAAATACCTTCTTCTTTAGCTATCTTACGAGTATATACAGCAGCATCTTTATCTGTAACTTTAGTAAACCCATCAATTAAGCTAAAATCAACATTCTTAGGTAAAATATCTTCTCCAATTCCTTCTGTTATATATGGGTAAATTTCATTCTCATCAAAAATTCCAGTTTCATGATATTTTTTAAATACAGAACCATAAGTGTCAATTCCCCATATTTTAATATTAGGATTTTTTTCTTTTAAGTATTTTGCGGTTCCTGAAATTGTACCTCCAGTTCCAACTCCAACTACAAAATGAGTTATCTTACCTTCTGTTTGTTCCCATATTTCAGGAGCAGTTTGCTCATAGTGAGCTGTTGCATTTGAAGGGTTATCATATTGGTTTACATACCAAGAATTTGGAGTTTCTTCACCTAAACGTTTAGATACTGAATAATATGATCTAGGGTCATCTGGTTCAACATTGGTAGGGCATACAACTACCTCAGCACCAACTGCACGTAAAATATCCATTTTCTCTTTTGATTGCTTATCTGATATTACAAAAATACATTTGTAACCTTTTACAATAGCAGCCAATGCCAATCCCATTCCTGTATTACCAGAAGTACCTTCAATAATTGTTCCTCCAGGTTTTAAGCGTCCATCTGCTTCAGCATCTTCAATCATTTTTAACGCCATTCTATCTTTAACAGAATTTCCTGGGTTAAATGTTTCTACTTTAGCCAATACCAAAGCATCTATTTCTTTGGTAACAGAATTTAACTTAACCAAAGGAGTATTACCTATGGTTTCTAGTATATTATTAGCGTAATTCATTATAAGTTATCAGTTTTGTATTGCAAAGAAACAAAAAGTTCTTCTCAAATTAGGCAAACTTAATAGATTTTGAAGGTTGAATTTTTGTTATAATGTATGATGGTATTATTAACATTAAAAAACATAAAATCAATGTTCCTAAGTTTAAAAATAAAATAGACCAAAAATCTATAGATACGGGTACAGTAGATACATAATAATTTTCGGGATTGAGTGTTATTATTTTCAAGTATTTTTGGATACTCAAAAATACTAATCCTATAATATTTCCGTATAATAACCCCTTTAATATTAAATAAGATGCATTATATAAAAATATCTTTCTAATACTCCAATTAGAACTACCAAGAGCTTTTAATATACCAACCATTTGTACTTGTTCTAATATTAATACTAAAAGAGCAGTAACCATATTTATACCAGCTACTAAAATCATTATACCAATAATTACCCAAACATTATTATCTAATATATTCAACCAATTAAATATTAAAGGATAACTATCTACTATTGTTGAACTATTAAGAGTTGAGCCTATTGATGTATAAATTTCATTTCCTTTTTCTTTCAAGGTATCAAAATCATCTATTAATACTTCAAAACCTCCTATTTCATTATTTTTCCATTTATTAAGCCTCTGTACTTCTCGTATATCTCCAATAAGCATTGTTTTATCAAATTGCTCAAAACCTGTATTATAAATACCTACAATTACAGGCTTACGTATTTTAAAAGGTCTTTTACTATTTTCTACACTAAATACCATTTGAACAGTATCTTTTAATGTTAATTCCAGTCTTTTTGCTATTGACTCTGATATTAAAATCTCTCTATTTCTATCAAGTGAAAAATTAGGTAAACGCCCTTCCTTTAAATATTCATTAAAAAAGGTAAAATCATAATCATTTGTAACGCCTTTTAAAATTACTCCTTCAAAATCTTTAGCAGTTCTTATAACTCCAAACTTATTAGCGAAAGTTTGTACATTTTTAATACCCGCTATATTTTTAAACTTAGGGTAAAAATCTTGGTTTTTATCAATTGGAACTATTGAAACATCTGATGTATTATTATCATAGTTTACTATTTGAACATGCCCCTTAAAGCCAGACATTTTATCTCTAATTTTTTTCTGAAATCCAGAGCCTATTGATACTGCAATTAACATAATAGCTATCCCTAAAGTAATTGCTATAGTTGCAATTTTTATAATTGGAGATGATATACTATTTTTATACTCTTTACCAGCCACAATACGCTTAGCAATAAACAACTCGAAATTCAAAAGCTATGATTTTTTTAAGTATACCAAATGTACTTAATAATTTTTGAAGATTTTGATAAAAATTATCTTGAATGAAGAGCTTTCTTTTATTATATTAATAAAAATTGAAATAATCGCATATATTTGAAACTTAAGTAGAATTGAAAAAAACTCAATAATAAGCCTAAGTCTTATTATTAATAAAAGAAACTACAATATATTGTAAAATATAACAAACAAGCTTTAATTTCACTCTTAAATATCATTAAATGAAGCATTATATAAATTACCTATTCTTATTTTTTTGTTTACAATTTACTTCTTGTGCCCAACAAAAGCAGAAAAAAGATTCTCCAATAAAAAAACAAGATGAAACTTTAAAAATTGGAGCAGATAGAGTTAATTTATACCTTTCTATTTTAAAAAACAAAAATATTGCTATTGTTGCAAACCAAACTTCTACAATTACCACTTTACAGCGTGCTGAAGTTTCTAAAAACGTTATGGGATCAAAGAGCGTAACGCAACACTTGGTTGATTATTTACATAGTTATAGTACTATTACCGTTAAAAAAGTTTTTGCTCCTGAACATGGTTTTAGAGGTAAAGCAGATGCTGGTGAAGTTATTGTTGACGGAATTGATACTAAAACTAATTTACCTATAATTTCTTTATATGGTAAAAATAAAAAGCCTAGTTCAGAACAATTAAAAAACATTGATTATGTTGTTTTTGATATACAAGATGTTGGTGTTCGTTTTTATACCTATATTTCAACATTACACTACGTAATGGAAGCGTGTACTGAAGCAAATATTCCCGTTATAATATTAGACAGGCCCAATCCTAATGCTCACTATATTGATGGACCTGTTTTAAGTTCTAAACATAAAAGCTTTGTAGGAATGCATCCTGTTCCTGTTGTTTATGGAATGACTATTGGAGAGTACGGAAAAATGATTAATGGAGAGAAATGGTTAAAAAATGGAATTAAATGTGATTTAACTGTTATTCCTCTTGAAAACTACACACATAATACTGAATATAAATTACCTATAAAACCATCACCTAATTTACCCAATCAAAAATCTATTAACTTATACCCTAGTTTATGCTTTTTTGAAGGTACAAATGTATCAGCAGGTAGAGGTACTAATAAACAATTTCAAATTTATGGGTCTCCATATTTAAAAAATTTAAATTTTAGTTTTACACCTCAACCTAATGAAGGTGCTAAGTATCCAAAACATAAAGAAAAATTATGCTTTGGTGAAAACCTAGAAGAAACCGAATATTTATCTAGTTTACAATTAAAATGGCTGCTTAAAGCTTATAAACAAACTAGTGAAAAAGAAAAATTCTTTAATCCATTTTTCACAAAACTTGCTGGTACTGAATTACTGCAAAAGCAAATAGAAGATGGTTTGAATGAAGAAAAAATCAGAGATTCTTGGAAAAAAGAATTAAACAGTTTTAAAAAAATTAGAACTAAGTATTTACTTTACAAGTAACTCCATTAAAACAAATTAATGATTTATATTTTAAATAGTATAATGTTTTAAAAGAAGTTATAAATGGGTTCTTTTTTTATGCTAATTATTTTCATAATATATGCTTGTAATTAATTCTATAAATTTACAATACTCTTTCTTTTATTTCTTATTCAGAAATACTATAAAACAACTGTTCTTCTTAGTAAATAGAGTTTATTTTTTTTAATCGTTTCATTTAATTTTATTAGTTAAAATGAGAGTCTAAACAATATCATGATAAATATCATAGTAATTATTTCTTAATACTTATAAATTTATCATTCACCAAAGTGATATCTAATTTAAATTCTAAAAATGAAACATTTTATAAACCTCTTCTTATTTCTACTAATTGCAATCTCACTTAATAGTTGTAATACAACAGAACTTGTAGAACAATGGAAAAATCCAGAAATAGATAATCTATCAATTTCTAAAGTATTAATTGTAGGTTTAACTCCAAACATTAAAACTAGAAGAAAATTTGAAAACCAATTAAAAAAAGAATTAGAATCAAGAGGAATAGAAGCTGTTATAAGCCTAGATGTATTTGATCCTTCATTTAGAATTGAAAAAAAGTCAAAAGAAGAATTAAAAGTTATTGAAAATATTTTGACTACAAACTATTTTGATGCTGTACTATTAAGTAAAGTAAAAGGAGTTGAAAACAGAGTTATATACTCTAAAAACTATATAAGTAAAGAATCTTTAGATATTAAGTTTAAAGAAGACTACTACAACCATCAAGAGATAATTGAAAACCCTAAGTATTATGAAAAATATAAAATTTATAATGCAGAAACGTCGCTATATTGTATTTGCCCTACAAAAGATAGAGAGTTAATTTGGAAAGGAAGTATTGATATAATCGACCCTAAATCAGTAGATAAAACAGTTGACGACTATATAAACTTATTAATGATTGCTTTAGAAGAACAAAATTTATTAAGAAAAAAATAAAATACCATAGATTTTTATAATAAAATCTATGGTATGTATTATTTAATCTATAACTCTATTCTAATGTTTTCTAATACTATTTCTGAAACCTTTTTCAACTTATCCTCTTCGTAAAGTTTATCTATAGTTTTAAAATCAATCTCTTTTTTTAAAGGTTTATAATTGTTATAATCTAATAAACGAATTCCTTCTACCAAATGTTCTTTCTTAATATCTCTAAATCTAACTCCTCCTTCATTCGTATGATATTTATAAGCCAAATACTCTAAATGAAACGTTTCTTTATTAAACCAATATAAAAACACATCGTCAAAATCATCTCCTCCTCCTTCTTTATTAAATGTTACCTGAATCTTATAATAACCTTTGCCTTTAATTGAAACTGGTTCTAGTAATTTTTTATTTACTGCTTTATCATTTAAACCTAAAGGTAACACAGAAAAATAGTGTACCGAATTTACTGAATTACTAAATCTATTTTCATCCTTATCTGATAACACCACCGGCTCGTTATTTTCATAACGCTTAAACCCGTTATTAGATAATACATCCTTAACTGTTAATGTATCAGATTTAGCAATTTTCGTAAATACATAGTTCCCGCTATTTCTTTTACCTTCATATAGCTTTCCTCTAAATGTAAAAGAAAGTGTTGCATTCTTAATTTTATTTACTCCTGATTTTTCTAATGATAAATCAATAATTTGTTGTGCTGTATACTCTGGTTTACAGGCAACAAATACATACAATAATAGTAGTGAAAAATATTTCATAAAGTTTTGTTTGGTTTGGTCGTAGTTATAATTCAAAATTACAAGAAAGTTTACCTAACACAACATAAAATTCTGTTAATAAAAAACTGCCTATTTAGGGCAGTTATTAGTTACTATTCATCTGTTAGAGTTTTCATAAAAGCTACAATTTCTTTTATTTCTTTATTTGATAACTTTAGTTCATCAAAAGGTAATGTTTGGTTTGGTAAATTAAAACCTAAACCAACTCCTCCTCCCTTGTTATAAAAGTCTACAACCTCTTCTAGTGTATTATATACTCCATTATGCATATAAGGAGCAGTTTTAGCTATATTTCTAATTGTAGGGGTTTTAAAAAAGTGCTTTCTTTCCTCTGTATTATATAAATAAAACCTTCCTAAGTCTTTACTTAATTTAGTAGTATCAATATCTGGAGTTCCTATGGCTTCTAATTCTGTATCATTATAATTTGGTGGCACTGTACCGTTAAAAACAGGAGCAAAATGACAAGTTGCACACAAAGCTTTTCCCATAAATAAATTAAACCCATTTTTCTCTTCTTCTGTCAAGGTATTATCTTCACCTCTTATGTTTTTATCAAACTTAGAATTAAATGTATTTAGTGTTCTTACATAAGATGCAATCGCATGTCTGATATTATATCCTATACGTTTATTCTTATACAATTTTTTAATTTTCAACTTATAAGAATCATTATTTATAACTCTTGCTACAACTGAATCCATAGACATATCAAACTCGTTATGATTTTTAACAACACCAACAACCTGACCTTCTAAACTCCCAGCTCTAGAATCCATAAAAAAACCTCTTTGATATGTAGCATAAGTAATCGTTGGAGTATTTCGAGTTTGATTTTTATTAAATACTCTTTTTCCATCAGCAAAACCTAAATCTTTTACATGACAAGTAGCACAAGACATATTAGTTTGTTTAGAAAGAGTAACATCATTAAATAAGCTTTTACCAAATTTTATTTTTTCATTTAAAAAAGTAGTATCGCTTTTTAAATCTGAAAAATACGTTTTATTTAATGTTTCTTTTGAAAAAAGAGATGTCATCGTATTAGATAATGCCATTTCAAAAGGAAACTTAACTTTCCAATCTTCTTGAATTTCCACTAATAACTTTAATTGCTTAGGAATGGTATTTTTAATAAAACTAAACCTATCAAAAGTATCAAAATCATGTGTCAAGTCTAAGTTAGCTTTATCCATCAACTTTATAAATCTTTTTAAAATATCTTTAGAAGAGAATTTTGGTTCACTAATTTTAAGGATATCTAAAATAGTATTATACGTATATATTGATTCATTTAACGATTCATTTAAAACTGGAGAATCAAAACCTGTAATACCAGTAGTAGCTATTCGTGTAATATGTTCACGTAATAACCATATTATATGGTAATCTTTTAATTGTAAGTTTAAGTTATTTTTAATCAACTTCAGCCTAGCGCTGGTTACATTTACTAAATTTGTTAATGCTAAAGTATCTAAAGAATCTTCATACAATGTTTCCTCTATAACTTGAAAACCAATTGGATTCATTACTCTAGTATCTAAACTCTCTTCACCTTTTACTATTAAAATATTAGGGGCATTTAATGATTTATAGTTATTCTTATCAGAATAAGCTAAAATAGGTTCAAGAAATTTAAAATTCTTTCTCGCATTTATATAGTACTTTTTTTTATCCTCAATATTTTCATGTGTATTTATACTGTCTAAATAATTAACTGTTGATAGCAAATGCTTTTTATAAAGTTTTTGTATTTCCTTATTTATTACATTAATACACTCGTAATTATCTTTCTTTTCATCACATGAAATAATTAAAAGCAAAAGACATACACAAAGGTATGTCTTAGCTTGATTTAATTTTTTTATCATAAAATACTATCTATCTAATCCTGTAATTATATGTAAAACAGATCCTTCTTTTCTACTATTAGCTACATCAGAGTTTGCTAATGGATCAGTAAATGCTGTTCCATCTACAGGATCCCAACCATGATTTTGAGTAATAACCATAAAAGTATTTTTCCCTGTGTTTACAACATCAGTAACATCTATCATTCCTGTAATTTCCCATGCTTTTCCAGTATTACCATATCCTTTAGTTGCTGCATAATCTTGATTACACTCTAAAACTACTTTTAACTCTCCGGTCGTTAAGTTATACTGATATAATCTTGCATAATGATTTTTTTCAGCAACATCAAAGTATCCATTTGGATCTTCTTGTATGTATGCATAATTCTCAGTAATTAAAATATTATCAGGACTATGAAAATCTTTTGCCTTTCCAGTTAATTTGTCTCCATCTAAAATACACGTAATTTTTGCTGCTCCTGTAGGATCATTTTCATTTAATACCACTTTATAAATACGTCCATAATAAGTACCTTTATCTTTTAAACCATCTTTTCTTCTTCCTGTAACACAAAAATAAATTTCTCTATTATTTTTAGCAGAACCTCTTCTCCAATCTATGTCTTCTAATCTAGAGAATCCCATTACTCCTTTAGTTTTAGCCTCAGTATCTAAAGCATTAATCTCCTTTTCAGTTAATTCAACAAATTCAGCATTATATTCAACACCTTCATTCATATCTACTTCGTAATTAATTCCTGCAGATGTTACTTTTAAGCCATATAACTTACCACCATTTAAGTCTCCTTGATTTCCTACATACATACCTAATTGACCTGAAGGTGTATTATTATCACTATGATCATCACCTATGAAAACAACAGTTTTACCTGCATAAGCATCTTTTCCTATTGCTACTGCATTTTCTGTAGACCATTGTCCCAAAGCTGTTAACATAGTAGCACTTCCTGCTGCACTTGCATTTTTTGTTGGATCTGTAGAAAAAATTCCTTTTGAAGAACCTCCCCATTCTCCACCAGACAAATACAAAGGACCAAATCCGTGTTCTTGTGGTGTTATTAAAGAACCTGAACATTGTGCTGTATTTCCTGTAGCTTGAGCATTTAAAATATAATCTCCTGAAGTTGGTCTTAATTTTTCATTTAGCTTAATTCTTGCAATTGAATAATCTGCCTCAATATTATTAATTAATGTAAAACTTCCATCAGACTCTGCTAATAAACCAGCACCATCAGCCATAGAACCATATACAAAATTAGGACTATTTGGTATCACATCTTCCGATGATAAAATCGGAGTAATTTTTAAATGAGAAAATTGTCCTGTTACTTTTAAAAAGTTAGGTGTTTTTGATGCTGTTAAATATACTGATGAATTTGAACCATCTGTTCCATTATTTCCATCCTTACCATCTTTTCCGTCAATTCCATTTACACCATCAATTCCGTCTTTACATGATATAAATCCCCCTATGATACATGTTAAAGTAGTTAATGCAATTTTACTTAAATTTAATTTCTTCATTATTCTCTATTTGTTTAGCTTTAATAATTCCACAAATCAACATCTATGAAATTACCTTATCCTTATCTTAGCTTTAAATTCATATAAGCTAAAGGTTAACAACTTTATTAAAACATGAATAACTAGAATTACTCTAAATAAGAATACTTTTAAAACAAAAAAAACGTCAATTATTGACGTTTTTTTACCCTTTCATACCCATATAAATATGGAAAAATATAAAGAATCCTCACTAATACTTAAGCAAAAATAATTCAAATAATGCTTCGATTTAAACAATGAGAAATTCAGATTCTTTATAAAGCTTTTTCATAGAAATTTTCCCCGACGACTCCTAGTATTATTTTTTTACATTGTTTATTTTAACCTTGTTTGATTAAGATTTTTAGTATGACACAAAGATATTTAGACTTTTTCTTATTGTGGTAAGTCAATGGCTTACTTTTAGTAAGTCATTGACTTACTTTTTACCATTTTTGCATACTTATTTACCATTATTAACTAAAAAGAACTTTTTAATCTTTTAAAAACCAATATATTTGCTACCGAAATGAAAGAAATGAATACTCACATATCACCAAAAGCACTAACTAATAGTCGTCAATTTCAAGGAATTGATGAAGTAATTGTATTAAAAAAGGCGCTATATGTATATTCTAGTAATTATTTTAAGATGAAATAACCCTAAAAATTTAACTATACATAAGCGTCCAAGTAAATTTGGACGCTTTTTTTTATATTTTTTTTAAGCATAATGATGAAAATTTAAATACACAAAATATAATTGAACTTGAATACTAAGCAATTGAACACTAAAACATTGCATACTCAACTATAACTTAGAGACTCTCTGAGAAGGAATCCTACACTCAAAAAACACATCTAAAATACTAAAAAACAGCACTTTATCAAAAAATAAAGTTTGTATATTCCAAAAAACAATATAATATTTGCACCATCAAATAAAATGAATAATTAAATAATAACCATATGTATTTACACAGAAAGATAAGTAATGAGTTTGTTTGGCTAAATGCAGCAAATTCTGGCGTAGTAATAAATAGGGATGCAATTTGTAAAATAAAATATAGAAAAGTGAGGTAACAAAACTCACATACTATACACAATATACCAAAGGCGTCTTTTTAACAAAAGATGTCTTTTTTATTACAGAAAAAACAACTAAACATCCAAACTAAACAGTAATCCATTTTAAAAATGTTAAAATACGTGAATTTATTGCCTATATCATAAAAAAAACGTATATTAGGTATATGAAAAATTAAAAAATGCTATGAGAACATTAAAATTGCACATACTAAATGAAAAAGGACGTTTACTCATCCAAATGCAACGCTTACTAAAATTACGAACACCGTAAGATTAAAACCCACTAATTTAGGGTTCAAATCAACTAGCGTCATTTCAAAATTACAAACGCTTCCTAATTTATCGACAAAGTAGAATTTACATGAAGTCTGTTGTACTCAATAGGCCTTATAAGTAATACATCTTCATTAAGCTGGCATTCGCCTGCTATTAATTCTGCTAACATTCTCAAATTCTGAGATGTATGGTTATGCCGTTAATTTAAAATTAGCGCATTAACACTATCGAAAAACATTCGATGTAACTATTGCTGCATATGCGGCATGGGAAACTAATGTCAACTATTAAAATTGAAAATTATGAAAACTTTAAAAACTATTCTAGGTCTAATTGCTATACTATTAATAACTACTTCTTGTACTGATTTAAGTGAAGACTTAACACTACAAGACAAAATAAAGAAAGACAACATTACAAACACTATGAATCCAGATGCTTTACCTACTGATACTGGTGGAACTCCAGGTAATGGTTCTAATCAAGATACTGGTGGAGATGGTGGTAATGATGATGGAGGTAAAGGAAACTAACATCATATAAATTAAAGGCTTTAACAAATGTTAAGGTCTTTTTTTTTAGTTTTGTTAAAAATAACAATCACATTGAAATCTTTAAAGGAACACTTTTTTTTTATTTTATTATTATACATAAATTTTTGCTATGGATACCAAAATGATAGTATTGATATATGGATAAAGCAATCTAGAAATAAAAAAATCAATGATTTTAATAGAAAAAAGTTATTACAAAAAGCTTATAATCAAATAAACATAGATAAAAAAGAATTTCCTTTAAAATTGAGTTCTATTGCATATGAGTACTATAATTTAAAAGATACTGCTTCTTTTTTTAAAATTAATAAACAAGCGTTAAAACTTGCTCAAAAAAATAATCATACCTATGCAATTGGTGATGCTCATTGGAATTATGCTACTTACTTCGTACGTTTAGATATTTATGATAAAGCCTATTTTCATTTTAATAAAGCATACCTAGCCTTTATTAGAAAAAAATTTAAAAATGAAGCTGCACAAGTACTTCTTGGTATGAGTCACATTAAAGGAAACTATAGAGACTATTTAGGCAGTGAAATATTAGATATAAAAGCTGTTAAGATATTCAAAGAACTAAAAAATTACAATAAAATTTGTTCAGTTTATAACCATTTAGGCTTACTGCAATATGATATTAAAGAATATGATAAAGCTATATTTTATTATAAAAAATCTATTAACTATTATAATAAACTAAGTTTAAAAATACGGAAAAAGAAAAAGTTCTCTATTTTTAATAATCTTGCTAATGCACTTCTTAAAAAAAAGAAATATGGAAAAGCTTTAAATTTTTATAATCAAGAATTAGATAAAACACTTAATCTTAAACAATATGCAAGAATATTAGATAATCGTGCTTATTGTAAACTATTAATGAAAGATACTCTAGGAGTAAAAGATAATTTTTATAAAGCTCTAAATATAAGGGATAGTATAAATGATAAAACTGGAATTTTAATGTCTAAAATTAGATTGTCCCAATATTATAGTTACGCTAAGGATACATTTAGAGCTATTAAATACATACAAGAAGCTAAAATTTTAGGAAAGAGAATTAAAAATGGTAGGGACTACCTAGCGTCTTTAAAACAATTATCGAATCTAGATGTTAAAAATTCAAAAAAATACTTAGATCGCTATATTGAATTTAATGATAGCTTAATAAGTGCTGAGCGTAGAATTCAAAATAAATTTACTCGTATTGAGTTTGAAACT
Source organism: Tenacibaculum halocynthiae (assembly GCF_964512825.1). Taxonomy (NCBI): domain Bacteria; kingdom Pseudomonadati; phylum Bacteroidota; class Flavobacteriia; order Flavobacteriales; family Flavobacteriaceae; genus Tenacibaculum; species Tenacibaculum halocynthiae. The sequence goes on along the minus strand of NZ_CAZELG010000028.1, from coordinate 87,845 downwards.
GATGAATATATTGAAGAAACGGAACGGCTATCTCAACAACGTATTTGGATCATAGTTACTAGTATTGCTGGTGTATTTATTTTAAGTTTATTATACTTTTTACGGGTACAAAAAGTACAAAATGAAAAATTAAGTATTGAAGCTGAACATCAAAAAGCAAATGAAGAGGTATATGTTTTAACGTTACAACAACAAGCTAAACTAGAAGAAGAACGTATTAAAGAACGAAATAGAATATCTGAAGAGTTACATGATGGCATTTTAGGAAAGTTATTTGGAACTCGTTTTGGCTTAGGTTTTTTACCAATAAAAGGAGAAGAACAAACCCTTGAAAAGCATCAAAGTTTATTAAATGAATTACAAGATATTGAAAAAGAAATTAGAGATGTTTCTCATAAATTAAGTGATAATTTTAGTAATTCCAATATTAACTTTACCTCTATTATTAAACAATTATTAGAAGATAAAGGCGTTATTGGTAACTTTACACATAACATTACATTTTCTCCTGATATTGTATGGAAAGATATTAATGAAATTACAAAAGCTAATATTTATAGAATTATTCAGGAAGCTTTACAAAATATCATTAAGCATGCTAAAGCAAAAAAGGTTATCTTAGATTTTTCTTTAAAAAATCAAGATTTAGTTATCAAAATTAAAGATAATGGAGTTGGTTTTAATAGTAAAAAAGGTAAAAAAGGAATAGGATTAAAAAATATAAAAACGAGAATTGAAAAATTAAAAGGAAGCATTGAAATAAAATCCGAAATTAATGTAGGTACTACCCTACTAATTAACACCCCTTACATCCAAAAAGATGGAAAAAAAACAATTAACCGCGTTAATAATTGATGATCACCCTTTGATATCAGAAGCTTATAAAAGTGCTTTTCAATATATTGAAAGTCAAGAAAATGAATATCGTTTTGAAATTCATGTAAAACACAATTGTGATGATGCTTGTGCTATTATTAAAGAATACTCAAGCTTGAAAAACAAAATTGATGTTATTTTTTTAGATATGCGATTACCTGCATCAAAAGATGGCACTATACTTTCAGGTGAAGATTTAGGCTTAAAAATAAACCAACTATTACCCGATTCAAAAATTATTGTTTCTACTACCTTTAATGATAATTTTAGAGTACACAGTATTTTAAGAAATATTAATCCTGATGGTTTTTTAGTAAAAAATGATATTACACCACAAGAACTAGTTACAGCTATAAAAGAAGTTATTACTGCCCCTCCATACTACAGTAAAACAGTAATGAAGTTAATACGAAATCAAATTGCAAGTGATTATGTATTAGATGATATAGATAGAAAGATATTGTACGAGCTTTCAATAGGAAATAGGATGAAAAAATTGCCTGAGGTTATTCCGCTTTCTTTTGCTGGAATTCAAAAAAGAAAAAGACAATTAGCTAAAGTATTTGATGTAGATGGTAATGATGATAGAGAGCTAATTTTAGTGGCAAGAGATAAAGGTTTTTTATAAAATATAATATCAAAAAAAAACAAAAAGGGAACTATTAAAAAATAGTTCCCTTTTATATTTATGTCTTTTTTACTTAGAAATTATACCCTACAGAAACTTGAAAAACTCCGTTTTTAATATCTGTACCATTTTCTTTCGCTAAATTAGATAGCCCTAAATTATAACGAACTCCAAAATTTAGACCATTATTTAATTTATATCCCAAACCAAAGTTTAAACCAAAGTCCATATCCTCAGCGTTTTCTTTAAAATCTTGAGTATTCGAAACACTAGCGGCTTCAGCTTTAGTTTTAGCTGATAATAAAAATCCTAATTGAGGTCCTGCTTCAATACTAAAGTTGTCAATTACATAATATTTAGCCATAACAGGAAGGTATAAGTAATCTACTTTTGTAGTAAATTCAAAATTTACTCCTCCTTGCTCTCTTTCATACTTCATACCTTGTGCAGAGTATAATAATTCTGGTTGAATAGAGAATTTATCAGTTATTTTGAACTCAACAACTCCACCAACATGAAAAGAAGTTCTTACACTTGAGTTATCTGGAATATCTCCTGTTAAGTTAGCAAAGTTCACTCCTGCCTTTACACCAAAATCAATATCTTGTGCTTTAGCTGTAAAACCTAAAGCAACCATAGCAATTACTAATAATTTTTTCATAATTTAAAATTCTTGTTTTTTTTATATTTTTAAGATTGATAATTTACTTTTGAATATAAAACAAAATAAAAAAGGGAACTATTAAAAATAGTTCCCTTTTTTGTACTTGTTCTGTTTATACTACTATAAAGAAAAAGAGTAAGTTCCTCCAATTCCGAATGTAGCAGCAGTAGAAGTTACATCAATAGATAATGGTCCAATTCCAACAGTTTGGCTTACGCTAGCTGCAGAATAATCAAGGTGTAACGTAATTTTGTCAGTTACTTTGTAACCTACAAGAGCACGGTAATAAAACCCTCCATCATTAGCATCAGGTCTGATCCCAATACCGTAACCTAAATCAGCACCAATAGTAACTTTTTCAGCTACAGCGTAACGTGCAGCAGCAGATAATGGTAAAAAAGCGAAATCAGCTCCTTCTCCATTAAAGTGGATGTAAGATACAGATGGTCCTACTTGAAACTTATCAGAAACATTAAATAAATAGTTTGCTTCAATAGCTCCTGTAACATCAAATGCATCACTTGCATCTCCTACTGGTAAACCAATAGTTCCACCAACATTAAGTTGTCCTTCTTGTGCGTTAACAGCTAATCCAAAAGCCATCATTGCTACTAATAATAATTTTTTCATAATTTTTTAATTATATGTTTGAAAGGACAAATGTAGTCCTATACTTTAAATAATACCTACTTTTTTTTGTGTTTTTTTGTTAAAAATTAAGATAAAACCCATCTATATTTTAACCATTATTTAACATACTAATAGGTAGGGCTGTTAGCTCTACGCTCAATATGTACTAATAGTATATTTTACAAAGCAAACATTACACCCAATCCAAAATTAGACATAGTTGCTCCATCATTTGTAATACCTGAATATGTTGCTTGTACCATTAATTTTTGTGAAACATTATATCCTATCATTGGTCTGTAATAAAAACCTCCTTGATTTCCAGTATTCATACCTACAGCATATCCTAAATCACCACCAAAAGTAAACTTATCAGAAGGACTAAACCTTGCTGCTGCAGATACTGGCAAAAATTGAAAATCTCCAATACCAACATTACCAATTGTTTTTCCAAAATAATTTACAAATGATACTGAAGGACCTACTTTAAATTGATCTGAAACATTGAAAAGATAATTTGCTTCTGCACTAAGAGCAAAAGAAGTAGCATTACTAGCATCTCCAGTTGGAATTCCAACGTTAGCTCCAATATTAAACTGTCCATCTTGTGCATTAACTGCTAAACCAAATGCCATCATAGCAACTACTAATAATTTTTTCATAATTTAAGTTTTTATGTTTTAAGTTATTTCGTTCTTTCTAATCAAAAGAGATGCCAAAATAATTAAATCAAAAAAAAAGAGTAAAACCAAATGATAATCAATTACTTAAAATTCATATACAAAAAAAGGAGAGTAAAACTACTCTCCTTATATATATCAATAAAGTTTAATTTTAGAAATATAAAGCAAAACCTATTAAACCTTGGAAAGCCCCTTTTTGACCATCCTCTAATCCAATATTATATCTTACAGCAGGTTTAACACTTACATTTTCACCTAGAAACCAAGCATAACCAGCTTGTAATCCTAACCAGTTAACACTATTTCCTGTATACGATGTACCTGTAAAATCTACTTCAACAGGAATTTGACCATTAATGTAATATTCTGCTCCCACTTTATAACTAAAAGCATCAGAGAAACCATTATCTCCATAACCTAATCCTGCTTTAACAGCTAAGTTATCCATTACAAAATAACCTCCATCTAACCCAACATTCCAAACAGTATTACCATTAACAGATGTTAAAGAAAATGCTGTACTACCTGTAGTAGCTGCTCCAGTATTAGCCTCTATTACAAATTTACCCTTTGACGTTTGATTTGTAGTTTCTTGTGCGTTAACAGCTAAACCAAATGCCATCATAGCAACTAATAATAATTTTTTCATAATTCTAAATCTTTTATAATTTTTAAAGTTGGCAAAAGTAACATTTTTTTTAAAATTTTAACATGATTTTAATAATAAATAAACTTATTCTTTCAAACATCACAACATGTTTCTAATAATCAAAATATTATAAATCAAAAAACAGTTAAAAAGGGATCCTTTTAACTGTTTTTTATAAAGAATTACAAATTCTATTCGTGTAAAAAATTATCTATAATTGATTAAAATATTTTACTTTTCTTTTTTAGTTACTAATTTTCTTGCATTTTTTACCTTTTGCTTAGTTAATGCAATATCAATTACCTCACTCATTTCAGTTACAAAATGAAACTTCAATCCTTTTAAATAGCTTTGCTTAATTTCTTCAATATCCTTTTTATTTTCTTTACATAAAATTATTTCTTTAATATTAGCTCTTTTAGCTGCTAATATTTTTTCTTTAATTCCTCCAACTGGTAATACTTTTCCTCTTAATGTTATTTCTCCAGTCATAGCTAATTTGTTTTTAACTTTACGTTGAGTAAATACAGATACTAAAGATGTTAACATAGTAATACCAGCACTTGGCCCATCTTTAGGAGTTGCTCCTTCAGGTACATGAATATGTACATCGTAATTATCTATAACTTCAGGCTCAATTCCAAACTCTTCAACATTTGCCTTAATATATTTCATGGCAATAGTAGAAGATTCTTTCATCACTGTTCCTAAATTACCTGTGATTGATAGATTTCCTTTTCCTTTAGAAAGTATCGATTCGATAAATAAGATATCACCTCCTACGCTTGTCCAAGCTAAGCCTGTAACAACACCAGCTGTATCATTATTCTCATACTTATCTCTTTCTAAACGTGCTGCTCCTAAAATAGTTTCTATATCTTCAGTTGTTAAAGCAATATTATACGCTTCTTCCATAGCTATAGATTTCGCGGCATAACGAACAACTTTTGCTACTTGCTTTTCTAATCCACGAACTCCAGATTCTCTTGTATATCCTTCTACAATTTTTTCAATTTGAGCTTTTCCTAATTTTAAATGCTCATTATTTAATCCATGTTCTTTTAATTGTTTAGGTAATAAATATTTTTTAGCAATTTCTATTTTTTCTTCAATAGTATACCCTGTTACATTTATAATTTCCATACGGTCACGTAATGCCCATGGAATTTGTCCTAAATTATTTGCTGTAGCAATAAATAACACTTTAGAAAGATCATAACCTACTTCTAAATAATTATCATAAAACTCAGTATTTTGCTCAGGGTCTAATACTTCTAACATTGCTGAAGAAGGGTCACCTTGATGACTTTGACTTAATTTATCAATTTCATCTAATACAAATACAGGATTAGAAGTCCCTGATTTTTTAATATTTTGAATTAAACGCCCTGGCATAGCTCCAATATACGTTTTTCTATGTCCTCTAATTTCTGCTTCATCTCTTAAACCTCCTAAAGACATACGTACATATTTACGTCCTAAGGCTTCAGCTACAGATTTACCTAATGATGTTTTACCTACTCCTGGAGGTCCGTATAAACAAATAATTGGCGATTTCATATCACCTCGTAACTTTAACACAGCTAAATGTTCAATAATACGTTCTTTAACTTTTTCTAGTCCAAAATGATCTCTATCTAATATTTTTTGAGCCTTTTTTAAATCAAATTTATCTTTAGAATATTCTCCCCAAGGTAATTCTAACATTAACTCTAAATAGTTACGTTGTACACCATACTCAGCCATTTGAGGATTCATTCTCTTCAAACGATTCAATTCCTTTTCAAAGGTTTCTGCTACTTCTTTTCCCCATTTTTTAGATTTAGATTTAATTCTCATTTCATCTAACTCTTGATCATTTGAAACACCACCTAATTCATCTTGAATAGTTTTTAGTTGCTGATGTAAATAATATTCACGCTGTTGTTTATCTAAATCAGATCTAGTTTTAGATTGAATATCATTACGTAACTGTAATCGCTGAAGTTCTTTGTTTAAATTCTTTAATGTTAAAAGGGCACGTTCTTTTAAATTATCTTTTTCAAGTAAAACTTGTTTTTGGGCAATACTTAATTCCATATTAGATGAAATAAAGTTTACTAAAAACGAATTAGATTGAATATTTTTAATTGCAAAAGAAGCTTCAGAAGGTAACATTGGATTCTCTTTTATTACCTCAAGAGCTAACTCTTTTATAGAATCAATTATAGCATTAAATTCTTTTTTATCATCTATTTCTCTTTCATCAATAGCTTCTTTAACATTAGCTTTTAAATAAGGCTCTTGTTGAGTTACTTCAGTAATTTCAAAACGTTTCTTTCCTTGAATAATAACTGTTGTATTACCGTCAGGCATTTTTAACACTCTTAAAATTTGAGCAACTACACCAGTTTTATGTATATCATCAACTGTTGGGTCTTCTACTTCACCATTCTTTTGAGCAACAACTCCTACAACTTTATCTCCTTTATTCGCGTCTTTTATAAGTTGAATTGATTTATCTCTACCTGCCGTAATTGGAATTACAACTCCTGGAAATAATACTGTATTTCTTAAAGGTAATATAGGTAGTTCATTAGGAACATCTTCATTATTCATATTTTCCTCATCTTCTGGAGTTAATAAAGGAATCAACTCAGAATTTTCGTTAAATACGTCTTGAAGCGACAAATTGTCTAAATGTATAATTTTTGATTTACTCATAATTTTTTATCTGTCATGTTGGCATTTTGTTTATTTACAAAACAATTATAAAACGCCATTTTAAAAATATAAAACTCTTAAAAACAAGCAATTAGCGCAATTAACTTTTTTTAAGACACTTATATAGGTCAATTCTTATGCCAAGAGCTCCCCTACAAAACTTAATTATTTTGTAACTATTTTTGTAATATCACGTCAAATAGCTACACAAACAACTTAACTATGAAGGCTTCATATTTTTTTATTCTTACAATTTTTATTTTTTCAACTTTTAGCTGTACCTCAAAAAAAAATTCCCCAGAATTCATTAAAAAAGCTACTGGACGTTACTATTTTAATGCTGACGAAGTTATTGAAGTTCACTTTACTGACGCTAAGTTACTTTTAAATTGGAGGAATCAAAATTTAAACCCCTTAAAATTAAATGATTCTACTTTTTATGTTAGAGAAATGAATGAAAAATTAATTTTTAACTCTGTAAAAAACAACATTGAATTAGCTACCAAAAGAGAACATAAAGGCAAAAAATATGTTTTTAACAAAATGAAAGAGGGAGAAAAAACGCCAAGTGAGTACTTAACCCAAAATAATTACGAAATGGCTTTAAACGGGTATTTAAACATCAAAAAAACTGACAGTTTAAATCCTGTAATAAAAGAAAGAAATTTAAATAGACTTGGATATAGATACATAAGAAACGATGACTTTGATAAAGCTATTAATGTTTTTAAAATAAACACCATTTTATACCCAAATAGCTCAAATACTTTTGATAGTTTAGGTGATGCATATGTTAGAGTGAAAGATACGATGAATGCTATTGATAATTATAAAAAAGCTTTAGCTATAAACCCTGAAAACAGAAGTTCAAAAAGAAATCTTAAAAAGTTAACTAAAAAATAAAACCCCTAATAAAAACGGTGTTTTTTTAAATTAATATCAGAGCAGCAATACCTATAAAAACAACAATCTGTGCCCATTTTAAATACACTCCTACTTTATCATTTTGTTTTAAATAACTAGATATTGAACCTGCCAAAATTGCTATTCCTGAAAAAATAATAAAAGAAGTAATAATAAACACTCCACCTAGTATATAAAACTGTAATACTGTTGACATTGATTTAGAAAACAAAAATTGTGGAAAAAAGGCTAAAAAGAAAATCGTTACTTTAGGATTTAATACATTCATCCAAAAGCCGGTTTTAAATAATTGGAAAGTTGTTTTTTGTTGTACGTTTTCAGTTGAAAATGCAATTTTAGCATCACTTTTATATACTTTAAAAGCTAAATATAATAAATAAGCCGCTCCGAAAAGTTTTATTATAAAAAATAGATTTTCATTTCTTTTAATTACTTCAGAAACCCCAAAAGCAACCAAAGTTGTATGAATAATACATCCTGTCATTAATCCAATTACAGTTGCTAAACCATATTTTTTTCCATTCACTATACTTTGAGTAAGAACAAAAATATTATCAGGACCTGGAGAAAAAGCAAGCGTTGCTGTTGCAAACACAAAAGATATTAGAATCTCAATCATTCTTTTTATTCTTATTTTTTTGGCTAATTTAAAAAGATTCTTTTTATAATTTTAATGTTTGCTTAACTTGTTTTAGTTGTTTTTTAAATTTATCTTCTGAAATTTCAGTATTATAAAAAGGCACCATTATTTCTAACATTATTTTTGCTTTTGAAGTAGTTAATATTTCGGGGAAAGCTTTTTCTAATACCGACAACATAATTGAAGTTGCTGTAGATGCTCCTGGTGATGCTCCTAGCAAACATGTTATACTTCCGTTTTTACTACTTATTACTTCTGTTCCAAACTGTAATTTTCCACCTTCATATTCGTCTTTTTTTATAATTTGAACACGTTGACCTGCTTTTACAATATCCCAATCTTCGCTTTTTGCTTTTTTTATAAACTTTCTTAATGATTCCATTCTATCTTCTTTATCCATCATTACTTGTTCTACCAAATATTTAGTTAAAGGTAAATTATGCCAAAAAGCCCCCAACATTGAAGGTATATTATCAAACTGGATGGATTTAAATAAATCTAAATTAGAACCTTTCTTTAAAAACTTAGGGCTAAACCCTGCAAAAGGACCAAACATCAATTGTTTTTCCCCATCTATGTAACGAGTATCTAAATGTGGGGTTGACATAGGTGGATCACCAATACCAGCTTTACTATACACTTTAGCTTCGTGCTGTTTTATAATTTCTTCATTATTACAAACTAGCCATTCACCACTTACAGGAAAACCTCCATATCCTTCTTTTTCATCAATTTCTACTTTTTGTAACAATAATAAACTCCCTCCCCCAGCTCCTATAAATACATGTTCAGCATCTATATTTTTTATTTTTCCAGTTTTAGTATTTTTTACTTCTACTGTCCAATCAATTTCTGGATCAGGATCAATATCTAAAACCTCATAATTACAATGTACTGGTGTATCATATTTTTCTTCTAATATTTTAAATATTTTTTTTGTCAACACTCCATAATTCACCTCGGTACCTCTATCTATCCTTGAAGCTGCCATTACTTCATTTCCCTCTCTATTTTTAATAATTAAAGGAAACCATTCCTTCATTTTTTCTGGATCTCTTGTAAACTCAATTGAATCAAACATATAATGTTCTTTAAACACTTTATATCGTTTTTCTAAATAATCACTATTCATTTTACCCAAAACCCAACTATGGTGCTTAACTGGTTTTACAAAGTTTTCAGGAACATCTATCAATTTTTCTTCAACTAAATAAGCCCAAAATTGTTTAGATATTTCATACTCTTTACAAATTTTGATTGCTTTTTCAATAGATATAGTTCCATCTTGATTTTCTGGGCAATAATTCAACTCACATAGAGCAGAATGACCTGTTCCTGCGTTATTCCATGCAGCAGAACTTTCTTGGGCTACATCATTTAATTTTTCTAAAATTAAGATTTTGATTTCAGGGTTTAATAATTTTGCTAATAATGCTAAATTAGCACTCATAATTCCGCCTCCAACACAAATTAAATCGTATTCTTTTTTTGAATTCATAAATGATGATTTACTTTTTAAAACATGAATATAGTATTATTAATTTTCTTTATAAAAACATTTGTGTTTCAATATTATTAAAATTAGAAACCCCATAGCTTAACACTATGGGGTTTTTAATAAGAAACTAAACTTTCTTTTTTAAGATTTTTTTAGAATAGCTTTATTTATTCGCTTAACTAAACTAGGACCTTCATAAATAAACCCAGTATATATTTGTACTAAATCTGCTCCTGCTTCAATTTTTTCTAAAGCATCTTTTTCAGAATGAATACCACCAACCCCAATAATTGGAAATGATTTATTTGATTTATCAGACAAATACTTAATTGTTTTTGTACTTTTATTTTTAACTGGTTGTCCACTAACTCCTCCATTACCAATTTCTTCCAATCTTTCTTTTGACGCTTTTAACCCTTCTCTATCTATAGATGTATTTGATGCTATTACTCCATCTATTTTAGTTTCATTAACCAAATCTACAATTTCATCTAGCTGATTATTATTTAAATCTGGCGCTATTTTTAATAGAATAGGTCTTTGTATTTTTTCTTTATTATTTAATTTTTGAACTTCAGAAATCAACTCTAACAAATACTCTTTGTCGTTTAACTTTGCATGACTTCCTACATTAGGGCAACTAACATTCAACACAAAATAGTTAACATAAGGATGTAACTCTTTAAAACAAGTTATATAATCTTCTGTATAATTCTCAGGAGCAGTATCAGTATTTTTACCAATGTTTCCACCGATAATTATTTTACCTTTATTCTTTTTTAATTGCTTAATTGCTGACTCTAAACCATCATTATTAAATCCCATTCGATTAATAATTCCTTGATCGTCTTTTAAACGAAATAATCTTTTTTTAGGATTCCCAACTTGTCCTTTTGGTGTAACAGTACCAATTTCAACAAAACCAAATCCAAAATCAGCTAATTCATTGTATAATACTGCATTTTTATCAAATCCTGCTGCTAAACCTACTGGGTTTTTAAATGTTAACCCAAATAAATTTCTTTCTAATTTTTTATCATTAACTTGATATAAACCTCTAAAAACTGAAGAGACTAATGGTATTTTTGATAAAAACCTTACTAATGAAAAAGTAAAGTGGTGTATCTTTTCTGGATCAAAAAGAAAAAAAACTGGACGAATAATTAATTTATACATTTATTTTTAATTTAACACACAACCAATTAGCATTAGCCTGCTGATTGTTTTTAATTAGGTAAAAAAAAACTCCAAATCAATGGAGTTTTTAAATTATCTTAATACAGCATCTAAATTCTTCTCGAATGTTTGCTGTAACTTCTGCATTATTTTATCAATTTGTTTATCTGCTAATGTTTTACTCTCATCTTGTAATAAAAAGCTAACTGCATATGATTTTTTACCTTCAGGTAATTTATCACCTTCATACACATCAAACAAATCTACTTCTTTTAATAGTTTCCTTTCTGATTGAAATGCTAAGTTATAAATTTCTTTAAACTCAATTTTATTATCTAATAATAATGCTAAATCACGCTTTACAGATGGAAATTTAGGTAAATCAGAAACTTTAAGCTTTTTATTACCAACTAACTTTAATACATTCTGCCAATTAAAATCAGCAAACAACACCTCTTGTTTAATAGAAAACTCTTTTAAAATAGTTCTTTTTACGACTCCAAGTTCTACTAATTTTATTTTCCCTACACTTAATACAATACCTTCTGAAAAAACATCAGTTTTTACGGGTGTAGTTTTTAAAGCGGTTACTCCTAATCTGGCTAATAAAGAGGTTACTATTCCTTTTAAATAAAAGAATTCAGATAACTGATTTGTTGTTTTCCAACTATCTTTTGTTCTATTTCCAGTTATAAATAAGGTTAAATGCTTATCTTCTTGGTAACCACTTTCATATTTATGATATGTTTTTCCGAATTCATAAAATTTTAAAGCATTTTGCTTTCTGTTTATATTATAAGCTACACTTTCTAAACCACTAAACAATAATGACTGACGCATTACTTTCAAATCATTACTCAAAGGATTTAACATCTCTACATTATTATCAGAGTTTAAATTCTCAGATAAAGAAACATAATCTTCCTTTGTTAAAGAGTTAGCCATAGTTTCATTAAACCCTAATGCTGTTAATTGATTAGCTGTGATATTTTCAATTTTAGTTTCTTTATCACTATCAAATGAAATTGAAGTATTTAACTTGTGTGAAAATTCAATATTATTATATCCATAAACTCTTAAAATTTCTTCAATAATATCAGCTTCACGTTGTACATCAACTCTGTAAGACGGAATAGTTAATCCTAAACCAGCCTCTGTTGAACTATTTATTTTAATATCTAAAGATGCTAAAATATTTTTTATTGATTCTTTAGGAATTTCTTGTCCTATTAACCTATAGGTATTTTCAAAAGATAAAAACACTTGAAAATCTTCAAGTTTTTCAGGGTAAAAATCTAAAACATCAGAAGATAATTTTCCTCCTGCATATTTCTCTATTAATAAAGCTGCTCTTTTTAAAGCATACTCTGTCATATTAATATCAATACCTCTTTCGAAACGAAAAGAAGCATCTGTGTTTAAAGCATGTCTTTTAGCTGTTTTACGAATAGAAACAGGGTTAAAATATGCGCTTTCTAAGAAAATACTAGTAGTATGCTCAGTAACACCAGATTTAATACCTCCAAATACTCCTCCAATACATAAAGGATTATTATCAATATCACAAATCATAATATCTTCAGAAGACAACTCTCTTTCAACTTCGTCTAAAGTTACAAACTTAGTTCCTTCTTCTAAATTTTTAACAACAACTTTATTCCCTTTAATTTTTGAAGTATCAAAAGCGTGTAATGGTTGTCCTAATTCATGTAAAACATAATTTGTAATATCTACTATATTGTTTTTAGGTGATAATCCAATTGCTTTTAATTTGTTTTTAATCCACTCAGGTGATTCTTTTACTTCTACATCAGTAATTGTAATACCACAATAACGAGGAACTAACTCTTTATTTTCAACTTCAATATCTATTTTTAAAGTACGCTCATCTACATGAAAATCTGAAACAGAAGGCGATATTAACTCTAAACTTGTTCCTTGTTGAATTAAACCAGCACGCAAGTCTCTTGCTACTCCATAATGACTCATGGCATCTGCTCGGTTTGGTGTTAAACCTATTTCAAAAACATAATCAGTTTCAATTTCAAAAACTTCAGCACAAGGAGTACCTACTTCTAAGTTTTCTGCTAAAACCATTATACCATCATGTCCTTTACCTAAACCTAATTCGTCTTCGGCACATATCATTCCATGACTCTCTTCTCCTCTTATTTTTCCTTTTTTAATCTTAAACCCTTCTCCATTATCATTATACAACATAGTTCCAATAGTAGCTACAGGAACTTTTTGTCCTACTGCCACATTTGGAGCACCACATACAATTTGAAGAGGTGCATCACCTCCTAAATCAACAGTTGTTACATTTAACTTATCGGCATTCGGATGCTTTTCACAAGTTAAAACCTTACCTACAACAACACCTTTTAAGCTTCCTTTAATACTTTCAACTATCTCTATTCCTTCAACTTCAAGGCCTAAATCTGTTAATAGTTCTCCCGTACTTTCAGCTTCTTTTTCTACTTGTAAAAATTGTCGTAACCAATTATATGATATCTTCATCTTTTAAATCTCGGATTTAGCCTGCAAATTTACATAAATTAAAACAAAAAACCATTCACTTAAACCTATGTTTATACTTGTCTCGTTATTAACCTTTTAATAACATTAGACAGCTTTCTTTTTCTTTACTTTGTGAGCATTTTTAAAAAATTTAACAAATAGATTTTCACATGAAAAAATTATTACCCTTCTACACACTGCTCTTAATGTCATTTGCAGTTTTCTCTCAAATTCCTTCTTATTATAATGATGTGAATTTGAACCAAACCGGAACATCTTTAAAAGATGCTTTGGCTACAAAAATTATTAGCACACACGCTACAAACTTAACTTACACCCCAGGTGTTTGGGATGCTTTAAAACAAACAGACCTTGATTTAACCAATAACTCTAAAGTTGTCTTAATTTATGGTTATAGTGATTCTGATGGTAATTATGTTACTGACAGAACTAGAAGTAAAGATGATAATGGTGGTAGTGCAGGATCTCAATGGAACAGAGAACATGTATATCCAAAATCATTAGGAAATCCAAACTTAGGTACTTCGGGGGCTGGTGCTGATGTTCATCATTTAAGACCAGCAGATATTTCTTTTAACTCACAAAGAAGTAGTAAGAAATTTGCTCAAGGTTCAGGTAACGCAGGAGATTCTTCTGGAGGATGGTATCCTGGAGATGAATGGAAAGGTGATGTTGCTCGTATGATGATGTATATGTATTTAAGATACGGTAGTCAATGTTTACCAAAAAATGTTGCTATAGGTACTGCTGCTGCTTCAGACGCAAACATGATTAGCTTATTATTACAATGGAATGCTGAAGACCCTGTTTCTAATTTTGAGAAGCAACGAAACCCAATTATTCAAAATTTACAAGGAAACAGGAATCCTTTTATTGATAACCCAGCCTTTGCAACTAAAATTTGGGGAGGTCCACAAGCAGAAGATTTATTTGGAAATGGAAACTCAAATGATACTCAAGCTCCTACAGCTCCTACAAATTTAACTACTTCAAACATTACTGAAACAACTGTAAACCTATCATGGAATGCAGCAACTGATAATACTGGAGTTACTGGCTATGATGTTTATAGAAACTCAAATAAATTAACTACAGTTACTTCAACAAATTATCAGGTAACTGGATTAAACGCTTCTACTAGTTATAACTTTTATATTAAAGCTAAAGATGCTGCTAACAATATATCAATAGCTAGTAATATTGTAAATATTACAACCACATCTACTCCTACTTCTGGAACTGCAACTGATTTATTAATTTCTGAATATGTTGAAGGTTCTTCTTATAATAAAGCAATTGAGCTTGCGAATTTTACAGGAAACACTATCAATTTAAGTAATTACACTCTTAAAAAAGCGTCTAATGGTGGTGGATGGACTAGTACTCTTACATTAAGTGGACAATTAACAAATGGTAAGACATATGTAATTGCCCATTCAAGCGCTTCTGCAACTGTAAAAAATAAAGCTCAAAAAACTGATACTAGTGTATTATCATTTAATGGTAACGACGCTGTTGGCTTGTTTAAAAATAATGTTTTAATTGATGTAATAGGTAATCCAACTAGTTCTTCAACATTTGCTAAGGATAAAACTTTACAAAGAAAATCATCTATCAAATCACCTAATTCAAACTATACAACTTCAGAATGGAACAGCCTTTCTAAAGACACATTCAATGGTTTGGGTTTGCATTCTATTGATGGAGGAACCCCTGCTGATACGCAAGCACCTACTACTCCATCAAACTTAACTGGTTCTACTATTACAAAAACATCTGTAAATTTATCTTGGAATGCTTCAACTGATAATACTGCTGTTACAGGATATGATGTATATAAAGGATCAACAAAAATAACTACAGTTACAACTACAAACTTCAATGTTACTGGCTTATCAGCTGCTACAAGTTATAACTTCTATGTAAGAGCTAAAGATGCCGCTAACAATGTTTCTTCTTCAAGCAACACCATTACAATTACAACTTTAGCAAATACTGTTACTTATTGTTCTTCAAAAGGAAATAATGCTAGTTATGAATATATTGACAACGTAGCCATTGGAGGTATTTCAAATGTTACAGGAAATAATAATGGGTATGCAGATTTTACAGCTCAAACTGGTAATCTTACCTATGGAAATAATACAATTATTGTAAGCGCTGGTTTTTCTAGTTCTTCATATACTGAATTCTGGAAAGTTTGGATTGATTTTAATCAAAATGGAACTTTTGAAACTAACGAAGAAGTTGTTAGTGGCTCATCTTCTAGTTCTGCAAACTTAACAAGTACTTTTTCTGTTCCTTCTTCAGCTATTGCTGGTAAAACTAGAATGAGAGTTTCTATGAAGTGGAATGCAGCACAATCTTCTTGTGAAACTTTCTCTTATGGAGAAGTAGAAGACTACTCTGTTAACATTGGAAGTTCTTCAGCTAGAAATGATAAAAACTTAACTACTAAAAATTACGCTAAATTAAGTAATGAAGCTCCTTTATTTAATGCTGACATTTACCCTAACCCTGCTTCTAATTCTATTTCTATTAAAATAAATGATTTTAGAAAAGCTAACTACAGAATATCAAATACTCTGGGTCAAATAATTAAAAAAGGACGTGTTTCTAATTCTATTAATGTTTCAGAACTTAACAAGGGAATTTATATCCTTGATATAAATGATGGAAATAAATCTATCATTAAAAAATTCATAAAAAAATAACAATTATAATTAAATAATTTTCAAGGGTAATAGTTTTAACTATTGCCCTTATTTTTTTTAACTACTATCCTAACTCCTACAACAACAATAATTGCTCCTATAAATTGCCAAAAACTCATTGATTCATTTAAAAATATTATAGCTAATACTATAGTAGAAAAAGGTCCAATACTTCCTAAAATGGAAAAATTAGAAGCTCCTATTTTTTGAATAGCATATGACACTAAAAAAGAAGGAATCAAAGTTGCAATAATAGCCATTAGAAATCCTAAATAATAAACTTCTTTAGGGTATATAAAAATAGATGTTCTATCTACTAGTAAATAATGTATAACTACACAAATTGTAGAAACTATCATTGCATAAGAAGTAAATGTTTTTACTCCAAACCTAGGAATTAACCAACCACTTCCTACCAAATAAGAAGCATAAGTTAAAGCACTTAAAAACACCAATACTCCTCCTAATAGTATGGTGTAATCAAAAACTTGACTTCCACTACCAAAGGCTAAAACAACTCCGATATATGTTAATAGAATTGCCCAAACTTGATGCTTTGTAACTTTTTCTTTAAAAAACAACCTATTAATTAGCAATACTAAGGTTGGATATACAAATAAGATAATTCTCTCTAAACTAGCTTCAATATATTGTAACCCTAAAAAATCAAAATAACTAGCTAAATAATAGCCTATAAAACCGAAAAAAAACAACCATAAATAATCTTTATTTTTTAGAATTACTTTAACTTCCCTCTTTCTATTATCTAGTAATAAAATGATTATATAAAAAGGTAATGAAAACAACATTCTAAATAATAACAAGTGAATTGAACTTACATTATATTGATACGCCATTTAAACCATAACTGCTTTTGAAGAAAACATTACAATTCCCAAAACACCTAAAAACACTCCTGATAATTTCATTAAAGCTATTTTACAACAAAAATAATGAGTAACTAATTTTATTAAAAAATATTTTAATTAGTCATACGATGTTCAGTGTACGTTTATTTTAAACATTCCCTTGTATTACTAGTTAAAATTTCAAGTTAAAAGAACATTTTCAATTAATCCTTGCTCAATAAAATTCTTTATACTATTTTTCATTTTGAAACCTTATAAACATTAAAGTTTACGTGTATGAGTTATAATGCAACGATAGAAGAGGAAAATAAAGAAATAGCCAATAGATATAAAGATTTACTTAAAGGAACTTATCAAACACTTTCAGAAGATGATAAAAAGCTTATACGTAAGGCCTTTGAAATTGCTGTAGAAGCACACTCTGAACAACGAAGAAAAACTGGAGAACCTTATATTTATCATCCAATTGCTGTTGCTAAAATAGTTGCTTATGAAATAGGCCTTGGAGCAACTTCTATTGCTGCTGCACTACTCCATGATGTTGTAGAAGACACACATTATACTCTTGATGATATGGAGCGTTTGTTTGGTGAAAACATTGCTCGTATTGTTAGTGGATTAACTAAAATTTCTAGCTTAAGAAAAGAACAAGACTATTCTATTCAAGCTGAGAATTTTCGTAAAATGCTACTTACACTCCATGATGATGTACGTGTAATTTTAATTAAAATTGCTGATAGACTTCACAACATGCAAACAATGGATTCTATGCCACCTCATAAACAGGTAAAAATAGCTTCCGAAACTTTATATATATATGCTCCTTTAGCTCATAGACTTGGGTTATACAACATAAAAACTGAACTTGAAGATTTAGGTTTAAAATATACTGAACCTGATGTATATAATGATATACTTAGTAAAATTGAACATAGTAAAGAAGATCAACAAAAATATATTGACAGCTTTACAAGTGTTTTAAAAGAAGCTTTAAATAAAGAAGCTTTTTCTTATGAAATAAAAGGTCGTTTTAAATCTATTTTCTCTATTAGAAGAAAAATGCGCAAACAAAATGTAACTTTTGATGAAGTATACGACAAGTTTGCCATTAGAATTATATACAAACCAAAATCTAAAGATGAAAAATTTGATGCTTGGAAAATATATTCTATTGTAACAGATTTCTTTAAACCTAATCCAGCCCGTTTACGTGATTGGATTTCACAACCAAAATCTACTGGGTATGAAGCATTACATATAACTGTTATTGGCCCTCAAGCCAAATGGGTTGAAGTACAAATTCGTTCGCAAAGAATGGATGAAATAGCTGAAAAAGGGTATGCTGCTCATTTTAAATATAAACAAGGTAATGTTAGTGAAAACGGATTAGATGGTTGGTTAAACCGTTTAAAAGAAACTTTAGAAAACCAAAGTATAAATGCAGTTGATTTTGTTGAAGATTTTAAATTAAACCTATATGCTAAAGAAATATATGTTTTTACTCCTAATGGAGACTTAAAATCATTACCCAAAGGTGCTTCTGCTTTAGATTTTGCTTTTTCAGTTCATACAGATGTAGGTCTTAAATGTCGTGGTGCAAAAGTAAATGGTAAACTAGTTCCTTTAAGTCACGAATTAAAAAGCGGAGATCAAGTTAAAGTTCTTACAGCTGCAATTAATAAACCTAATGTAAGATGGCTCGATTTTGTTTTAACAGCACGTGCTAGAACAAAAATAAAATCTGCCTTAAAAGCAGAAGAAAAGAAAATAGCTGAAGAAGGAAAAGCTATATTAATGCGTAAACTTCGACACTTAAAAATCAATACTAGCGAAAAAACAATTCATGAAATTGCTAATTACTTTGGCTTAAAAACAAGTTTCGATTTATTTTATAGGGTTGGTAATGGAGCTATAGATAATACCAAACTAAAAGAATTTTTAGCTCAAAGAAGTGGTCCTTTAATGAGCTTTATTAGAAGTACCTTTAAAAGAAGTCCTAGTAAAAACGTTACAGATAAAGAAGAAGTAACTAGCAACTTTGACTCTTTAGTTTTTGGTAAAGATGAACAAGTATTAGATTATACTTTATCTAAATGCTGTACTCCTATACCTGGTGATAAGGTATTTGGATTTGTAACAATAAATGAAGGTATTAAAGTTCATAAAAACGATTGTCCTAATGCTATTTCATTGCAATCAAATTATGCTTATAGAATAATGCCTGCTAAATGGATAGATTCAACTCAACAAGAATTTAAGGCTTCTTTAGAGTTTTCTGGTATAGATAAAAAAGGCATCGCCAATAATATTACTCGCATTATTTCTAATAGTACTGATGTTTATATATACGGAATAAACATTGCTGGTGACGATGGAGTATTTGAAGGAAACTTAACATTAGGAATAAAAAATAAATCTCAATTAAATAAATTAATTGACAGTATAAAAAGAATTGATGGTGTACAAAAAGTAGAACGTGTTAATACTTTGTAAATATCATTTTAATATCATCCTTTTTTTATCAATAAATAAACGTAAATTTGCCCTTTCGTAAAATTCTAATTAATGAATAACTCTGCAGAAAATCAAGAAATTGTAAAAAAAGTATTTACTTCTTACTTAGAAGAAAATAAACATCGTAAAACGCCTGAGCGTTACGCCATTTTACAAGAAATTTATGATGCTGAAGAACATTTTGATATTGAATCATTATACATCAAAATGAAAAATAAAAACTATCGAGTGAGTAGAGCTACGCTATACAATACAATAGACTTACTATTAGATTGTGGTTTGGTGAGAAAACATCAATTTGATGGACAATCTATGGCTAGATATGAAAAGAGCTATTTTGACAAGAATCATGACCACGTAATTTTAACCGATACTGGTGAAGTAAAAGAGTTTTGTGATCCAAGAATACAAATTATCAAAAAAACAATTGAAGAAGTTTTTGATATTGATATTCATAACCATTCATTATACTTCTACGGAACAAAAAAGAAACAAAATTAACAACAACAAAATAACTTATTAACAATACACAATTAGATGGCAGTAGATTTATTACTCGGATTACAATGGGGAGACGAGGGAAAAGGTAAAATTGTAGATGTACTTACAAAGAACTACGATATTATTGCACGTTTTCAAGGGGGGCCAAATGCTGGACACACTTTAGAGTTTGATGGTATTAAGCATGTTTTAAGAACTATTCCTTCAGGAATTTTTCATGACAAATCAATTAACGTAATTGGTAACGGAGTGGTTATCGATCCTGTAGTTTTTGTACAAGAATTAGACGGATTAAATAAATTTGATCTTGATTATAAATCAAAATTAATTATCTCTAGAAAAGCACACGTAATTTTACCAACACACCGTTTGTTAGATGCTGCTTCTGAGGCTTCTAAAGGGAAAGCTAAAATTGGTTCTACATTAAAAGGTATTGGTCCAACATATATGGACAAAACTGGTAGAAACGGGATTAGGATTGGTGATTTAGAACTAGATAATTGGAAAGAGAAATACAGAAGTCTTGCTAATAAACATGAAGCTATGATTAGCTTTTATAATGTTGATGTTCAATACGATTTAAAAGAAATGGAAATTGAATTCTTTGCTGCTGTTGAGCGTTTAAAAGAATTACAATTTATTGATAGTGAGGAATATTTAAACAAAGGTTTAAAAGAAGGTAAAACCATCTTAGCAGAAGGAGCCCAAGGTTCATTATTAGACATTGATTTTGGAACTTATCCTTTTGTAACTTCTTCTAACACTACAGCTTCTGGTGCCTGTACTGGTTTAGGAATTGCTCCTAACAAAATTAAAGAAGTTTTTGGTATTTTCAAAGCATATACTACACGTGTAGGTTCTGGACCATTCCCTACTGAATTATTTGATGAAGTTGGAAGTGAAATGGCTAAAATTGGTCGTGAATTTGGTGCTGTAACTGGTCGTCCTCGTAGATGTGGGTGGTTAGATTTAGTTGCTTTAAAATATGCAGTTCAAGTTAACGGTGTTACACAGTTAATGATGATGAAAGGCGATGTACTTTCAGGTTTTGACACTTTAAAAGTATGTACTTCTTACAAATATAAAGGTGAAGAAATTTCTCATTTACCATATAATATTGAACCTGAAAACATCGAACCAATTTATACTGAATTTAAAGGTTGGGATGATGATTTAACAGGAATGACTACAAAAGAAGAGTTACCTAAAAATTTATTAGATTATATCTCTTTTATTGAAAAAGAGACTGAAGTACCTATTAAAATAGTATCTGTAGGTCCAGACAGAAAACAAACAATTGTTAGATAAAAAAAAAGAGCTCTTAAAAGAGCTCTTTTTTTTTACTTTTTACTTAAAATTTCATCTGCAAAAGAATTACACAATAAAAAGGTATCCTCAACATCTTTAAATGTAGTTTTAGGGTTTATTAAACACATTCGTAAAACTACCTGCTTATTTAAAACTGTAGTTACTAACAATGCTTCCCTAGACTCCATTACCTTTTTAGAAATTTTTTGATTTAATTCATCTAATTCTTGTTCAGATAAGTTTAATCCAAGTGGATTGTATCTAAAATTAATAACAGCTAAAGTTGCTGGTGATATAATTTCCCAATTTCTACTTTTACGCAACATCTTCTCAACGTCATCAGTTAATTGAATATTATAAGTAACTGCTTTTTTAAACGTATCTAATCCATAAGTTTTAATAGACATGTAAAATTTTAATGCTCTAAAACGTCTTGTTAATTGAATTCCATAATCATAGAAATTAATTTCAGATTCATTTCCTTCAATATCACGTAAATACTCAGGCTTTTCACTAAATGTATTACTCAACCATGAAGCATCTTTTACTAACAAACACCCTATTTCATAAGGCTGATAAAACCATTTATGTGGATCAACAGTAAGTGAATCTGCTCTCTCTATCCCTCGTAAAGCTTTTGCTCCCTTTTCAGCTAAAATGGCAGCGCCACCATAAGCACCATCAACATGCATCCATAAATCTTCTTCTTCGCATATATCAGCTATATCGTTTAAAGGGTCAACAGTTCCTGTATTAGTTGTTCCTGCAGAAGCAATGTAACAAAATGGCTGTAAACCTTCTAATCGATCTTTAGCTATTGCATTTTTTAATTTATTAATGCTTATTCTAAATTCTAAATCTGTAGGTAAAATTCTAATCTGTTCTTTCTTAAACCCTAAAACACGAATAGCTTTTATATTAGAAGAATGAGCTTGATCTGATAAATAAATAACAGCTTTAGAAAAATCATCTCCACATTTTAAACGTCTTGCAGTTACTAAAGCAGTTAAATTAGCCATAGAACCACCACTAGTAAAAATACCACCTCCTTTTTCTACGGGAAAATCGTACATTTTAAGTAACCAGTTCATAGTTACTATTTCTAGTTCAGCTGCAGCTGGAGAAACCATCCAACCTCCTGAAAAAATATTAAATCCAGTTGCTAAACTGTCTGCCATAGTACTAATAAAATTACTAGGACCAGGCACAAATGAATATGACTTTGGATGTGATGTTAAAATACTATTAGGTATCACATTATCCATTACAAAATCTAAAACATCTTCAGCTGGCATACCCTCTCCTGGGGCTTCTTGTAAGAAAACAGTATCCATTTCTTTTCTTGAAGCACTAACTACAGGTTTTTTGCTTTCAAGCGTATCCCAATGTTCAGTAATTAAGTCAACTATTTTATATCCATAAGACTTCATTTCTTCTTTTGATAAATCAAAATGAGCACTCATATCTTTATATATTTTTAATTTATTGCAAAATTAAAACATTTGAAATCCTTAATCACTCTTAATTTTTAAAATTAATAAGATAATTTTTGCATAAAACATCAATACAGAAAATACTATCTAGTTGATAAAAAATAAGGTTCAGGGAAAGTTTTAACCTCTAAATTATTTACTATGCTAAATAATATATTACAAACTAAAGCTGCTGATAAATGAGATCCAACAACTAATTGTGGGGGTGTTATTTTTTCTGAATTTAACTTATACAATTCAAAAAAACTATAAAACCAATCCAAGTTAATATCCTTCCTGTTTTTTAAATATGTCAACATATTTTCAATTAGCACCAATTCAAACCTGCCGTCATTTCTTTCTACATTATAAATTTGTTTACTTGTTGGAGTTACCAGATAAGCTGCAGCACCCCAACCAAAATTTAAAGGGTGTATTACTGGTATACCTTTTTCTTTACATATTTCATCAAATGCAAAAGGAGTATGTTTAGTATCAAAATCAATAGCATTTATTGCAATATCACACCCTTCTAAATATTTTGATATTGTAGTTGGCTCTAAAAAAAGGTGATGATATTCAATACTAACATCAGGGTTAATAGCCTTTAATCGTTTAGTTATTTCTTTAACTTTAGATTTATTTACAGATTCATTATCATAATTCTGCCTATTTAAATTAGATAACTCTATAGTATCACCATCTATTAATACAAAATTCTCAAAACCTAACCTTAAGGCTGCTTCTGCTATTACACTACCTAACCCTACTCCTGCAAAAACAATTTTAATATCTCTTATATTGTTTTGCTCTTTTGGAGAAATATATAACACATTTTTATGATACCTTTCATTTTCATGCATTTCTGGTATAACTTTTAAAGCTTTCATCATTTTATATTCTAATTTTTTATTAAAATTCTTTTCTAAAAATTATTATGACACTAATTCTAATTCTTCTATCTTATTTCTAGTAAGCCAATTCTCAACATCTGTAATAATTACAGGGTAAGTAGGACTTCCCAAACATTCCTGACACTCGCCTATTATTTGCATATTCACTCCTAAATCTCTAAAAATATGATATATTAAAACATCAGATTCAGCTATAATTAAGCTATTAGGTTGCTTATTAATTACGCCAAAAATTTGAACTAGTAAATTATGAATTAACCTCTTTGATGTAAGTGACGAATCATGTTCTTTAAGTTTTTTAGAATTTACTGCTAACCTTCCTAAGTGCCAAATTTGATTAACCTCTAATTGTTTTTCTTTAATTACTTCAAAAACATTAATGTTAAATTCATATTCTACAGCAAAAAGTGTCCTACCAGTTTTTAAGGTTGCTTTAATAGTACCTATTAAAATATTTTCTAAATTTTTAAATCCAAAATAAATTGAGTTTTCAAATTGTTTAATATCTTGATTTCTCATATCATTCTGTTCATTATCCATAGGAATCCATGAATATTTTTTATAATAATGATAAGAATACATTTTAAAAACAAAATCAGAAAAATTAGTAAGGTCCTCCTCTCCTATTTGAAATAAATTTAATTGCTTATAAGAACTAACAAGTTTACTTTTAAATAGTTTTTCGAAATACATTTTTAGAATTATTAATAGATTACTGAATACATATATTTTCAGCAAAATTAGTAGGATATTAAAACAGGAAATCACCCATAACGGGTGATTTTTTATTATAAAAACTTTCACTTTTCAAACAACTTCATTCAATGAAGTTTTCCTTATTTTTGCTGAAAACAATATTATTTTGAAAAAACTATTTATTTTATCACTTTTACTATTAGCCTTTAATAGTTTTTCTCAAACAAAAAAAATTAGAATTATTTCTAGTGAATTTTCTGAAGCTGATGAAAAAAAATACCCTGGAGCAACCATTTTAATTGGAAATGTTAAAATTGCCCATGAAGGTGCAACTCTAGACTGTAAACAAGCTTTATTATACAAAAAAGAAAACTTATTTAAAGCTGCAGGTGAAGTGGTTATTGAACAAGGTGATAGTATTATACAATATAGCGATTTTGCAATTTATAATGGAAATACCAAAAAAGCTGTTTCTTGGGGTAATGTAGAAATTAACGACAAAGAAATGAAAATGAATACAGATACACTTCATTTTGATAGAAAAGAACAAGTGTTATTTTACCAAACTGGTGGTACTATAAAAGATAAGAAAAACACTTTAAAAAGTTTAAAAGGAACTTATTTTTTAAAAGAAAAAAAGTTTATTGCTAAATCAAAAGTAACTGTTGTTAATCCTGAAAATCATTTAGAATCTAATCATCTTGATTATTACACCAATACAAGTCTAGCTTATTTATATGGACCTAGTACTATTACCAATTTAAAAGATAGTACTAAGGTATATTCAGAAAGAGGGTTTTATGATACCAATACTGAAATTTCTTATTTTGTTAAAAGAGCTAAACTATTCTTAAAAAACAGAACCATAGAAGCTGATAGTTTGTATTATGATAAAAGAAAAGGATTTGCTTCTGCTACTAACAGGATAAAAATAATAGACACTTTACAAAACACTGTTACCAAAGGAAATTATGCTGAATTGTATGAACAAAAAGACTCTTTGTTTATTATTGATAGAGCTGTAGCAATTACTGAGCAAGAAAAAGATTCTATGTATGTTCATGGTGATAAAATATTAATTACTGGTAAGCCTGAAAAACGAATAGTTAGAATTTTTAATAATGTAAAAATTTTTAAATCCAATTTACAAGGAAAGTGTGACTCTATACATACTAGTCAAATAACAGGTTTAACAAGAATGTTCAGGTCTCCCATTTTATGGTCAGGAAAAAGTCAGATTACTGGAGATAGCATTCATCTAGTGTCAGATAAAAAAACAAATGAGTTGGACTCTCTACGTGTATTACAAAATGCTTTTATTATTCAAAAAGACTCGTTATCCGACGATAACTATAATCAAATAAAAGGAAGAAACATCTACGGTAAATTTATTGAGAATGATTTAAGAACTATGCTTGTAAAAGGAAATGCAGAATCTTTATATTACAATAGAAATGATGAAACTCAAAAATTAGAAACTATAACAAAAGAAATTGCTAGTGATATTGAGTTTAAACTAGAAAATAACGAAGTTGTAGAAACAAAATATTTTAAAAAATCAGAAGGAAAAACATTTCCTCCTTCTGAATTTCCTAAAGGAGAAAAGAAATTTAGAGGCTTTGTATGGCGTGGAGATGAACAACCCTTGGTTATGGAAGATATTTTTATTAAAGATAAAGCTTCAATTTTTCTTAAACCTAAAAGAAATAATAAAGCTGTTATAAAAGCTAAGAAAAAACTAAAAAAGGAAAACGAGAAAAGAAGAACTTTACCAAAATATGATTTTAAACGAGAATAGTTTTTTTTAATGAAAAATGATTTTTTAAAGTATCAAGCACAAACAACGCCTCACCCATTAGCAATTGAAATTTCACGCGCTAAAGGAAATTATATTTATGATAACTCAGGTAAAAAACTTTTAGATTTTGTAGCTGGTGTTTCTGCGAATAGTCTAGGACACAATCATCCAAAAGTAAACGAAGCTATTCAATATCAATTAACACAATATACCCATGTAATGGTGTATGGTGAGTTCATTCAAAAACCACAACTAGAACTTTGTAAAACTTTATCTAAAACATTACCTAAAAACCTTTCTTCTGTTTATTTAGTTAATTCTGGAACTGAAGCAACTGAAGGTGCTTTAAAACTTGCCAAAAAATTTACTGGTAGAAGTGAAATTATTGCTGCTAAAAATGCCTACCATGGAAATACACAAGGAGCTATGAGTGTTTGTGGTGCTGAGCAACAAAATCAAGCCTATAGACCATTACTACCTGGAGTTAAATTTATTGAATTTAATAATGAAATTGATTTACATAAAATAACAAAAAATACAGCTGGAGTAATTTTAGAAACTATTCAAGGAGGTGCTGGATTTATTGAACCTAAAAACAATTATTTAACCAAAGTAAAAAACCGTTGTAAAGAAGTTGGAGCTTTATTAATTTTAGATGAAATTCAAACTGGAGTTGGTAGAACTGGAACCTTTTGGGGCTTTGAAAATTATAATGTAATTCCTGATATTATTATTGCAGGTAAAGGACTTGGAGGAGGAATGCCTGTTGGTGCTTTTATTTCTACAAATGAGATAATGAGCTGTCTTAATAACAATCCTAAATTAGGACATATTACTACTTTTGGTGGTCATCCTGTTATTGCAGCTGCTAGCCTTGCTACTATCAAGGAAATTTCTGAAACAAACCTTATAAAAGAAACTTTAAGGAAAGAACAATTAATTCGTAGTATTTTAGAAAAACACCCTAAAGTGAAAGAAATTAGAGGGCGTGGTTTAATGCTAGCTTTAATTGTAGAGAGCCCTGAATTAGCTTCCGAAATTATTTTAAATTGCCTTGATAAAGGATTAATTTTATTTTGGTTACTTTTTGAAGGAAAGGCTATTCGAATTACCCCACCATTAACCATAAGCGATGAAGAAATACATGAAGGATGTAACATCCTATTAAATGTATTAAACAAATAATTATTTTTTTTAGTAGATTTATAGCAAACAACCCTATATGCAAAAATCTACTTCAGTTAAACGACTTTTTGATTTCCCATATTATCAACTAGATAAATACCCTCAAAAAAAATGTTTTGTTTATAAAAATCTTGATTCATGGAAAAGTATTTCAACACATGAATATATTGAGCAAGCTAATAAAGTGAGTCGTTCATTACTTAAACTAGGTATAAAACCAGGTGATAAAGTAGCTGTAATTACAGCAACAAATCAACCTAAATGGCATATTTTAGATATTGGTATATTACAAATAGGAGCTGTTAATGTTCCATTATATCCTACTTTTTCTGAAAACGATTACGGATATATCTTACAACATTCTGATAGTGTTTTTTGTTTTGTTTCAGATAACGAATTATATAAAAAAGTAAAAAGCGTACAAAACAACACAAATTTAAAAAAGATATACTCTTTTGAAGAACTCGGTACTGAAAATGGTTGGGAATCCTTTTTAGAATTAGGAACGAATAATGAACTTCAGCCACAAGTTGAGTGTCTTAAAAAAGAAGTTAAACCTAATGATTTAGCAACTATCATTTATACATCAGGAACTACAGGAACCCCTAAAGGAGTTATGCTTTCTCATAACAACATTGTAAGCAATGTTTTTGCTGTTGGTAATACTTTAAATTTACACGATAATAAAAAAAGAGCTATTAGTTATCTTCCTGTTTGTCATATATTCGAAAGAGCATCTTCCTATTATTGTCAATACATGGGCTTCGAAATTTATTTCGCAGAAAGTATTGATAAAATTGGAGATAATTTAAAAGAAGTTCAACCCCATTTTATGGCTGTTGTTCCTCGATTACTAGAAAAGGTTTTTGATAAAATTGTAGATAAAGGAAGTAATTTAAATGGGTTAAAAAAACAACTCTTCTTTTGGGCTTTAAAATTAGGAGAAGCTTACCAACCTTATAAACAAAATGGCTGGTGGTATGAAAGTAAATTAAAAATAGCTCAGAAAATTATTTTTTCAAAATGGAAAAATGCATTAGGAGGCCATCTAGAATTTATGATTGCAGGAAGCGCTCCTATGCAATCAAGATTAATAAAAGTATTTACCGCAGCTGGAATACCTGTTTTAGAAGGCTATGGCTTAACGGAAACTTCACCAGCCGTATCTGTAACAGATATACGAAATAATGGCTTTAAAATAGGCACAGTAGGTAAAGTACTTAATGACGTTACAGTTAAGATAGCTCAAGATGGTGAAATATTGGTAAAAGGCCCAAATGTAATGCTTGGTTATTATAAAAACATTGAATTAACCAATAGTGTAATAAAAAACAATTTCTTCCATACTGGTGATATTGGAGAATTAGATAGTAATGGTTTCTTAAAAATTACTGATAGAAAAAAAGAAATTTTTAAAACATCTGGAGGAAAATATATTGCCCCAGCAGTGCTTGAAAGTGAATTTAAAAAATCTCGCTTCATAGAACAAATAATGGTTATTGGTGAAAGTGAGAAAATGCCTGCTGCACTGATTCAAATTTCTCAAGAATTTGTTCAGAAATGGGCTAAAAGACATAAGTATCAAATTTCTAGTTTTACTACTAATGAAAAACTTATTGAAAGAATATCAAAAGAAGTTAATTTTTATAATAAAAAATTTGGAAAATGGGAACAAATAAAACGTTTTGAAATTACTCCAGATGAATGGAGCATCGAAGAAGGTCATTTAACACCAACACTCAAAATGAGAAGGAAAATTATCTTAGAAAAATACAACTATTTGTATAAAAAAATATATAATCAACAATAAATCAAACATTAAAGCTTTATTTGTGCAATCGACTTAATTTTTATAATTTGCAGAGCCCTAAATATGAATTTATGCCGATTGAAATTACACGTCTTTTTGACTTCCCTTATTACCAATTAGAAAAATATAACTTACCAAAAGCATTTACCACAAAATATAATGGTAAATGGGAATCTATATCAACGAAAGAATATATAGCCCAAGCCAACACTTTAAGTCGTGGTTTAATTCGTTTAGGTGTTCAACCAAACGATAAAATAGCTGTTATATCTACCAATAATAGAACTGAATGGAACATTTGTGACATTGGTATTTTACAAACTGGAGCACAAAACGTTCCTATTTATCCAACAATTTCTAAAGAAGACTATGAATATGTGTTAAATCATTCTGAAGCTACTTATTGTTTTGTTTCAGATACCACTATTCTAGCAAAACTTAACCAAATAAAATCAAACACAAAACTTAAGAAAGTTTTTACTTTTGATGATATTCCTGGAGAAGAAAGTTGGACTGAAATTTTAAAACTTGGTAAAGATGAAAGTAATCAACCTGAAGTTGAAGAAAGAAAAGAAGCAGTTACCTCAGAAACTTTAGCTACCTTAATATATACTTCAGGTACTACAGGTAGACCTAAAGGAGTTATGCTTTCTCATGGTAATATTGTATCAAATGTATTAAGTAGTGAACAACGAGTACCCTTAACCTATGGTAAAGAAAAAGGGTTAAGCTTTTTACCTGTTTGCCATATTTTTGAACGTATGATATTGTATTTATATCAATATTGTGGTGTTTCTGTGTACTTTGCTGAATCTATAGAAAAATTAAGCGAAAATGCACAAGAAGTCAAACCTAATGTTATGACTGCCGTTCCTCGTTTATATGAAAAAATTTATGATAAAATTTACGCTAAAGGAGCTGAATTATCTGGCATAAAAAAGAAACTTTTCTTTTGGGCTATTGATTTAGGTTTAAAATATGAACCATATGGAGCCAATGGATGGTGGTATGAAAAACAATTAGGTATTGCTCGTAAATTAATCTTTTCTAAATGGCAAGCTGCCTTAGGAGGCGAGTTAAAACTAATGGTATCTGGTTCTGCTGCATTACAATCAAGATTAACAAGAGTTTTTGCTGCTGCTGGAATGCCAGTAATGGAAGGTTATGGACTTACTGAAACTTCTCCTGTAATTTCTGTAAATGATGTTAGAAATGGCGGATTTAGAGTTGGAACAGTAGGAAGAATAATTAATGGTGTTGAAGTAAAGATTGCTGAGAATGGAGAAATTTTAGCAAAAGGACCTAATATAATGATGGGATATTATAAAGATCCTGAAAAATCAGCTGAGGTACTTAAAGATGGTTATTTTCATACAGGTGATAAAGGTGAAGTTTGTGAAGAAGGTTTTCTTAAAATTACAGGTAGAACCAAAGAGATGTTTAAAACATCTGGCGGTAAATATGTTATTCCACCATTATTAGAAGGTGAATTAAAGCAATCTCGTTTTATAGAACAAATAATGGTTATTGGTGAAGGTGAAAAAATGCCTGCTGCATTTATTCAACCAAATTTTGCATTTGTTCGTGAATGGGCTAATCGTCATAATATTAATTTAGATGACAATAAAGACCTTATAGCAAATCATAAAGTAATTGAACGTATTCAAGAAGAAGTTGATGCTTGTAATGCTAAATTTGGTAAATGGGAACAAATCAAGCGTTTTGAACTTACCCCTGAAGAATGGTCTATAGATGGAGGGCATTTAACTCCAACTATGAAAATGAAACGTAAAATAATCAAGCAAATCTATTCAGATTTATATGATAAAATTTATAGGTGCTAATTTATTAGAATACTAACACATACTATCACTGTATATTTGTAACGACAAACATACAGTGATTTTTTTTGCGAAACTCTATGAACAAGCTACATTATTTTAAATCTGATACAACAAATATTCAGTTACCTAAAAAAATAGGATACCCTCATAATTACACACCTCATTCAATAGCAAAAATAGCTGCAGAAGAACTACAAGAATATCTATTAACACAATCAGATTTTAAACATGATTTTGGTTTATCTAATAATAGTACTAAAGCTTTAGGTAAAATGTTTGGAGTTTTAGTTGTTAAGCACCCTACAGGTAAAATAGGTTATATAGCTGCTTTTTCAGGTAAGATGGCTAATAAAACACAGCATAATTTTTTTGTCCCTCCTGTTTTTGATATCCTGGCTCCTAATGGTTTTTATATACAAATAGAAAACAAATTGAATATTATAAATGAACAAATACATTTATTAACTAATAAAAAAGAATACTTAGAATTAAAGAAGCAATACTATACACAAAAAAAAAATCATGAAGAGCTATTAAATCAAGAGCATTCTAAAGTTAAAAGAAATCGTAAACTTAGAAAAAAACAACAGTTAGTTAACAACCAACTAAATATTAATGAAGAGTTTTACTTACGCGAATACGAGGTTTATTTAAATGATAAGATAAACTCATTAAGACAAACTTTTTTGAATTATGAAAATAAAATTGAGTTATTAAAAAAACAACGAGCGGAAACTTCAGCAAATATTCAACAAAAAATATTTAAACATTATCTATTTACAAATGCAAACCTGCAATCTAAAAATTTATTAGATATTTTTAATAATACTCAAAATATTCCAGCAGGAAGCGGTGACTGCTGTGCTCCAAAACTTTTTCAATACGCTTTTAAACATCAACTAACTCCTATTGCTTTAGCTGAATTTTGGTGGGGTAAACCGTTAACTACTTCTATAAGGAAACATTTACACTACTATGTAGCGTGTTCTGGTAAATGTAAACCTATTCTAAATCATATGTTACAAGGATTAATAGTTGAAGAAAACCCATTGATAAAAAAATTAAATAAACCACAAGAGTTAAATATTATTTATGAAGATAAATATATGTTAGCTATTAATAAACCTGCTGAGTTTTTAACCGTAGCTGGAAAAGAAATCTCCTATACAATTGAAAGCTTAGTCCGTGAAAAATATCCAAACGCTACTGGGCCTTTAGTTGTACACCGATTGGATATGTCAACATCTGGTATATTACTTATTGCAAAAACAAAAGAAACTCATAAAGAGCTACAAGCTCAATTTATTAATAAAACTATTCAAAAACGGTACGTAGCTATAGTAAATGGTATTCTACCAAATCAAAAAGGTACCATCAATCTTCCGTTACGTGTAGACTTAGAAGATCGTCCAAAACAATTAGTATGTTACGAATATGGAAAGGAAGCTCTCACTCATTGGGAAACAGTTAGTGCTAACAAAGGAAGGACTAAAATTTATTTATACCCTATAACTGGTAGAACACATCAATTGAGAGTACACATGGCTCATCATTTAGGACTTAACTCTCCTATTGTTGGTGATGACTTGTATGGTACAAAATCAAATCGTCTTCATTTACATGCAGAAAGCATTTCTTTTATTCACCCAGTTACTAAAAAAGAGATGAAATTAACAATTCCAGTTCCTTTTTAGATGTTTACTTAATTTTATACAACAAAAAATCTCCCTTCATTTCTGAAAGGAGATATCCCTTAAATATTAGCAGAATGTATTGTGTTTGAAACTCTTAGACAAACACACTGCAATTTATACAAAATAAAAACAACAAACACTAAGGGTTATCCCTATAAGTAAGCTAAGGGTTTACCCTTAATTTACTACACACTAACCATTAGTTAACAATAAAAAAGCTCTCCGAAGAGAGCTCAAACTAAAAACTAACTTAAAAAATCTATTAATGAAATAACTTTTTATAAAAATACAACAGAGGCTACCTTCATTCTTATAAATTAAGTTTACTTACTTGTAAGCTACGGTAAAATGATAGAAAAGTGTAGATAAACGAATTTCTCTCTTTTTATAAAACTATTAAACAAATGCTTATATCTAAATTGCTTTTTTAACTTAAAAAGTAAACAATTATTCAGAAGCATTTTATCTATAAATACACTTTATTTATATTTACACTATGGATGTTATTATTATTACAGGAGGAAGTAAAGGTATTGGAAAAGCAATAGCTAAGAAATATGCGATTGAAAACTATAAAGTATATTCTTTAGCTAGAAGTACTTCAGATATAAAAAATATTACTCAAATTACTGTTGATTTAAGTAATTTAAAAGATACAGAAACTTGTTTTAAAAATCTTCTAGAAGAAATTAAACAACTTGAAATTACCTCTATCACATTAGTAAATAATGCAGGTAGATTAGGTAAAATAACAACAATTGAAAATTTAACATCTAACGATATTAATACTACTATTCAATTAAACATAACTACTCCAATTATATTAACTAGTTTATTTATCAAATTAACACAAAGTATTACTTGTAAAAAACAAATAATAAATATCTCATCAGGAGCTGCTACTAAGCCTTATGAAGGTTGGAGTGTTTATTGTACATCTAAAGCTGCTATTGACATGCTTACCAAAACAACTGCTTCTGAACAAGCATCGATTAAAAATGGAGTGAAATGTATTGCTCTATATCCAGGTGTAGTTGACACTAATATGCAATCACAAATAAGAAATACAAGTGAAAATGATTTTAAAAACCTACAACGTTTCATTGATTTAAAAGAAAACAATGAGCTATATACCCCTGAATTTGTAGCTAATACTATTTATACAATTGATATAGAAGACAGGTTGGTAAACGGAGCTATTTTTGATATTAGGAATATTTAATTTTAGTAGAAGTAAATGTAATGAAAAATTCAAACGTCATAGCGAGAGCAATGAAGCTATCTAAAAAATCTAAGCTACAAACTGATAAATTACTTCAGTCGTTATCATTCTTTCGTAATGACAAATAGTAACGTCATAGCAAGAGCATCAAAGCTATCTTAATATACTATATTTAACCTGTTTTATCTAAAAATAGTATTATCTTTTATAAATGCATTTTTGTAACGCTCACTAAAAGGTATTTGCCCTTTGTTCTGAAGAATAATTAAGTTATCTTCAAAGTAAATCTCTTTTATTTTTTTAATATTTACCAAATAATTACGATGTACCTGCTTAAAGTCAGGATTTGATAACATCTCTTTTAATTTTGTTAATGATAGTTTTATTAAATAATTCCCTTCATCACAAAGTAAACTACAATACTTCTCTTTAACTTCTATATAGTTTATAGAACTAACATCTACTTTAACAACACTCCTTTTCTTTTTTATAAATAAAAAAGAAGGACTTAATACTGCATTTTGCTCATTAAAACTGATACTATTAGATTGCTGATAACACGATTCAATAGCTAACTCTAATGAATATAAAAGCTCTAATTCATTATATGGCTTCAATAGATAAACCATAGGATTGGTAAGCTTAGCTTCATCAAAAACAGTTTTACTTTGCATACTTGTTAAAAATAAAAACGGAACATTCATATCACGTTGATTCAAACGTTGAGCCAACTCTATTCCTTCTGGCCTACCATCAATCATGATGTCTAAAATAATCACATCAAAAAATCGATTTTTAATCTCCTTCTCTGCCTCCTCTGCATTTGCCACTCTAACAACCTCATAGTCATTTGTTTCTAAAAAAGAAATTAGCGCATTAGCTTCTTTATCTAAATCTTCTAGTAGTAATAGTCTTAGTGTGTTCATAGTATAAAAATATAGCTAATTTGTTAACAAAACCAATTTTTCTACTTCTTTATAACAAGTTTTAATCTATACGTTTGTTTTTCTGATTTTTACCCTAAATGATTTAAATGTAAAAGTTAGAATGGTTATTACTTTAGTTCTTTAATCTTAATGACAAATTATTAACATCACAACGAGGCACGAAGTTGTCTTTGTATTACGTGTTCCTGACTAAAAGATTACTTCACTCCACTGTATTTCGTTCGTAATGACACAAGTATAACGTTATAGAGAGGCACGAAGCTATCTTTATATAATGTACTTCAAATGCAAAGATTACTTCACTTCACTGTGTTTCGTTCGTAATGACAAATTATAACGTCATAGCGAGGCACGAAGCTATCTTTATATAATGCACTTCAAATGCAAAGATTACTTCACTCCACTGTGTTTCGTTCGTAATGACACAAGTATAACGTTATAGAGAGGCACGAAGCTATCTTTATATAATGCACTTCAAATGCAAAGATTACTTCACTCCACTTCGTTTCGTTCGTAATGACACAAGTATAACGTCACAACGAGGCACGAAGTTGTCTTTGTATTGCGTGTTACTAACTAAAAGATTATTTCAATCATTACAACTATTTCGCAATGACATAAAAAAAGAGATTGCAAATTACAATCTCTTTTTTTAATTTAAACTGGTATACTTGGCAGTAAAATAGTAATTTTTGTTCCTTTACCAACTTCACTGTCAAAAGTAAGTGTTCCGTTATTTTTCTTAATTAATGTTTGACAAAGTATTAATCCGAGTCCAACGCCTTCAGAGCGATCTATTTTATCAATACTTAAATCTTTAAGTGCATTAATTTTCATTAATCTATCTTTAGGTATTCCAACGCCAGTATCTTCTATTGATATAAATGCTTCTGTTTCTGATTTAACTCCACTAGTTACCTTTATCTCTCCTGCCCCATTCATATACTTTACAGCATTGTCAAGCAGGTTTCTCAATACTATTTTCAGCGACTCTTTATCTGCTTTTACCAAGGCATTTTTTAAATCACTTTCAATACGGATGCTCTTAGCTTCTACTAGTATTGTATAATCATGCAATACATGTTGCACCATAGGACGTAATGCATACTCTTTTTGATCAAATATTAACTGATTACTTTGTTCTAATGACCAATGCAATACATTATTTAATAAATGACTGGTACTATTAGTTACAGCAATTGCTGCATTAGTAGCTTCTTTTATAGCTACTAAATCTTTATTATCTATATGATTTTTTAACTCTTCATGCTGATACCGAATAGTATTAATAGGTGAACGTAAATCATGAGAAACTACAGAAAATAAATAATCTTTGGTTTTATTAGCTACATTTAAATCTTCTTTCTGTTGCGTAATTAACTTATTTTTCTTTTTAAGTTTTCTATAAAAAAGGCCTAAGAATCCAATAAATAATAATAAGCCTGAAGAGCCTATAATCAAACCATCTCTTTGTACTTTTTGACGTTTAATCTTTTCATCTTGTACAGCTATTTCCTGTTGCTTTTGAGCAACTGCTAACTTTTTATCACGTTCTGTAAGCTCCCAAATACGATCTCTATTTCCTATTGAATCTTTCCACTTTCCATATTCTATATAATAGCCAACACTCTCTTTATAGCGTTTTCGATTTTTCTCTACAACCGCCATGTTTTTGGCTGTATATTGTTTTAATTCGATATCAGAAAATGATTTTGCAAGAGTATACGCTTCTTCAAATAAAGGGATAGCTTCATCATCTAGGTACTGGTTATAGTATACATTTGCTAAATCCATTTTAGCTCTTACCAAAGCTAATGTATCTTTTGGAGGTATTAAAGTAAACTCTTTTTTAAAATATTCTTTAGCCTTTGCATATTTTTTTTTATGAATATAACATAATCCTATATTGTGATACGCACCCTTACCACGAGATTTTTTAGTTCTCTCTTTAAATTTTTCCCACTCTAAATAGTAATATAAGGACTTATCATAATTCTTTAAACTAAGATATATCCTTGCTATTTTTAACCTCTTTAAATTTAAATAATTACCTCCATCAGAAATTTCACTAATACTTAGTAACCCTTTTTTAAGAAGTCTTTTTCTAATAGCACTAACACCTAATATATAATTTAATATATCTTTTTCGTCTTGAGTGTTAGCAAAATTTAAAGCTTTAGAACTATATACATAAGATGAGTCATACTGCTTATTTTTGTAATAAGAATAAGCAGTACAAAAAATTTCCTTATTAGTTTCACATATTTTAGATGAGTTTATTTCAAAAATTTCCTTTTCAACTACCTGTGAGAAAAGATAATTTGTGAAAAAAAATAAAAAAAAATAAAAACTAATCCTCTCCATCAGCTGGCATTGTTACAGTACCTCTATCTGTTTCAGGATCTTCATCTTCATCTCTAACCCAGATAACATCAGCTGAAGCTCCTGATTCTACTCTATAGGTAAACTCAATATAGTATAAATCATAATTAGTAGCCTCTTCTTTACAATTAAACTCTACACGGAACTCTCTACCTTGAAGAGTATCAGTTCCTCCTTGCTTATTTAAAACTTTTACTGGGTTAATTCCATAATAATTTAAATAAATTTGATCTCCTTGTAACTGAAGTCCACTTGTATTTTCTACTCTGTTTAACTGATTATCTGGTAAATAAGCTAATACGGTTACAGTATAAGGAGTACCATTTGCTCCTTCAGCTCCTGACATATTTACTAAAGGGCCTGAAGGCCTATTTGCCGCTGGAATATTAGTTACAAATTTTTCAAATTTTACTAATGATAACGTTACATGATTAACTGTTACTGGGTTTCCCATAATTTTTATATTGTTTGGTTTGTCTATAGAATCAAAAATACAATAAAAAATGAATTATGAAATAAAAGTAAAATATAGTTATTAGCTATTACTTAACAATTGTTCTAAATGTTAAGTTTACTCGAGGTCTATGAACTTTTTTTGTAGGAGGTAATCTATGCAGCCAATTACTTTGAGTTTCACCTTTCATTACTAATAAAGAACCATGTTGTAGTATTAATGACACTACTTCTTTTGTTTTTTTATGTTTAAATCCAAATTTTCGCTCAGCTCCAAAAGTTAATGAGGCAATAGCTCCATTTTTCTTTAAATCTTTTTCGCCATCAGCATGCCAAGCCATTCCTTCTGAACCATCATGGTATAAATTTAGTAAGCATGAATTATAGGTTTCATTCGTTTCTTCTTCAATAAGTTTCTTTAGCTCTAATAACTCTTTAGTAAAAGTTAATGCTACTTTAGTAGTATTAGAATAAGAATACTCAAAAGGTTCTGTTGCATACCAAGCAACTTTACGTTTGGTTACAACACGCTTTCCAAAAATTATAGCTTCATCATTTCGCCATTCAATAGCTTCTAACAAATGTTTATAATACCAATCCGCTTTGGCTTTAGAGGTAACTAATCCATAATACAAAACTGTTCCCTCTTTAGGTAATAAGTTTTTAGGCTGTTCTTCAAATTGTGAAAACAAATCCATTAATTTTTTTATATCAAAGATACGTGTTTTAATTATCTAGTATTAAATCTAACATAATTTCACCAATAAGCTTTTCATATAGTTCTAGCTTATAGCAATTAAAAATGCCACTAAGAAGAATGATATAGTCTAACTGCAAACAGATTACTTCAAACCTTTATAACCTTACAAAGACGATTTAGTTATAATGATTTAAACATTGTTCACAACTTTCATTTTCACTTTATAAATTTGTTTGTGTGTTGTTGCTGGGTTTTCTATTTTTGTTCAAGTAAACAATAAGAGTTAATGGAGCATTTTATAGTATCAGCACGTAAGTATCGTCCTCAAAATTTTGAAGATGTAGTAGGGCAACAAGCCATTACTAATACGTTAGAGAATGCTATAAAAAATAATCATTTAGCACAAGCTTTATTATTTACGGGTCCTCGTGGGGTTGGTAAAACTTCTTGTGCTCGTATTTTAGCAAAACGAATTAATCAAGAAGATGCTACTACAGATGATGAAGATTTTGCTTTTAATATTTTTGAATTAGATGCTGCTTCAAACAACTCAGTAGATGATATTCGTAGTTTAACAGACCAGGTTCGTATTCCTCCTCAAACAGGTAAATACAAAGTGTATATTATTGATGAGGTTCATATGCTGTCTCAAGCGGCTTTTAATGCTTTTTTAAAAACATTAGAAGAGCCACCAGCACATGCTATTTTTATATTAGCAACTACTGAAAAGCATAAAATTATACCTACTATTTTATCACGTTGTCAAATTTTTGATTTTAAACGTATTGGTGTTTTAGATGCTAAGGAGTATTTAAAAACTATTTGTGCTAAAGAAAGTATAACAGCTGATGATGATGCTTTACACATTATAGCACAAAAAGCAGATGGTGCTATGCGTGATGCATTGTCTATTTTTGATAGAGTAGTAAGTTTTTCAGGAACTAATTTAACGCGTGAAGCGGTTACTCAAAACTTAAATGTTTTAGACTATGATGTTTATTTTCAAATAACTGATTTACTATTAGAAAATAAAATTCCTGAAGTTTTAATGGCCTATAATACAGTTTTAGGTAAAGGCTTTGAAGGACATCATTTTATTAACGGTTTAGCTAGCCATTTTAGAGATTTATTAGTTGCTAAAGACACTGCAACAATAGCACTTCTTGAGGTAGGCGACTCAACTAAAAAGAAATATTTAGACCAAGCAACCAAAGCTAATATGCAGTTTTTAATACCTGCAATTGATAAAGCTAATGATTGTGATTTAAAATATAGGGCTAGTAAAAACCAACGTTTGCTGGTTGAACTAACATTAATGCAAATAGCCTCTATCACTTTTGATGGAGCAAAAAAAAAATCTAGCAACTACATAATTCCAGCTACTTTTTTTACATCATTATCTCCAGCCAAGCCTAAAGTGGTTAAACAACAAGTTGATACAATTGTAAAGGAAGCTGTTTCAAACGCTAAACCTGTTTCTCCTAAACCAAAGGAAATTAAACCTAAAGAGGAATCAACTAAACCCCTACTTAAAAATATAAAGAGACGTACCTCTGCCCTATCTCTAAAAAGTATACATCAAAAAAAGGAGTATAAAAGTACTCAGGAAGAAGAAAACTATGATAATCACCCTAGAACACCTTTTACTCAAGAAGAGCTAAAAGATGCATGGAAAAAGTATTATTTTAAGCTACAAGATATGGGTGAGCGTAGTATTGCTGCAATTATTGCTTCTGATGAACCTCAATTGAGAGAAAAGTTTCAAGTTGCAATATCTTTACCTAATGATTTAATGAAATCTCAGTTAGAAAAAGGTAAACGTAAATTATTAACTTTTTTACGTGAAAAACTTAATAATTATGGTGTTCAAATTGTTATAACAGTTAATGAAACAGTAGAAAAGAAATTTGCTTATACTCCGCAAGAGAAATACTTAAAGTTAAAAGAAAAGAACCCTCTTCTAGAAAAATTGAAAAGTACTTTTGGTTTAGATGTTTAATTTTTTTTAGTAACAAAACAACTTTTTGTGATACTAATAATTTATACTATTAAATTACTTTAAAAATTAAAATACTATGAATTATATTTTAGGTGTTGCTTTTATATTAATTCTACTTTTTTTAATTAATAACTTTCTAAAAAAAAGACAATTAATTAAATTCAGAAAACATCTTTATAATAATTGGGGTAAGAAAAAAGAAAACGAATACTACAATTTTTATGTAATAGAAAAGTATTTTAAAAACAATCCCCATAAAGACAAAGCGTATCATATAATTACTGAAAAAAGTAAAATAGATATTGATATTGATGATGTATTTAAATTTATAGATAGGACAGTTTCAAAAGTTGGACAGCAATATTTATACTTTAAATTAAGAACCATTGATTCAATAGATAACTTATTAAAATTTGAAAGTTTAACTTCATTGTTTCAAAAAAACAAAGACCTTAGTATTTCATGTCAATTAGAACTTTCTAAACTAAATAGTAATAATTCATATTACTTAGAAGAATTAATTAATGGGAAACAACTTACAAAACCCAAATTTTTATGGTTAGTTAAATTATCAACTCTAATATCTATTACTTCATTTGTTGTAATGTTCTTCTATCCTATTGTAGCTCTATTATTAGTACCTGTTTTAGCTGTTAACATGGTTTTACATTATAAAAACAAAAATAATATAGGATATTATTTAAATGGTGCTTATCAGCTTTCAAGAGCATTAAAAGTAAGTAAATCATTAAGTAAAATAAATGAAATATCATATCATTTTGGAAACTTATCCTTTCTAAA
Organism: Tenacibaculum halocynthiae; assembly: GCF_964512825.1. Classification (NCBI taxonomy): domain Bacteria; kingdom Pseudomonadati; phylum Bacteroidota; class Flavobacteriia; order Flavobacteriales; family Flavobacteriaceae; genus Tenacibaculum; species Tenacibaculum halocynthiae. The sequence continues at coordinate 46,410 of NZ_CAZELG010000028.1, read as the reverse complement.
GAAAATAAATTCAATAAAATTCAAAACAGAATTTATTGCTTTTGAAAAAAACATTGATAATGAATTTTTATTTACTTTTTGGTTTGTTGCTGAAATTTTTAAGATTTTATTTAATATTGAATACTTAGCTTTCTATAGCTTTGTTGGAGCCATAGAGAAAGAAAAAGAAAGTATTGATGATATGTTTGTTTTTATAGGTAAAATAGATGCTGCTATATCAACCGCTTCTTTAAAGTCAGGAAATCTTAAAACCTGTACTCCAGAATTTAATAAAAATAATGTTTTAAAAGCTTTAGATATCTATCATCCACTTATAGATAATTGTGTTTCTAACACAGTTAACTTAACTAATAAAAGTATGTTGTTAACAGGCTCTAACATGTCGGGAAAAACTACATTTATTAGAACAATAGCTATAAATAGTATTTTGGCACAAACATTACATCTTTGCTTTGCTAAAGAATATTCTGCACCATTTTATAAAGTATTTTCATCAATTAGAATAACTGATGATTTACTAGATAATACGAGTTACTATTTACAAGAAGTTTTAACTATTAAAGATTTAATTAAAGCTTCTGAAGATAAACATCCTTGTCTATTTGTTTTAGATGAAATTTTTAAAGGAACCAATACAGTTGAAAGAATATCTGGTGGAAAAGCTATTCTTAAGTATTTAAATAAATTACAACACACAGTTTTGGTTTCTACCCATGATATTGAACTCACTGAATTATTAGTAGAAGAAAACTATGATTTATTTCATTTTAGTGAACAAATAGAAAATGAAAAATTAGTTTTTGATCATAAAATAAAAAATGGAAAGTTAAAAACTAGAAACGCAATTAAAATTTTAGATTTATACAAGTACCCTAAAGAAATAATCGTAGATGCTAGAGAGGTAGAAACTACTTTTAACAAATAAATTCTAAAAAATATAACTAAATACTAGTTAATTTTTTTCCATTTATCTTCATAAGTTGGAGCTATCTTTTGTAATACTTGAATCATTTTTTGCTGATTTCTAGTAGGCTTACCGTCAGAAAAAACATTTACTATTTCATCTCCTTTGGCATCTAAAAAAATTCGAATCATGTAATTACCAACCGTAATATTATGAAGTCTATCTAGTTGAATTACATTAGTTTCAATTGTTTCTTTTGCTTTATCTTTATTTTCAGCAAAGCTATCAAAACCATTTCTATGGTAATTATAATATATATTTCTAAGTACAGTAAACTTTTGTGATAGTAAATTATCTATTAAACTAAACCTATTCTGTTTACCTATATTATTTTGCCATCCACTTTCTCCATTAGATTGTGCTTGTAGCATAGCATTTTCAGCTTGTTTTAAATACTTTTCACCACCTTTTTTGGCAAATGTATCTGCATCAACTCCTACAATTACATACGCATAAAATGCTATTACAGAAACTAAATTAGAGTCGTATGAATTTGGGTTGTAAATTAATGGATCAAATTCATTATACTTAAAGTTAAAATTAATATCATTAATATTCAATATAGGAGTAGTATATGAAGATTTATATACTGGTCTAGTAGCTTGAACTTGTAAACTTGCTGAAAAATTATTGCCGTTTTGTTCGTTTATGATAATAGTAAAAGCACAATTTATACGTTCTTGAATTTTAAACGTTTTATTGGTCCATTGCTTTTGATTTATAAACTCTGTTAAAGAACTTTGTAAAGTTTCATAAACCTGCTTATTAGAACTTTGAATTTTATCAGAATTAATAGTTACTAGAGCATTTAATTCTTGTGAACTAACAGCTGTAGTAACCAATAATGTTAAAGCAAAAATGAAAAACTTACGCATATAATTTGTTTATTATTTCGTTAATAATGTCTTTAGAAACTTCTTTTTTAGATTTTAATTCAAATACATTTTGATTAAAATCAACATCAATAATATTAATTTTATTAGTATCAGTTGCAAATCCGGCTCCTTCATCTCTTAAAGAGTTTAATACAATCAAATCTAATTTTTTTCGCTCTATTTTGCTTTTTGCATTTTCTACTTCGTTATTCGTTTCTAATGCAAACCCTATTAATAACTGATGCTTTTTTATTTCTCCTAATGATTTTAATATATCTTTAGTAGGTTCTAATTCAATAGTTAACGCTGCATCCTTCTTTTTTATTTTCTGAGTAGCAATATTTTTTGGTTTGTAATCAGCAACAGCTGCTGCCAAAATAGCAACATCAACGTCAGCATAGTACTTGTGACAAGCGATATACATATCTTCAGCAGACTTTACGTCTATTCTATGAATCAGTGAGTGGTTTACTTTTTGAAATGATGGACCTGAAACTAAAAATACTTCAGCACCTAAATTAGCTGCTGTCTTTGCTATTTCAAACCCCATCTTTCCTGAAGAATGATTACCTATAAATCGAACTGGATCAATTGCTTCATATGTAGGTCCAGCAGTTATTAAAATTTTTTTTCCTTTTAATGGAAGTGTTGATAAAATATCATTTGTAATAAACGATACAATATCTTCAGGTTCTGCCATTCTTCCCTCTCCTACCAATCCACTAGCTAATTCACCTGAAGTAGCTGGTATCATAACATTTCCGTAGGATTGTAGTTTATCCAAACTGTTTTTAGTTGACGGGTGCTTGTACATATCTAAATCCATTGCTGGAGCAAAATATACTGGACATTTAGCTGACAAATAAGTTGCTAATAATAAATTATCGCAAGTTCCATTAGTCATTTTAGACAATGTGTTTGCTGTAGCAGGAGCTATAATCATTATATCAGCCCAAAGACCTAAATCTACATGGTTGTTCCATAGTTCATTTTCTTCTTCTTCTTTATCATAAAAAGTAGAATGAACAGGATTTTTAGATAAGGTTGATAAGGTAAGAGGTGTTATAAAATCTTTAGACGCAGGAGTCATAATTACTTTGACTTCTGCGCCTGATTTTATAAATAAACGAACTAAGTTCGCCGTTTTGTATGCGGCAATTCCAGCAGTTACGCCTAGTAATACTTTTTTACCGCTTAATACAGACATATTATTCTGCGTCTGGTGTTCTGTAATATACTTTACCATCTAACCACTCATCAACTGCAATAGCATGTGGTTTTGGTAAACGTTCGTAGAATTTAGAAACTTCTATCTGTTCTTTATTTTCAAAAACTTCCTCTAAACTATCATTGTAAGTAGCAAACTCATCTAACTTATCAACTAACTCCTTTTTTAAATCAGAGTTAATTTGTGTAGCTCTTTTTGCTATTACAGAAATTGCCTCATAGATATTATCTGTAGAAGCTTCGATAGCTTCTTTATCATAAGTTATTGTACTTACAGGTGCTTTCGTTTCTTTATAATCCATTTTTTAACTTTTAACTAATTGTTCTTGTGCCTTTTGTAATGCTGATAGCATATCATTAGAATCTGTCATGAATTTTGATTCAGGAAAGTTTCTTTTTAATTTATCATATGCTTTTACAGCACTTTTTATTCTTTCTGCTTTTCTTCTAGCAGTACTTTTCATTGCAAAGTCATGAGCCGCTTTTAAACGGTAAAACAATGCTTCTTCTTTAAAACTTGTACCTAAATAATCAGATAACAAATTATCAAAAGCTACTATAGCTGCTCTATAATTTCTGGTATCATAATCAGCTGTTCTATAATATGTTTTTGCTATTTCAAATGCCTTCTTTTCTAATTTATAACGTAATTCAGCATAATACTTGTTTGCTTCTGGTAATTTATCTGAATTAGGATAGTTATCTATAAATCCTTGAAAAGACTCCAACGCTTTGTCGGTATCTGTAGGATCTAAACTAAACCTTGGCGCTGCCTTATAATAACTTAAAGCTGATAAAAAAGCTGCTTCTTCTTTTTTAGAACTCTTAGGATAATTTCTTGTAAACCTATTAAAATAATACCCTGCTAAACTATAATTTTTTTCATTAAAGTTTGATTGAGAAACCATAAATTGGATACGTTCCATTTGTGGTTTACCTCTATAAGAAGGTGTTATTTTTTCAAATAAACGTAAAGCCTTACTGTATTTTTGAGATTCATACATTTTTACAGCCATTTTATACTGCTCTTCTACTGTACCTCTATTTAATACTTTTTGATATTGGCCACATGATGTTAATACCAATAACATTACAATTATATACGCTAAATTTTTATTTTTTTGCATCTGGCAAAATTAATGATTAATTATGGATTATTAAAACGATTTTTTTACTCAATGTAAAGTATTGCAATAAACCATAAAATCTGCTATAAAAATCGTAAACAACTCCTAAATCTTTGTTAATCTTATTGAGGCGCATCAGGTGCTTGCCCTACTAACTGCTTTACATCATTATCAAATAAATATAAGCCTCCTTTATCATCACCAATTAAATTAATTTTATCTAAAATGTTTCTTGCTAAAGCTTCCTCTTCTATTTGTTCTGATACATACCATTGTAAAAAGTTATGAGTTGCATAATCTCTTTCTTCTAATGTAATGTGAACTAAATCATTAATAGATTTAGAAACCATAACCTCATGATCAAATAATGTTTGAAACATATCTTTAAATGAACCAAACTCAGTTGGAGGCGCTGCTAATTCAGAAATTTGAGCATGACCACCACGTTCATTAACAAACTTTACCAACTTTAACATGTGCATGCGTTCTTCATCTGAATGTGCGTACATAAACTGAGCAACTCCTTCAAAACCTTGAATTTCTGCCCAACATGCCATTGATAAATATACCTGAGACGATTCTGCTTCTATTTTTATTTGTGTATTTAGTACTTCTTCTATTTTTTTTGATAACATACTTGGGTGTGATTTATTTCTTATACAAAGATGCTAAAAAAAGACTACAATTAAGTTATTGTAGCCTTTTCTATATATAATTTTTGTTTAGACAAATTATAGATTATCTATAAAGTCAGATATTTTAGTTTGTAATTCTTCTGAAGCCTTTACTAACGGTAAGCGAACTTCATCTAAACAAATACCTTTTTTCATTAATACTGCCTTAATTCCTGCTGGGTTATTTTCTTCAAAAATATAATCAACAATATCCATTAATTTATAATGAATATCAAATGCTTCTTTATTTTTACCAGCTAACCCCAATTGAATCATTGTAGAAAACTCTTTTGGTAAACCTTGACCAATTACTGATATAACTCCTGCTCCACCAGCTAAAACAACTCCTAAAGTTAAATCATCATCACCTGATATAACTAAAAAGTCTTCTGGTTTGTCTTTAAGTAAAGAATAATATTGCTGCTGAATATTTGCTGCTTCTTTTACTCCAATTACATTATCAAAATCATTTGCTAAACGTAATGTAGTTTCTGGCAGCATATTTTTAGCTGTTCTTCCAGGTACATTATATAATATTATTGGCTTAGGGCTAGCTAATGCAACTGCCTTAAAATGTTGATAAAAACCTTCTTGTGTTGGCTTACTATAATATGGAGCTACTGATAATATTGCATCAATATTAGATAAATCTAAAGTTTGAAGTTCTTCAACAACTGTTTGAGTATTATTTCCTCCAACTCCTAATACTAAAGGTAAACGACCTTTGTTTGTTTCTGCAATTACTTTTATTATTTCTTTCTTTTCCTCTTTTGTTATAGTTGCACTTTCAGCTGTTGTACCATTAATAACTAAATAATTTATTCCGTTATCAATATTATAATCCACTAACTTTATAAGTGCATTATAATCTACTGTTAAATCCTCTTTAAAAGGAGTTACTAAAGCTACTCCTGTACCTATAAACTTTTGCATTATATTTTATTTAAAATCGTTAAATATTTTTTTAATTCTTGATTTAAAATTGCTTCATTAAATGTAGTATCTGCTACAACTAAATCGTATAATCTATCATCAACTTCAGCAAACCCTACTTTTAGTTTTGCTTGCGATTGCAAAGTTATTACATTAGTGTATAAATTTGATGATTTTGTATAATTTATAAGCAAGTCATACTCTTTTTTAACAAAGTTTTTTAAATTGTCTGATTTTAAACTAGCTTTATACCCTAATTCTTCTTCAGTAAAAAACATTGGTGTTATTTCTTGTTTTTTTGAAAACTCTCTCTGCACTAAAAAAGTTATATCTTCCTTTTTAAAAGGCAATTTATTTGTTAAGTTAGCTTGAATTACGTTGACTAATGATTCATTATCAAGAATTACAGCTATTGATTTTACTTTTCCATTCTTACTATTAACTATAGGTTTTCTTTCTATTAATTTATTATAGTACTTTTCTATTGACTTCTGCTTAAGTTTACCTATCATTTCACTTTATTTCTTCTGCTAAAATAATTTATTTATTTACAATTTCTAATAATATAAACTGATTAAGTTGCTTACCATATTTTTGAAAATTATCATCAGAAACTAACAGTAAAGATTGATTTCCATTTGGTAAAGTTGGTCCAAAAGTTATTCCCTCTATATTGTCTATAATACCACCTGTTAATTTTTCTTTCACCGATGTAAAATCAAATAATAATTCTTTCTTTAAAGAAATAAATTTTTCTTTTTTCAATGATTGAATTTCTAAAGTATTTGTAGTATTACTTTGAACCGTTGCTTTAAAAATTCTTACAGTATTACCATGACTCCCGTAACCACTTTGATATATTCTTTCAACAACAAAAAAACTATCATTAGTATATTGTAAAATAGCTGTTACACCATTAAGATTTATATTTCCTTTTGCTGGTTTGTCAATTTTTTCTAATTGATAAGCATATTGTTTTGTTGCTTTGTTTGAAGTACTATCAAAATAACTAATTCTAATTGGTGAATTGGTTACTTCAAAAGTAGGTTCTTCTCCATCTACCCCTAAAGGCCCTTCCATAGCAACCCAAAAACCGCTTTTGTCTATACTCTTAGTCGAACTTTCAAAAGCTGCATTATGTTTTGGCTTTCCTAAATCTATATTTTTAAAATAGCTAGGTATTTTTACTTCTTTTTTAAACTTTCCTAATGAGTCAATTACAAAAACTGAAGGCCTTTTTCCTCCATTTATATTCCCTTCACTAGTTAAATTTATATTATTCTCATTATCAATAAAAATAGATTCTAAATCTAACGCATTGTTTTTAAAAAAAAGACTAGTAGTATCTTTTACTGATATAACATCTATAAAATTAATAGTTGAAATTTTATTTTGCTCAATAGCTATTTTACTAACTAAAATCCTTGGATTAGAAGAATCATCAACTACCATGTAGTATTTATTATTTGAATAATCTATACCAGAAAGGCCTCCAACCATATTATTTTTAAATAGTATAGAATCACCAACTACGTGCTCATCTAAATAATTTAATTTAATAGATTTTTTTTTACAACTCGAAAAGATTAATAAAAATATAATTAATAGGTTATAACGCATACAAAAACTATATAAAAAAGGATTGTTTTCTTAAAAACACAAAAATACTATTTTATACTTGTAAGAATTAAAGTTTTAATCGTCTAAATCAAAAAAACAATTATCATGAATAAATACTTCCCCTTTATTTTAAAATTAATAATTGCAGTAATTATGCTACAAACGTTATTTTTTAAATTTACTGGAGCTCAACAAAGTATTAATTTATTCACCAAAGTTGCTGGAGAGCATGAAGCTATCGTAAGAATCGGAACAGGAATTTTAGAACTAATAGCTTCAATTTTATTATTTACACCAAAAAAAACTTGGATAGGTTGTTTCTTAACTATTGGATTAATGAGTGGAGCCATCATGGGACATCTTACCAAAATAGGTATTGAAAATAATGGTGATGGTGGTCTTTTATTTTCACTTTCCATATTTACATTACTTTCAGCAATAGTATTACTATATATACATAAAAAAGATATACCCTATTTAAAATAAGAATTTGTAATTATTGTTTGTTTAATACAGTACTTCATTGAGTTTAGAAAAACTAAATCAATGAAGTACTTTTTATTTATATAGTTTTAAAGCCATATCAAAAATTTGATAAATTTTGTTTATGGGAATATCTTCATTTGGGTTTATATACAACAACTTTACAAATGTTCGATTGCCTTGTACTAAATCAGGATGCTCTATTTCTACACCCCTTCCTATAGCTATATATGGGAATTGTGTTTTTTTATCAACCCATAAATAACAAAACAATTTATTTTCATACATAAAGCATGGGAGTTTGTAATACCATTTTGAAATAAACTCTTTATTATAAGTTTGTATAATGTTTTTTAAAGCTAACAAACACCCTTTTACTGGCTCTTCTTTATCAAAATAAAAGTGATCAATATCAGTCATAAACCTAATTAATATAATTTTAAAGCTTCTTTTAAAAGTGATTGAATAGTATCAATTGGAATATCTTGATTTGCATCCATTCTAAATATTTTCATTTTTGAACGATTTCCTTTTTCTAAACCAGGAAAATTAAGATCCTCTCCTTTCACCATTAAAATATAAGGCTCTAACGTTTTTTTATCTATCCATAAATAACAAAAAAGTTGTTTCTTATACAAAAAACAAGGCATTCCCCATTTTTGAGTTTCAGTTATAGCATCAATATCTAAAATAATTTTCCTCAATGCTAGTAAACAACTTTTAATTGGTTCTTCTTTTTCTATATAAAACGTATTAATATTTATCATATTTACTTTACAGCTATATAAATATCTACTTCACCATTTGTAGGGTCTTCAGCTTTTTTACCATATAACTCAAAATCGGCAGTATACGTTCTATTTAAATCCATCTTCCAAATATCCATCCATTTATCAATTACTGCGTTTTTAGTTAAATCTCCTTTAGCCACAAACCTCTGGTAATTGGATTTCAGTATGGTTACACCAACCATTCCTTCAGGGATACTTTTTAAGTCGGTTACTTGAAACCCAAGAATTGTATCATAAGGTTTAGTGTGATCTGATTCATAATTGGTATAAACTGCACAAATAGCATCACTCATTCTATTGTGTATTATACCAAACATATCTTTATTCATAAATTGCTCCCATAACTTACCTATGTCTTCTTTTGCTTCTTGGTTTTCATTAGTTGTTCTAACTGAAATTCCAATTACATAAAACTCATTTTTTTGTACTACTTCCATTGTATTATTTTTTAATGTTGATACAAAAATAAATGAGGCTTATGACAAGGGTTTGTCAAGGGTATTCAAATATTTTTCTTTGCATATTTCAAAATATTCTTCTAAGCTCATTTTATGAGGCTCAAAAGTGTCTTTTAAATTCATTATACTCTGAATGCAATCTATTCTAAACGCTCTAAATTCTTTACGAAGTCTGCAATATCCTATTAGTAACCAATTTTCGTTAGTACTATACAATGCAAAAGGTTCTACTACTCTTTTTGTAAATTTACTTTCTAATGACAAATACTCTATCGTTAATAATTGAAATCTAGTTATTGCCGATTGTATTTGCATTAAATGATTACTTGTTTTTTCTTGTTCTTTATTAACCCTAAAGATAATTCTTTGCGATAATAAGTTTACTTTATCTTTTTGTGAATATTGAAGTACAGCTTTAATTTTAGTAATCGCATTTGTATAATTTTCAACAAATGAAGTATCTTTATTTTTAAGTATTAACTGTTCAGCAGTTATTAGGGCATTTGCTTCATTTTCAGAAAACATTACCGGAGGTAAATGAAATCCTTCTTGCATTGAATATCCTTTACCTTCTTCTGTAAAAATAGGAATACCTGAATTTTCTAATGTTTTAATATCTCTGTATATCGTGCGTAAGCTTACATTATATTTTTCTGCTAATTCACGGGCAATGACAATTCTTTTTGACTGAAGTTGTGTAAGTATTTGAGTTAACCTGGTAATTCTTGGCTTTTCCATACTTATTCATTTTTAGCTATCATGGCTTTACAAATTAAGTACTGAGAAATTATATACAACACTATAATTGCAATATCAAAAAGATGTTTAGCTGCATAAAAATTATTCAAGGCTATTAAACTATCAGATGCAATAAAAATAATAGCCCCTAAAAGCAACCATGAATTAGCCATTGATTTTTCTTGTCGATAATTTAACAGTGCTGAAGCTCCAAAAGTTGCTATTGTTACTCCGTAAACGATAACAGGAATAAGCATTTCTTCTAAGTTATCATAAATTAAATATAACAAGCATCCAAACAACAAAACAAATGGTATTGCAGATGTTATCATTTTAGCTGTTAAATCTTTTTGTAAAAAACCAGTTGTTATTTTTATATATATTACATGAGCTAATAAAAATGACCCCAATCCGAATACAAAAAAAGCTTCTTTATCTAAAAGAAAAACATCACCCCAAAATGAAAAAAACAAACCACTTACAAACCAGAAGTTAGGCTTTTTTACAGATAACAAATACACCATAACCAATGTTGTCATTAATAATGGCTTAAAAATCATTTCGATGACTTTATTTTGAGTTATTACTGCATAAATATCAGCAATAGCTACTAGTAAAAATAATACTGAGGCTATTGTTATTTTAGTTTGTTTGGTCATTTTTAATCTAATTTAATAATTAAAAAAATTTTAATACAAAAATGTTATTCTTATATCATATCAATAAAATCTTGCTCAGATATAATAGGAATACTTAAACTTTCTGCTTTAGTTAATTTACTTGGCCCCATATTATCACCCGCTACAATATATGTTGTTTTCTTAGAAATTGAAGAACTTACTTTACCTCCATTATCTTCAATTGCTTTTTTAAGTTCATTTCTACTCATTTGATGAAAAACACCAGAAACTACAAATACTTTTCCAGCAAGTTTATCAGTTTGTCCTTCCAAACTTTCTGCTGAAACTTCTAATTGTACTCCATACAATTTTAATCGTTGTATTAGCTCTTTATTACCTTCATCAACAGAAAAATCAAGAATACTTTGTGCAATTCTATCTCCTATTTCATCAACCCCAATTAAAGTATCAAAATCGGCTTGCATTAAATTATCTATTGACTTAAAGTGTTTTGCTAACTTTTTAGCTACAGTTTCACCAACAAATCGAATTCCTAGTGCAAATAATACTTTCTCAAACGGAATTTCTTTTGATTTTTCAATTCCTTCAATCATATTTTGAGCAGATTTCTCAGCCATTCTTTCTAAAGGAATAACTTGTTCTACTTTCAAATCATATAAATCTGCATAATTCTTTATCAACCCTTCTTTACGAAGTAAATCTACCGTTTCTCCACCTAAACCATCAATATCCATTGCTTTTCTACTAATGTAATGTTGAATTCTTCCAGTTATTTGTGGGGCACAACCAAATTCATTCGGGCAATAATGCTTAGCATCTCCTTCAGTTCTAATCAATTCTGTACCACATTCAGGGCAATTAGTAGCATATTCAGTAGGCTTAGAATATTCAGGTCGTTTTGTTAAATCAACTTTTATAATTTTAGGAATAATCTCACCTCCTTTTTCAACAAAAACAGTATCATCAACACGAATATCTAACTTTTCAATTTGATCAGCATTATGTAAAGACGCTCTTTTTACTATAGTTCCTGCTAATTGTACTGGCTCTAAATTTGCAACCGGAGTTATTGCCCCAGTTCTTCCTACTTGATATGTTATTTCATTTAAAACTGTTGATACTTGCTCTGCTTTAAACTTATATGCAATTGCCCAACGAGGTGCTTTTGCCGTATATCCCAATTCTTCTTGTTGTTGTAAATTATTAACTTTTACAACAACTCCATCGGTTTCATATGGTAACTCATGACGCTTCACATCCCATGCGCTCACAAAATCAAATACTTCATCTATTGATTTTGCTAAAACGATAGTATCAGGAACTTTAAAACCAACTTTTCTAGCAGCTTCTAAACTTTCAAAATGTGTTTTGTATTTACGTTCGTTCGTTACCACTTGATACAACAAGCAATCCAACGGACGTTTAGCAACCTCTGAACTATCTTGAAGCTTTAAACTTCCACTGGCAGTGTTACGAGGATTCCTATAAGTTTCTTCTCCATTAGCTATACGTTCTTCATTCATTTTATTGAAACCTTGCAACGGTAAAATTATTTCACCACGCATTTCAAAACTTGAAACATAATCTCCATTAGGAACTAAAGGAATAGATTTTATCGTTCTAATATTAGTAGTTACTTCATCTCCTTGAAAACCATCACCACGAGTTACTGCTCTTATAAATTGTCCATTCTCATAGGTTAAATTTATAGAGGCTCCATCGTATTTCAACTCACAAGTATATTCTATATCTTCAGTTCCAAGATTCTTTTGTACTCGTTTTTCCCAATCTAATAAATCATCTTTGGAGTATGAGTTATCTAACGAGTACATTCTATTTTTATGAGTAATCGTTTCAAAATTTTTAGTAACATCTCCTCCTACTCGCTGAGTTGGTGAATTAGAATCAAAGAAATCTGGATTTTCTTCTTCAAGTTTTTCTAACTCTTTTAGTTTAATATCAAAATCGTAATCAGAAATAGTAGCATTGTCTAATACATAATAATTATGATTATGCTGACGTAACTCTTCTCTAAGCTGTTGTATTTTTTGTTCCGTGGTCATTTAATTTTTCTTCAAAAAATTTTCTATCTGTCTTCTATGTCTTAGAATGTGTACAATGGCATGTTCTAGTAATTGTTCTAAATCATAAGTAACATTCCAACGTGTTTTAAATGAATACTCTTCTAACTCTTTTGTTGCTTTATACCAATTATTATGAAATGATTTTTTGGTATATGCTATCATTCCTTCTATTTCTTGAATAGCTTTATTAGTTGTAATAACTTCTGTATTGTATTCTAACCAATCTTTTGTGCTTATTGATTGAATATAGTTAGCATATGTATAACCTGACTGAATAACGTGAAAAGTTACTGTTTGTAATGATTTACAGTCTGGGTCTTCTGCTACTCTATCTCTAATAATTGTAAAATCTTCTTCTGAAATACTTTTTAAAATTAATTTATAGTCCATTATCGCCCTTTCATATTCTTCCATCAAAGCAACTAACATTCCATTTTTTTTCATTTATTATTTCCTTACTTTTCCCGTTAGTAAACTAACACCTTTAGGAAGCGGATTTCCAGCTGTGCGTCTAAAAGTAACTACTTGACCAACATGCCAAATTGCATCAGCTATTGGTCCGTTTAATTGATTCCAAAATGGATATTCTTCAACACTTCCATTTCTTCTTTTTATTTTCATTTTAAAAGATGACAAATCTTTGGCGTTCTTTAAAATCTCGCTCGACTTCTTAAAATTCTCTAATGTCATTTTACGAATATCTTCAAATGATAATGTTTCGTCTTTAGAAAAATCTACTTCTTTACCCTCTAACGCGCTTAATGTCATTACAGATAGTACTAATATATGATCTATCGTTTCTAAGGTTGTTCTTGCTTCTTTTGTAGGTTTATATTTTAAGTCTTTAACTGTTAACCCTTCCGTTGCCCAATAGTAACGAAAACCTAGTCCATCTACCATCCTACTTGCTACTGTCCCCGCTGTATATTCTTTAGGTACTTCCTCTAATTCATAGTATGGTAAATTTTGTGAATTCATGCTAAATGTTATTAATAAAATTAAAAAAGTTACAATTGATTTCATCTAAATATTTTGATGCTAATTTACAGAAAAGTTTTTGAGATTATTACCATCTTTTGATTTGGTTATAAACAAAAAACCGAAGCAAAGGCTTCGGTTTTTTGTTTATATGCGGAAAGTTTTTACTTTTTTAATGTCATTGTATAAACCACATCATTTTCTTTTGTTGAAAACAACAATTCTTTATCATTTAATTTAAGTATTTGAAAACCATTAGTATCATCACCTTCGTTTTCAAATTTTATTGTTTTTTTATCTTCCAACAATTTCCATTGTCCTTTTTTTTCAGTTTTCCTTATCACTAATTGATAGTTACCATCTTTTTCAAAAACCATCCAACTGTTTTTACAATTTGAAAGATCTTCTTTTTCTTCTCCAATTTTAAGCGATTCTATACGCCATTTTCCTGAAGTTAAAGATGCTGATTTTTTTATTTCTTGAGAATACATTAGAGCAGAAAAGCTCAATAAAAATGCAATTAAGAGTATTGCTTTTTTCATTATTTAAGGGGAATTAGGGTTACTTTAAATCAAATATAACAAAAAAACCGAAACATTAAAAATGTTTCGGTTTTTTATAATATGAAATTAACGGTCTGTTAATAATATGTATAACGACGTACTTTTGCTATGTGTTTTGCTAAACGCATTACTTGATGAGAATATCCATATTCATTATCATACCACACATAAATAACAATCGTATCTCCATCAGCAATAGTAGCTTTACTATCAAAAATTGATGGTGCTGTAGTTCCTACAATATCAGAAGAAACTAACTCATTACTCATTGAATATTGTATTTGCTCTACTAAATCTCCTTCTAAAGCATATTGTTTCATAATAGCATTAACTGCTTCTGCCGTAGTAGTTGAATTTAATTGTAAATTTAAAATTGCTAATGATCCATTTGGTACAGGAACACGAATAGCATTTGATGTTAATTTACCTTCTAAAGCTGGTAACGCTTTTGATACTGCTTTACCTGCTCCTGTTTCAGTAATTACCATATTTAATGCAGCAGCTCTACCTCTACGGTATTTGTTATGCATATTATCTACTAAATTTTGATCATTAGTATATGCATGAATAGTTTCTAAATGCCCTTTTTTAATTCCGAAATTATCTTCTAAAACCTTTAAAACTGGCGTTATTGCATTTGTTGTACATGATGCAGCTGAAAAAACATCAACAGTATCAGGGTTATTTTCTATATGATTAACTCCATGTACAATATTTGGTATTCCTTTACCTGGTGCAGTTAATAAAACTTTACTAGCACCTTTTGGCACTAAATGACGATTTAAAGCCTCTTTATCTCTAAAAGCTCCGGTATTATCAATAATTAAAGCATCATTAATTCCATACTCAGTATAATCAATATCTTCAGGTTTGGCGGCAGATATCATATATACAGTTGTACCATTAATTATTAATGCATTATTTTCAGCATCTACCTGAACAGTTCCTAAGAAGTCTCCATGTACAGAATCGATACTTAATAATGAAGCTCTTTTTTCTAAAACAGACTCATCTATTTTTCCACGAGTAACAACAGCTCTTAAACGTAATTGAGAACCTTTACCCATTTTACTACTTAACTCACGAGCTAATAAACGACCAATACGTCCAAAACCATATAAAACTACGTCTTTAGGTTTAATTCCATTAGCTTCTGTTGCTCCTTCTAATTGTTTTTTTACAAAATCAACTTTATCTATATTTTCGTTTTCAGATAAATGAAACTCATAGGCTAATTTACCGATATCTAATTTAGAAGCAGGTAATTCAATTGACTGTATTGCTTTAGCAATATCTAACGCATCTTGAATAGAGATTGGTTTAGCTACAAACTCTTTTGCATAATCTATTAAATTTAAAACTTCACTAGCTCTTTTATCTACTAATGGGTTTCTAAATAATACTAATTCAATAGATTTATCGTACCATAAATCATTAACAATGTTAATAAATTCAACGGTAGCTCTTCTTGTTTGAGCTTGATTTACTACCTCGTTTTCGTAATTTGTTATTGTTGACATAGTTGTGTGTTAACTAAGATTTAAAAAATTTGGTGCAAAAGTAATTGTTTTCAATTAATTTTAGAATTATTTTAAAAAGAAAAAAACGCTTTTAACAAAATATTAAAAGCGTTTTCTTAAGTTCTTTATTTATCCTGAATAATTTAAAAACCGTACCTCACTGTTTCTCCTTTTAAATTAATTACTTCAATAACAAATGAATTGTTATTTCCTAAGTTTAATAATTTCTGTCTTGCATCAACTGAATTTAAAACTTCTTGATTGTTTATTTTAGTAATAATAAAACCTTCTTTTATTCCTAATCGATTAAGAACCCTGTTCACATTTGAAATTACTTTAGCTCCAGAACTTATCTTGTTTTTTTTAATTTCATTTTCAGAAATATCTTTCAGAACTAACCCTAAACTTCTTACTTCTACAAAATCTTTCTTACTTAAAGTAACAACTTTTTCTACCTTTTCGCCATCTCTTAAAACTGTAACTACAACCTTTTCTCCTGGTCGTTTAGCCGTTAACTGACCTTTTAACTCTGAAAATTTGGTGATTTTTACACTATTTAATTTAGTTATTACATCTCCTTCTCTTAAACCTGACTTTAAGGCTTCACTTTCTTTTTCTATTCTTTTAATTTTCACTCCTTCAATAGCTCCTTCAGTATCATTATAAGGCTCAAAGCCTATTAAAGCCTCTTGAACATCTCCATACTCTAATAAATCATCAATAATTTTTTTAGCAATATTAGATGGCACTGCAAAAGAATACCCAATAAACGAACCAGTTCTTGATGAAATAGCTGTATTAATACCTATCAACTCTCCTCTAGTATTCACCAATGCTCCTCCACTATTTCCTGGGTTTACTGCTGCATCTGTTTGAATAAAAGACTCTATATTTCTATTCCCTTCTAAATCTCGTCCTTTAGCGCTGACTATCCCAGCAGTAACTGTAGAGGTTAAATTGTAAGGATTTCCTACTGCTAATACCCATTCTCCAATTTTTACATTATCAGAATTTCCAAATGAAACTGTAGGCAAAACAATGTCAGATTCTACTTTTA
Organism: Tenacibaculum halocynthiae; assembly: GCF_964512825.1. Classification (NCBI taxonomy): domain Bacteria; kingdom Pseudomonadati; phylum Bacteroidota; class Flavobacteriia; order Flavobacteriales; family Flavobacteriaceae; genus Tenacibaculum; species Tenacibaculum halocynthiae. The sequence continues at coordinate 29,677 of NZ_CAZELG010000028.1, read as the reverse complement.
ATAAAGCAATATCTCTTTCTTTATCTGCTCCTATTAATTTAGCTTTTAACTTTTTACGATTATTAAGTGTAATCTCAATCTCCGATGCTCCTTCAATTACATGATTATTAGTTACAATATAGCCATCAGGAGAAATAATAACACCACTTCCTGTACCTACTTGTTCATATTTTCTAGAACCACTTCCTCCAAAGAAAAAACTCATAGGATCTTGCTTTGTCCGTATTGCAGTATTTTTTACGTGTACAACCGCATTTACAGTACTTTCTGCTGCATCCGTAAAATTTGTAGGTACAGATGATGTATTCATTACTGGTGTTGTATAACTTGCCTTTACTGTTTGTAAAGTTGGCTCATTAGATTTTTGAATTACAACTTGAGGTTTTTCAATTAATACTTTGTAGCCTGTAAGCGCAACTGCACCACCTATAAACGCTACTCCTAGAATTCCTAATATTTTCTTCATATGCTTATAAATGTTTTAATTACTCAAATATACAATTTTAACATTTTAACAAAATGTGTTTAACTTGGTTTTAACGATTTTTAACCACCATTTAACACTCTTTTTTACTCTATGAAATATGTATCTTTGCCTATCTATGGAAGTAATTTTTTATAAATATCAAGGAACAGGAAATGATTTTGTTATAATAGATAACAGATTAAATACATTTCCAAAAGAACAAACTAATACAATTTCGTTTTTATGTGACCGTAACTTTGGCGTTGGTGCTGATGGTTTAATTCTACTAGAAGAAGATGAAAGTACTGATTTTAAAATGATCTATTTTAATGCTGATGGTAATGAAAGTACTATGTGTGGTAATGGAGGTAGATGTATTGTTGCTTTTGCTCATAAATTAGGTATCTTTAAAACTAAAACAACTTTTACTGCAATTGATGGTTTACATCATGCATCCATTAAAAATAATATAGTATCATTACAAATGATAGATGTAAATACTATTGATTTGTATGATAATTATTGTTTTGCTAATACCGGATCTCCACATCATGTTCAGTTAGTTGATAACCTAGATAATTATGATGTATATAATTCGGGGAAAAGTATACGAAATGATATTTATGGAAAGGAAGGTAGTAATGTAAACTTTGTAGAACAAATTAACAATACTACTTTTAAAGTTAGAACTTATGAACGTGGAGTTGAAAATGAAACTTTAGCATGTGGTACTGGTGTTACTGCAGTAGCAGTTGCAATGCATAAAACAAACAAAACAAACAGTGCAACTATTAATCTTCCTGTAAAAGGAGGAGAATTGGAAGTTAGTTTTAATGAAAATAATGGAACATATACCGATGTTTTTTTAACAGGACCAGCTACCTTTGTTTTTAAAGGACAAATAACTATTTAATGCAAACTTTAAAAGGGCAACATATAAGTTTACGTGCCTTAGAACCTGAAGATTTATCTTTTCTTTTTTCTATAGAAAACAATGAAGCATTTTGGGAAATAAGTCATACACAAGCACCTTTTTCTAAGTATTTACTAAAACAGTATTTAGAAAATGCTCATCTAGATATATACGAAGCTAAACAATTACGATTAGTTATTCAACTAAATAACACTAATCAATCAATTGGTACTATAGATATATTTGATTTTAACCCACAACATAAAAGAGCAGGCATCGGTATACTTATTGATCCTCTTTTTCAAAAAAACGGACATGCTTCTGAAGCTTTAGATTTATTAATTAAATATTGTTTTTCACACCTACAACTGCATCAATTGTATGCTAATATTACTGCTGATAATATAAATAGTTTAACTTTGTTTCAGAAAAAACATTTTTCAAAAATTGGATTAAAGAAAGATTGGATATATAGCCAAGGTAAATTTAAAGACGAAATTCTATTTCAATTAATTAATGAATAAAAAAAATATATACGGAAGCATTATTACTCTTTTTATTGTTGGAGCAATAATTGGATTTAATTATTATCAAAAAATTTTTGGTAAAGCAGTAACTAAAGAAACAATATTATACATAGGCTCAAAACACTCTTTGGATGATGTAAAAAAACAACTTAGTACAAGTATTGAAAGTCCTGAAAATTTCATTTGGGTAGCCAATCGAAAGAAATTTACAACTCCAAAAGGAGGGAAATATATTCTTAAAGAAGGAATGAGCATGAATGATCTTGTTAACCTTTTAAGAAGTGGAAATCAAACTCCCATTAAAATTTCTTTCAACAATCAAGACACTTTAGAGAAACTTGCCGGTAGAATTTCTGAACAAATAGAAACTGATTCAGTTTCATTGCTTCAAACAATGCTTGATGATACATTTTTAAAGACTAATGGTTTTACGAAGAAATCCGCTTTAGGTATGTACATTCCTAACAGCTATGAATTTTATTGGAATACTTCTGCTAAAAAATTTCGTGCTAAAATGTTACGAGAGTATAAGCGCTTTTGGAATGAATCAAGAATAAAAAAAGCTAAAAACTTAAACCTAACTCAAGATCAAGTTATCACTTTAGCTTCTATAGTACAAAAAGAAACAGCACAAAAAGTTGAACGTCCTATTGTTGCTGGTTTATATTTAAATCGTTTAAAAAACAATTGGCCTTTACAAGCTGATCCTACCATAATTTATTGCGTAAAAGAGGTAAACGGACAAGATTTTATAGTAAAAAGAGTATTAACTAAAGATCTTGAAATAATATCACCTTACAATACCTATAAAAATACTGGCTTGCCTCCTACTTTAATTGCAATGCCAGATATTTCTGCTATCGATGCAGTATTAAATTATAAAAAACACAGCTATTATTATATGTGTGCCAGTGTAGAAAAGATTGGTTTTCATGAGTTTGCAAATTCATTGGCACAACATAATAGAAATGCTGCAAAATATCAACGATGGATTAGCAACAGAGGTATTAACCGATAAATTTTAACAAAATTTTATTTATAAAAATTAACTCATTTCATTTTGTTTTAAATAAAAAAAGAGGCATTTATGTTTTTTTTTCATAAAACATTCAACGAATTACTAAACAAAATACAACCTTCCTAAAAACACAAATAATTAATACCCAGTTATTTGTGTTTTTTGTTATATCTTTGCCCCCGCTAAACAGAAAGTAACTAATTATCAGACATTTAGTTTTTATATTTTTAGGATTTGTTTTACTAACTAGCTTTACTGCAAATCCAACTAAGAAAGAAAAAATTACTATAAAACCTTTAATAGAGGTTACAAATAAAAGGGATTTTAACTTTCCTTTTTTACAGAAAAATTTTATTGGTTTTCGTGAAGCCTTAGCATTCAAAGAGTCACAAGGTAGATATACTGTTGTTAATAAGCTTGGTTATCTTGGAAAATATCAATTTGGAAAATCAACCTTAAAAAGGTTTAGAATATATAACACTCATAAATTTTTAAAAGATCCTGAATTACAAGAAAAAGCATTTATAGCACTTTGTAAAGTTAATAAATGGATTTTAAGAAAAGATATTAGAAGAAGTGTAGGAAAAAGAATTAACGGTATTAAAATTACAGAATCAGGTATTTTAGCTGCAGCCCATCTTAGTGGTGCTGGTAACGTTAAAAAGTTCTTACGATCAAATGGTAAAATAAAATTTAACGATGCTTTTGGAACATCTATAGAGCAATATTTAAAGAAATTTGGCGGATACAATGTATCCAACATATCGCCTAATAAATCCCCGATTATTTAGCAGAAAGCCGGTTTACTTGTGCACTATGAAAATAGCTGGACGTTTATGTAAATCGGTTTTTACATTTTTCCACTCTCTTACTGTCAATGTTTTTATGTACTCAGTTGGTAATGTAATATCACAAGCCACACAAACTCTAGTTTCTGGAGATAATACAGCACGTAAATCTTCTAACATTTTTTCATTCCTATAAGGTGTTTCTATAAAAATTTGTGATTGATTTTTATCTCTAGAAAGTTTCTCTAAATCCTTTATAGCTTTTTTTCTATCAGATTTATCAATCGGCAAATATCCATTAAAGGTAAAGCTCTGTCCATTCATACCAGAAGCCATCATTGCCATTAATATTGATGACGGCCCCACTAATGGAACCACTTGAATTCCTTTTTGATGTGCTAGTTTTACAATAGTAGCACCAGGATCAGCTACTGCAGGAACCCCAGCTTCAGACAATAAACCAACTGATTTACCCTCTTCACAAGCATCTAAATAATTTCTAGTTTCCAACTCATCTGAATATTTATCTAACAACATTAATTGTAATGATGGTTGAGCTTTAGTTGGTGTTATTTTTTTTATAAATCTTCTAGCAGATTTTTCGTTTTCAACAATAAAAAAATCTAAGTGCTCTATAACTTTTTTTACAGATATAGGCATTACTTCTAAAGGCTCAGTATCTCCTAAAGTAGTTGGTATTAAATACAGTTTACCTTTCATTATTTGTTTATTTTAGAGCTAATTTCTTCACAAGCATTATTAAGCATTTGATATACATTTTCAAAACCTAATTCACCTCCATAATATGGATCTGGCACATTCAATTTTTGATCAGGATCTAATTCTTGTAGAATCATTTTTACCTTACTTTTATCTTCATAACTTCTAGATAAAGCAACTATATTATCATAGTTACTTTCATCCATTGCATAAATTACATCAAAGCTATCAAAATCTGTTACTGAAAATTTCCTAGATCGCTGATCTGTTATATTAATACCATATTTTTTTGCTACTGCAATAGACCTTTTATCAGGTAATTCACCTTCATGGTATCCAGCTGTTCCAGCAGAATCTACTTGCACATAGTCTGAAGAAACTTTAGATTTTAAAATACCTTCGGCTAATGGAGAACGACAAATATTCCCCAAGCAAACCATTAGTATTTTCATTTTATATCTATCTTTATAATGTTAATTTCTTAGTAAGATCTTCTACATACTTCTTAAATTGCTTGTCAGTTTCTGTCAGATTATCTACTGTTTTACATGCATGTAATACTGTAGCATGATCTCTTTGACCTATTTGACTTCCAATACTAGCTAAAGAAGATTTTGTCATACGCTTAGCAAAGTACATAGCTAATTGACGCGCTTGGACAATATGACGTTTTCTAGTTTTTGATTGTAGAGTAGCAACATCCATATCAAAATATTTAGATACTACCTTTTGAATATAATCTATAGAAAGTTCCTTTTTGGTGTTCTTTACAAACTTATCAACTATTTGCTTAGCCAATTCAATTGTAAATTCTTTTCTATTAAAAGAAGCTTGAGCAATCATTGATATAATAACCCCTTCTAACTCTCTAACGTTCGATTTAATATTCTTTGCTATATATTCAACTATTTCTTCAGGCATTTCAACACCATCTCTATATAGTTTATTTTGAAGTATTGAAATACGCGTTTCATAATCAGGTGATTGTAGTTCTGCTGACAATCCCCATTTAAAACGAGATAATAATCGTTGTTCAATATCTTGCATATCAACAGGAGCCTTATCAGAAGTTAAAATAACTTGCTTCCCATTTTGGTGCAAATGATTAAAAATATGAAAGAATACATCTTGTGTACCTGACTTACCAGATAAAAACTGAACATCATCAATTATTAATATATCAATCATTTGGTAAAAATGAATAAAATCATTTCTAGTATTTGATTTTACAGAATCAATAAATTGTTGTGTAAATTTTTCAGATGAAATATATAAAACTGTTTTATCAGGATATTTATCTTTTATCTCTACTCCTATAGCATGAGCTAAATGAGTTTTTCCTAAACCAACTCCACCATAAATTAATAATGGATTAAAAGAAGTACCCCCAGGCTTGTTAGCCACAGCCATACCTGCTGAACGAGCTAAACGATTTGAGTCACCTTCAATAAAGTTTACAAAATTATAATTTGGGTTTAATTGAGACTCTATTTTAACCTTCTGTAAACCAGGTATTACAAAAGGATTTTTAAGTTCACGTTTAGATTCTAAAGGAACCGTTACCTTTTGCGGTTTTAAAGGATTTCTATTAGAACTAGGTATTTTTACAGTTTGCGGACTATTACTACTATACGTATTTTCCATACGTACATCATATACCAACTTTGCATCATTACCCAATTGCCTAACCAAAGCAACTCTTAACAATTTAATATAGTGTTCTTCTAACCATTCGTAAAAAAACTTACTAGGAACCTGAATAGTCAAAGCCTCCCCTGATAATTTTATGGGCTTTATAGGTTCAAACCAAGTTTTATACGCTTGAGGTTTAATATTATCTTTAATAAAAGACAAACATTCCATCCAAACTGAATCAGCTGTTTTAGTCATACTGGTTAAAAAACGATTTTTTTGTTAAAATTATTTAGATTATAGGGGATTCTAAACTTACATATTTGGATGAACAAAAGTGTGAATAAATTTTAGTATAAAAAAACCAAATCACTATTGATTATTATTTATTTTTTACGTATCGTTAGCTACATTTAAAAAAATACTTTTGCACGAACATATTTCAACAATACGAATTCGATATTCAGAAACAGACCAAATGGGAGTAGTATACCATGGTAATTATGCACAGTTTTTTGAAATTGGTCGTACCGAATGGTTACGAACTCTTGGTGTTACCTACAAATATATGGAAAAAACAGGGGTAATGCTTCCCGTTATTTCATTAAACTGTAATTTTAAAAAATCTGCTTTTTATGATGATTTTATTACTATTAAAACGTACCTTAAAAAAACACCAACAGTTAAAATTGAATTTAACTATGAAATAGTTAATCAGGATAACGATATACTATGTACCGGAAGTACTGCACTTGCTTTTATTAATAGTGAAACAAAAAGACCTATTCGCTGCCCTGAATATTTACTTAACAAATTAAACAGCTAAACTAAGAACATTATTAATTTATGAAAATATATACAAAAACAGGAGATAAAGGAACTACCGCATTGTTTGGCGGTAGTAGAGTACCTAAACACCATCTAAGAATAGAAAGTTATGGAACCATTGATGAACTTAATTCATATATAGGTCTTATTAGAGATCAGGAAATCAGTGATCATTTAAAACAGAGTTTAAATAAAATTCAGCACGACCTATTTACTTTAGGAGCAATGTTAGCAACTCCACCTGAAAAGGAAACACTTAAAAATGGTAAGGAAAGATTAAATATTCCAAAAATCGATACTACATCAATTGAATTTTTAGAAAATGAAATAGATATAATGAATGATTCACTTCCTCAAATGACTCATTTCATTTTGCCTGGTGGTCATCAAACTGTGTCATTTTGTCACATTGCTCGTTGTGTATGTAGAAGGTCAGAGCGCCTATCTGTTGCTTTAAACGAAGAAGATACAATTAGTGATACTATTTTAATGTATTTAAACCGACTTTCTGACTACCTTTTTGTGTTGGCACGGAAGTTGTCACATGAATTACAAGCAGAGGAAGTTAAATGGATTCCTGAAAAACTGTAAACTAAGTTCTTTAATTTATTTTTGCACATTTTATAAAAAAAACTTGACTTTTTAAAAAAAAAATTTATTTTTGCGAGAATCAAAAAACAAACCGATAAAGAAATGTATTGGACACTTGAATTAGCATCATATTTAGCAGATGCACCATGGCCTGCAACCAAAGACGAATTAATTGATTATGCTATTCGTACAGGAGCCCCTTTAGAAGTAGTGGAAAACCTACAAGACATTGAAGATGAAGGCGAAGCATACGATTCTATTATTGAAATTTGGCCAGATTATCCCACTGAAGAGGATTATCTTTGGAATGAAGATGAATATTAAAAAAATAACAAAAAAGTCTCTTTTTAGAGGCTTTTTTTTTGCTTACTTTTAAGCACAAACTTAATAACTATATAAACATGTTAATTAAAATTTTTAATTAACTGTAAAACAATATTTTAAAAATGAGTATTTTAAATTCGATTATAAAAGCTTTTGTTGGAGACAAACAACAAAAAGATCTAAAATCACTACAACCCATCGTTGAAAATGTAAGAGCTTTTGAAAGCTCTCTAGGTAACTTATCTAATGACGAGCTTAGAGCAAAAACTATCGAATTTAAAGAAGCTATAAAAGAAGCTACTCAATCTTTTAACAAGCAAATTGCTACTTTAGAAGAAGAAGTTTTAACTGCTGATATTGATAGACAAGAAGAAATTTACACAGAAATTGATAAATTAAAGGATGAAGCCTATGAAGCTTCTGAAGTAGTTTTAGAAAAAATAATGCCTGAAGCTTTTGCTGTAATTAAAGAAACAGCGAAGCGTTTTACAACTAATTCTGAACTTGAAGTAACTGCAACTCCTTTTGATCGTGAGTTATCAGCTACCAGAGATCATATCGCTTTAGAAAATGACAAAGCTTTTTGGGCAAACTCTTGGGATGCTGCTGGTAAAGATGTTACATGGGATATGATTCACTATGACGTACAGTTAATTGGTGGTTCAGTATTACATAAAGGAAAGATTGCTGAAATGATGACAGGAGAAGGAAAAACATTAGTTTCTACCTTGCCTGTTTACTTAAATGCATTGACTGGAAATGGGGTACATGTTGTAACAGTTAATGACTATTTAGCAAAACGTGACCGTGCTTGGATGGCTCCTATTTTTGAGTTTCATGGTTTAAGTACTGATTGTATTGATTTTCATCAACCTAATTCGGAAGCACGTAGAAAGGCTTATAATGCAGATATTACTTATGGAACCAATAATGAGTTTGGTTTTGACTACTTACGTGATAACATGGCTAGTTCTAAAGAAGATTTAGTTCAACGAGCTCCAAACTATGCTATTATTGATGAAGTAGATTCAGTATTGATTGATGATGCTCGTACACCTTTAATTATTTCAGGAGCAGTTCCACAAGGAGATCGTCATGAATTTAATGAATTAAAACCATTAGTTTCTGATATTGTTTCTTTACAAAATAAACATTTAGTAGGTGTTTTAGCAGAAGCAAAAAAATTAATTAAAGAAGGCGATACCAAAGAAGGTGGTTTTCTTTTATTAAGAGTTTATAGAGGTTTACCAAAAAACAAAGCATTAATCAAGTTTTTATCACAAGAAGGAGTTAAACAAATTCTTCAGAAAACGGAAAACTTTTATATGCAAGACAACAATAAGCTAATGCCTGAGGTTGATGCTGAATTGTGGTTTACTATTGAAGAAAAAAATAACCAAATAGATTTAACAGATAAAGGTATTGCTCATTTATCAGATGTTACAAAAAATGATACTTTCTTTGTTTTACCAGATATTAGCGTTAAAGTAGGAGAAATTAATAATAATGACGCTACTCCTGAAGAAAAAGCAGATCAAAAAGAAGAATTATATAGAGACTTTAGTATCAAAAGTGAGCGTATTCATACGATGAATCAACTTTTAAAAGCATATACTGTTTTTGAAAAAGATGTTGAGTATGTTGTTATGGATAATAAAGTAATGATTGTTGATGAGCAAACTGGACGTATCATGGATGGTCGTAGATACTCTGATGGACTACACCAAGCTATAGAAGCTAAAGAAAATGTAAAAATTGAAGACGCGACTCAAACCTTTGCTACAGTAACTTTACAAAACTACTTTAGAATGTATCGTAAGTTATCTGGAATGACAGGTACTGCTGTTACTGAGGCTGGTGAATTTTGGGAAATTTATAAATTAGATGTTGTAGAAATTCCTACAAATAGACCAATTCAAAGAGATGACAGACAAGATTTAGTTTATAAAACTACTCGTGAAAAATATAATGCTGTTATTGATGAAGTTGTTGAATTAGTAAATCAAGGAAGGCCTGTTTTAGTAGGTACTACTTCTGTAGAAATTTCAGAGTTATTAGGAAGAATGTTACAAATGCGTAAAATTCCTCATAATATATTAAATGCAAAACTACATAAAAAGGAAGCTGATGTTGTTGCCGAAGCAGGGAATCCTGGAGTGGTAACTATAGCTACAAATATGGCAGGGCGTGGTACCGATATTAAATTATCTGATGAAGTTAAAGCTTCAGGAGGTTTAGCTATCGTAGGTACTGAGCGTCATGATTCTCGTCGTGTTGACCGTCAGTTACGTGGACGTGCTGGTCGTCAGGGAGATGTTGGGTCTTCTCAGTTTTTTGTAGCCTTAGATGATAACTTAATGCGTAAGTTTGGTTCTGAAAGAATTGCTAAAATGATGGATAGAATGGGATTAAAAGAAGGTGAAGTAATTCAGCATTCTATGATTTCAAAATCGATTGAGCGCGCTCAGAAAAAAGTTGAAGAAAATAATTTTGGGGTTCGTAAACGATTATTAGAATATGATGATGTTATGAATGCACAACGTGAGTTTATTTACAAACGTCGTCGTCATGCCCTAGATGGACAACGTTTACAAATTGATATAGCAAACATGTTATATGACACTTGTGATTCTGTTGTTAAGCAAAATAAACCTACTAAAAATTTCCAAAACTTTGAATTTGAATTAATTCGTTTTTCTTCAATGACTTCTCCTGTTTCAGAAGAAGAGTTTAATACTTTATCTGAAGAAGAATTAACTGATAAGTTATATAAAATAGTTTCAGAAAATTATAAAAATGATACTCAAAGAAACGCATCACAAGCATTCCCAGTAATTAAGAATGTTTTTGAAAATGAGGGTGATCGTTATGAACGTATTGTTGTTCCTTTTACAGACGGAAGTAAAACATTACAAGTAGTAACTAACTTGAAAGAAGCTTATGAGTCAGAAGGGAAATCATTAGTTAATGATTTTGAAAAAAATATTACCCTTGCTATTATTGATGAGAACTGGAAAGATCATTTACGTAAAATGGATGAATTAAAGCATACAGTTCAAAATGCAACTTATGAGCAAAAAGATCCTTTATTAATTTATAAGTTTGAAGCTTTTGAACTTTTCCAAGTTACTATAGACAAAGTAAACAAAGAAGTATTATCGTTCTTATTTAAAGGAAGACTTCCTTCTGAAAATGAATCTCAAATTTCAGAAGCACGTGAACAACAACGTGAAAAACTAGATTTACGTAAAGACGAAGTACAAAATTCAACACAACAAGAAATTAGTAATGCTCGTAACAATCAAACTCAAGAACAACAAGTTGTTGAAACAATTGTAAGAGATCAGCCTAAAATTGGACGTAACGAACGTGTTATTATCAAAAATGTAATGACAGGTGAAGAGAAAGAGGTAAAATTTAAACAAGCTATTCCTTTATTAGATCAAGGAACTTGGGTATTGTATAATAAATAATACTTATTAAAATATTCACAAGTAAAAGCTCGGTTATACCGAGCTTTTACTTTTTCCTAACAATCTACTTACAAAAAAGTAATCTTTTAATTACCAACACTTCACAATTTACTATCAGTAAGAAAACATAGAAAAAGTAGTTTTGAATTAAGATAAAGTATTATTAATAATTGCTTTATACGTTCAATATACTTTTAATATGAAGAAAAATAAAAAACGTAAACTAGATATTGTAGTTATTTCTGATGTTCATTTAGGTACTTTTGGTTGTAGAGCTACTGAATTAAATAACTACCTTAAAACAATAAACCCTAAAACAATTATTTTAAATGGGGATATTATTGATATCTGGCAATTTAACAAACGTTATTTTCCTAAACCTCATATGAAGGTTATTAAACAATTAATGTCTTTTATTACCTCAGGTACTAAAGTGTATTACATAACAGGTAACCATGATGAAATGTTACGAAAATTTAAAGGTTTTCGTCTAGGTAGTTTCGAAATCGTAAATAAAGTAATATTAGATATAGATGGTAAAAAAGGGTGGTTTTTTCATGGAGATGTATTTGATGTAACAATGCAGCATTCTAAATGGCTTGCTAAATTAGGAGGAATTGGATACGATACACTAATAATGATAAACACTGCTGTGAACTGGATTAGTGAAAAACTTGGTTACGGAAAACTTTCTTTTTCCAAAAAAATTAAAAATAGTGTAAAAAGTGCTGTAAAGTTTATTAATAATTTTGAAACTATTGCCTCTGATATTGCTATTGAAGAAAGCTATGACTATGTAGTTTGTGGACATATTCATCAACCAGAAATAAAAGAGATTGAGAATAATAATGGTAAAACATTATACTTAAATTCTGGTGATTGGATAGAAAATTTAACTGCTTTAGAATACCATGATAAAAAATGGAATTTATATGAATATGAAAAAGATGAAACAGCCAAAAGTATTCATCTTAATTATAAAATAAAAGACCTTGAGTTAATTGAAACTGAAAATGATAATACAAAACTCTTTGAAGAGCTTTTAATTGAATTTAACCTTAATAAAAACGTAAAATAAATACCATATGAGAATATTATACGCAATACAAGGAACAGGAAACGGTCATGCAAGCAGAGCTATTGAAATTATTCCATTTTTACAACGAAAAGCAACTGTTGATGTTTTAATAAGTGGGTATCAATGTGAATTAAAATTCCCTTTTGATATAAAATATAAATTATATGGGTTAAGTTTCATTTTTGGAAAAAAAGGAGGAATAGATGTTTGGAAAACACTACAAAAAATAAAGCTTAAAAAGCTATATACTGAAATACAATCAATTCCTGTTCAAAATTATGATCTTATAATAAACGACTTTGAACCTATAACTGCATGGGCTGCAAAATTAAAAAATGTTCCTATTATTTCTTTAAGTCACCAAAACGCTGTTTTAGATGACAAAGCCCCAAAATACGGAACTTATAAGTTTGAGCGTTTAATTTTAAAATATTATGCTCCAGCTAACGTAAAATTCGGGTTTCATTTTAAACCATATTCTTCTGCCACCTTCTCTCCTATCATTAGAAAAGATATTAGATATAGAAATAGTACAAATAAAGGACATTATACTGTATACTTACCCGCATATAGTGACAAGAAAATAATTAAAGTTTTATCTGAATTTAAAAATGTTAAATGGGAAGTATTCTCTAAACATACTGATACCCATAAATACAAAAACAATATAGCAATTAAACCTATTAATGGTAATGACTTTATAAAAAGTATAGCATCTTCTGCAGGAGTATTATGTGGAGCTGGTTTTGAAACACCAGCAGAAGCTTTATATTTAAGAAAAAAACTTTTGGTAATACCTATGAAAAATCAATATGAACAGCAATGCAACGCTCTAAGTTTACAAGAAATAGGTGTTACGGTACTTAAAAAATTTAATAAAAATCAATATTCAAAAATTGCAAAATGGGTAAAATCAGCAAAAATTATTGAAGTAAGTTACCCAGATATTACTGAGGATATTTTAGATGCAATAACCTTACCTTTTTACAATCAATCTATACTTCCTACCATTGTATAGTTAACATATTTTTATTTTCTAAAAATATGTTTGTCTTGGAAAAATGTTTATTTCCAAACCAATAACCTCTGTTGGCACTTAAAGGTGATGGGTGCCCTGAGGTTAATACACAATGCTTGGAAACATCTATTTTTGCTCCTTTCTTTTTTGCATAACCTCCCCATAATAAAAAAACCACATCCTCTCTATGTTCAGATATTGCAGAAATAACCGCGTCGGTAAAAAGCTCCCAACCTTGTTTTTGATGACTTCCCGCTTCTCCTTCTCTTACGGTTAATGTTGCATTCAATAAAAGCACTCCTTGTTTTGCCCATCTTGACAAATCACCAGATTCTGGATATGGGATGTTTATATCTGATTCAATTTCTTTAAAAATATTAATTAATGATGGTGGATGCTTTATATTTTCATGAACTGAAAAACACAAACCATTCGCTTGGCCTTCTCCATGATAAGGATCTTGCCCTAAAATTACCACTTTAACATCTTCAAAAGAACATGCTTCAAAAGCTTTAAAAATAGTTGAATTTTCAGGGTAGCAGATAAAAGTGTTGTATTCATTTTTTACAAATGAAATTAACTTCTTAAAATATTCTTTATCAAACTCTTCTTTCAAAACATTTTTCCAACTATCAGCTATTTTTACTTCCATTGTTTCTTATTTTTGTTCACCTAAAAATCTGAATTATCTATTTTTTGGATTTTTGTAATTAAATTTAATCAAAAATAAACATTGAAAACCGCAATAACTGACAAAACACTACAAGATTTAGAATTCAATTCTGTTCTAGAACAAGTGAGTGAGTTTTGTATTTCTGATTTAGGAAAAGAAAACGTTTTAATATCAAAACCATTTTCTCATGTAAAAAAACTTTTTTTTGAGTTAAACATGGTAAATGAGTATGTAAGTTCATTTGAAAACGAGAACCGAATACCTAATCATAGTTTTGAAAATATTACCGAACATATTAAACGATTAGCTATTGAAAATAGTTTTTTAGAAACTGAGTTTTTTTTAAAATTAGCAACTACTACAGAAACTGTAAATGAATTAAAAAAGTTTTTAAAAAAATTCACCGACTACTATCCTAAATTAGCTCAGTTAAGTGATACTGTTGAATACACAACTTTTGTTTCTGATGCTATTACAAAAATAATTACTTCTTATGGCGAAGTAGCTGATAATGCCTCACCTGCATTAAAACAAATTCGAAAAGATATAAATAATGTTAGAAGTAAAATATCAGAAAGTTTCTCTCGAGCATTAAGTAAAAATATCGCAAGTGGTTATTTAGATGATATTAAAGAAACAATAGTAGATAACCAACGTGTTTTAGCTGTTTTAGCTATGTATAGGCGAAAAGTTAAAGGAAGTTTATTAGGAGCTTCAAAATCAGGTAGTATTGTATATATAGCTCCGCAAGCAACTTTAGCATATAGTAGAGAACTACAAAATTTAATATACGAAGAGAAACAAGAGGTTGTAAAAATTTTACGCGCTCTAGCTGAAGAAATTAGACCTTACACACCTCTATTAGAGCAATATATTTCATTTTTAACACACATAGATGTTATTGGTGCAAAAGCAAAATATGCTAAAGAAATTAATGCCATTTTACCTAAAATAGGAAAAACTAAAAAGGTATTTTTTAAGAATGCCTATCATCCTATTTTATGGAGAAAAAATAAAGAGAAAGAAATAGAGACTATTCCTCAAACAATTGAATTAAATGAGAAGCAACAAATAATTGTTATTTCTGGACCAAATGCAGGAGGAAAAAGTATTACTCTTAAAACCATTGGATTATTACAATTAATGCTTCAAAGTGGATTATTAATTCCTGTTCATGAGCGGAGTGAAACTTGTATTTTCAGTACAATATTAACCGACATAGGAGATAATCAATCTATAGAAAACCAACTAAGTACTTATAGCTATCGATTAAAAAACATGCGCTATTTCTTACGAAAATGTAATGAAAACACATTGTTTTTGATTGACGAATTTGGTACTGGATCTGACCCAGAGTTAGGTGGTGCTTTAGCTGAAATATTTTTAGAGGAATTTTATGAGAAAAAAGCATATGGTATTATAACAACACATTATGCAAACCTAAAAGTATTAGCTAATGAATTAGATAATGTAACCAATGCTAACATGCAATTTGATGAACGTACTTTAGAGCCTCTTTATAAATTATTTATAGGTCAAGCTGGAAGTTCTTTTACCTTTGAAGTAGCTCAAAAAAATGGTATTCCTTATAGTTTAATAAATAGAGCTAAAAAACGTGTTGAAACTGAAAAAGTTCGTTTAGACAAAACAATTTCTAAACTTCAAAAAGAAAGAAATAGGCTTCAAAAGACGTCAGATACCCTTGAAAAACAAAAAACTAAAGAGTTAGAACATCTTGAAAATTTAAAAGAAAAAGACCAAAAAGTTCGTAAAAAATTAGAAGGTTTTCAAGAGCTATATGATAATAATCAACGTATGTTATCTTTAGGTCGTTCTGTTAATGAGCTTTTTAATAAATATTTTCAAACAAATAATAAAAAAGAGCTTTCTACAAATTTTTTTAAGTGGGTAATGGCTGAAAAAACTAAATACACTAAAAAAAATCCACCTAAGAAAAAAACAAAGACTGAAAAAAACCAAGAGAAAATTATTGAAAAAGAACAGAAAGAGATTATAAAAAAAGTAGAGCAAGAAGTTTTACAAAAAGTAGTTAAAGTTAGAGAAGAAAAGAAAAAAGAAGCAGAGAAAATTGCCAAAGAAAGAGCTGCTTACGTTTTTAAAATTAATGATAGAGTTCGATTAATTGATGGAAATTCTGTTGGTAGTATTGATAAAATTGAAAAAAATACTGTTTTTATTAATTATGGAATATTTACCACTAAGGCCACTATTAGCCAATTAGAATTAGTTGAACGCGCAAAAAAATAAATTAAACTTCAAATTTTTATTAGGGTATTTTATTATTTGATTGTTTTATAGCTGCAAAATAATATTCTCTGAAAAATGAAGGGGTCAGAAAATATTTAAATGCTTAAATTGTTTGGTTAAGCCTCTCGTGTATTTGAGAGGCTTTTGTTTTTTATATTAAATTAAAGCTTCTTTAATATTTTCTAAATTTATTTAGTTAAAAATCACTTCTCCTAAATCTAAAATTTCTTTAACATTTGTAAGCCTTACTAAACGTTGTTTTTTTACTTCATTTTTACTTCCATAAAACTTATACATTGTTATTTTAAGAAAAGTAGGTCCAGATATTTTTTCTTGACCAGTTGAATAATACTTAATTTTAATTTTATATTTCCCCTTTAGCCCTTTTTTTAATATGAATTGTTCTGGTCCAAAACCATCAGTCATATCGTTTGACATTAATCCTCCTATTTTCGTTTTTTTATGTTTATAATAGCACTTTTCTCCATTTGGATCAATAACCCATAAATCAATATCTGTATCATTATGATTCCAATCAATTAATACTCTTATGTCTGTATTTATTTTTTTTAAAACTCTTTTATCTAAATGAGATGTTACTAATTTATCATTATACAAGTTAATCATTCTATTTAACTCATTTAAAGTTATCGTTTCAATTCCTGAAAAGCGTCTATTTTCATCCTTACTTAACAATTCTCCATTAACTATTTTATATAATAAATCAACAGATTTTTGATACTCTCCAACATATTCATATACTAATGCTAAATCTCTATACGATTGAATATCTTCTGGTCTTAACTTTAAAATTTCTTTATAAATAAAAGCTGCATACTCATATAACTTATATTCTTCAAATTTATAAGCTAAAGCTTTTAATAACTCATAATTATCTAAATCAATTTCTGCTACGTTTGTTAAAACTTGAATAGCTAATTTCAAATTCTTACTCTTTTTAAAAAAATCCGCAACATCTATATAAAAAGAAGGAGATTTTCCATAATTTTCTCTTAACTCTAAATATTTAGTATATGCTTCTTCTATATTTTTGCACTCATCTAACAATTTTAAATAAGGCGTTTTAGGATTCCATCCTTTTAACTCAATTTTTTCTTTTACTAATTCTTCAAAATCAAGAATATCATCTGAATCGTCTTCATGTCCTTTCTTTGTAATATATACTAGAATTCCATTTTTTCCTTTCTGTCCATAAATACTTATCCCTTGATCTGATGTTAAACTATATAAAGAGTGAATCTTATCTGCATTTATACTAGGCTTTTTAATAACTTGTATACCATCAACTATATACAAAGGCTCTTTATTTTCTATATTTAAAGAATTGACACCTCTAGTATTTATTCTACCACTTTTATTTATATTAACTCCTGGCGTAACTCCATCTAAACCTTGATCAACAACACTTTCTGCTCTAATAACACTTACTGAAGCCCCTAATGCTTTTACCTCTCGTCTAGCTCCATAAGCAGTTACCACAACTTCATCTAAAACATTATCATTCTCCATTAATATATTTACTCTATTAGATACTCCTATTACTTTTTGAATAGTTTTCATACCTACAAAGCTAAAAACAAGTTCATCTCCTGTTCTAACCTTTATGGAATACTTCCCATCAAAATCAGTTTCGGTTCCCGTAGTTGTTCCTTTAACTAATACAGTAACACCCGGTAAAAGCCCAGATTCATCTCTTACAACACCTCTTGCAAAGAACTCTCCTCTTTGTAAAATCGTATCACTAATTATTTGAACAGTACGAGGAGTAATGATAGGATTCTTATTTTTTTTTATTGCTACTGTTTTAATTATTTTAATTGGTTTAAAATCTTTATCATACAATCTAAAAAGTGTATTATACTCTCTAAATAAATCATCTTTTAAATTATTTAATAGCTGTTTTTTATTGTTCACTTTTTGTGCTAATAATTCTTCATATTTTTCTTGTAGTTCACTAGGTGGTTTTATATTATGAATCACATAATCTTCTACTCTATCTAAAATAAGCATAGAAGTAAATGGACTTATTATATCATACTTCTTACTTAGTTTAAGAATTTCTTCTTTATTTTTTTCTGACTCTAATACTAAATCATTCATCTTATTTTGAGCCCATATTTTTGACACTAATTTATTTCTATTTTTCCTTTTTTTGATTTTAAATGATATTGTTTTTACAGTATCAAATCCATTACCTAAATAAATTTGTATTTTTTTATTAATGAAGTTTCCTTTGCCTGATATAAAAAATTGATTATCAACAACACTTCCTTTTTTAGGATAAAATTCAATCTCTTCACCTGCTAAGTTAGTTCCTAATATTTGTATTTTTTTTTCTAAAAACTTATTGAATGCTTGTTTTATAGATGTTTGAGATAAATTTAAATAAGCTCCTCCACTTTTTTCTGCCTTATCTTTCAATAAAATATGATTAGCTGATTCACTACTGTTTATGATATATGAATTTTTATTAAAATTGAATTTTAAAGTACTTAATGTATTTAAACCATCAGTGAATACCATGTTTATAGCACTAGTACTTTTATGCTTTGATAAAAAATTAAATGATGATGCTCCATCATAAACTGTATTTTCAAGTTTCGTTTTTAACTTATTCCAATTTCCATTAACTACCGAAAACCTTTCTTTAGCCCTGATTTCTGTATTAAATAATAATAAATCTACCTTACAATTTTTTACTTCTTTAAAATACAAATTTAGCAATGCTAATTCTCTTTTTACATTTTTATTTTTTTGAGACAATGATTTATCCCATAAAATGGTAATCTTCTTTTTTAACTTCCTACTTACTTTTTCAATATTCAAACTTTTAGTAAAATATAAATAGTTTTTATAAGTAAGTATTTTTTCTTTGTTATGATTTAATGGTATCTCTATTAATACAGGTTTTGATACCCTTTGTTTATTTCTATTTATTTTTAAAAAGAACGTGTTTTTATCTGAATCAAAAACAAATTCTTTATTAAACCCCTTTTTTAAAATTGGTTTATTTTTTTGATTTAAAACTTTTATTGATAATGAAAACTCCTCTAATTTATTTTTAAAATTAAATGGTAATTTATAATAATAAGAACCAGAGTTAACTATAAGTTTTTGCTGAAATTCAACAACTACTCTTTTATATCCTTTAGCCGGTATTGGGTAAATTCTTGCTTTATAATTGTTTCCTTTAGTTTGTTCTAATAGTGCAGGATCTATTTTAGTTCTGACTGTAGTTTCAAATGCTACTCTTGCTTTTTCTTTTTCAACAATTACTGCCTTTCTTAGTTTGTCATTTATTTCAAGGAAAAAACTAGTAACTGATTGATTTTCGCCTAAAGGAAATACAAACTCTCCCTCTAAAACTCTATTATTAGGATTGTAAAAATGCATATCAAAAGTAGTTGTTGCAATATCTCCTGTAATGATAGTTTTTACTTGTAGTTTTTTTACAGAAATATGCTTTTTTCCTATTTTAATTTTTGGAATTTCCTGTGCTTGAAGTATTACTGAAGTTAGTAATAAAAATACGTATAATAATTGTTTACTCATAGTGCTTCATTTTATTTACACTAAAAGTATTTGTATTAATTATCGTAAAAAAACAGCTATGAGTAAACTATAACTTTTTATTAGTAAACTGACTCTTTTAATTAGTTTATTGTTTTATGTTCATATAATAGCTAACTAATATTACTCCAAATACCTGTTTTCTTTTGTAATTGTGTGTAAATTTTTAATAAACCAGAATTCTTAGGTTGAGACAAAGCTGGGTCTTCTTGTAATAAATTAATAGCTGTTTGACGAGCTTTATATAGTATAGGAGAATCTTTTATCACGTCTGCTATTTTAAGGTTTAACACACCACTTTGTTGAGTTCCCATTATATTTCCAGGACCTCGAAGTTTTAAATCTACTTCTGCTATTTTAAACCCATCAGTAGTATCTACCATTGTTTTTAAACGTGTTTTCCCGTCAGAAGATAACTTATAACTAGACAATAATATACAATAGCTTTGATCAGCTCCCCTACCTACTCTTCCTCTTAATTGATGTAACTGACTTAATCCAAATCGTTCAGCGCTCTCAATTACCATAACAGATGCATTAGGTACGTTAACACCTACTTCAATTACAGTAGTAGCTACCATAATTTGTGTTTCACCATTTACAAAACGATTCATTTCATAATCTTTATCAGCTGGCTTCATTTGTCCGTGAACAATACTAATTTGATATTTAGGTGAAGGGAACTCTCGTGAAATACTCTCATATCCATCCATTAAATCTTTATAATCCATAGCTTCAGATTCTTGAATTAACGGATAAACTACATATACCTGCCTTCCTTTAGTAATCTCATCTTTTAAAAACTTAAAAACTCCTAAACGATTGCTATCATACCTATGTATTGTTTTTATTTCTTTACGCCCAGGAGGTAACTCATCAATAACTGAAATATCTAAATCACCATATACAGACATTGCCAAGGTTCGAGGTATTGGAGTTGCTGTCATTACTAAAATGTGAGGAGGTACTATTTCTTCATTTTCTTCTTTTCTTCCTTTATTCCATAGCTTAGAACGCTGAGCAACTCCGAAACGATGTTGCTCATCTATAATAGCTATTCCTAAATTTTTAAACTGTACTTTATCTTCTAATATAGCATGGGTTCCTATTAAAATATGTAAACTTCCATCTTCCAATCCTGCATGAATCTCTCTTCTTTTTTTAACTTTTGAAGAACCTGTTAATAAATCAACTTTTATTGTTGTATTCTCTAAAAGCTCAACAATACCATTATAATGCTGTATAGCTAAAATTTCAGTAGGGGCCATTATAGTAGCTTGAAAACCATTATCAATAGCTAACAACATTGTTAATAAAGCTACAATAGTTTTTCCTGACCCTACATCACCTTGAAGTAACCTATTCATGTGTGCACCTGAACCTAAATCTTTTCGTATTTCTTTTAATACTTTTTTTTGTGCATTTGTTAAATCAAAAGGTAAATTATTATTATAGAAACTCGTAAAATTCTCTCCAACTTTTTCAAAAACAAATCCTTTTATTTTTGATTTTCTAATCAATTTTTTTTGTAATAATTGTAATTGAATAAAAAATAGTTCTTCAAACTTTAATCTAAATTGAGCTTTAGTTAATAGCTCTTGATTTTTAGGAAAGTGGATATTTAATAAAGCTTCTCGTTTTGCTATTAGTTGGTGCTCATTTAATAAATAAGTAGGTAATGTTTCTTCAATTGATCCAAATACTTGCTTAAATAGGTATTGGATCATATTTCCAATTACCTTATTACTTATCCCTTTATTAGTTAATTTTTCAGTTGAAGGATACACTGGCTGCATAGCCATTTGTAATTTGCTTTTATACACTTGAACTGTTTCCATTTCCGGGTGTGGCATGCTAGCAGTTCTATTATACCAATTTAGCTTACCATAAATAACATAAGGTACATTTACTTTTAAATTATCTTTAATCCATTTCGCTCCTTTAAACCAAACTAACTCCATAGAACCTGTAGCATCAGTAAATGTAGCTACTAACCTACTTCCTCTTTTTTGTTTTACATTTTTAATACCTGTTATTTTACCTACAATTTGTACTTCAGAAGAATTTTGTTGTAGTTGATTAATTGTATAAAACTGAGTTTTATCTACATAACGAAATGGAAATAAATGCAGTAAATCTCTACACGTTTTTATCCCTAATTCAGAATATAATAATTCTGCTCTTGCAACACTAACTCCTTTTATATATGTAGTAGGATGATTTAAATTCATAGAATTTAATAACGACTATTTTTTATTAGTATCAATAATTAATTCTTTTCCTTGCCAAACAAATTGTTTAGTTTCTATTGTTATTTT
Organism: Tenacibaculum halocynthiae; assembly: GCF_964512825.1. Taxonomy (NCBI): domain Bacteria; kingdom Pseudomonadati; phylum Bacteroidota; class Flavobacteriia; order Flavobacteriales; family Flavobacteriaceae; genus Tenacibaculum; species Tenacibaculum halocynthiae. The sequence goes on along the minus strand of NZ_CAZELG010000028.1, from coordinate 7,451 downwards.
TTTATGTTCTGTAACTTCATCTATCATTTCTCCACGTTCACTTTTTAAAATAATTTTATCTTTTTTACCACCAAAATCAGAAGGAAAAACAACATCTTCCTTTAACCAATATAAACCACCATCTGCTACTGAAGACAATTCAATGGCTTTTATTAAGGAACTTCCTGTATTAAATAAATAATAACCTCCTCCATCAACACCACAAGCTTCTGCTAAATAATCAATATAAATCATGTTTTTTATTGATTCTACTCCTTTATTATCTGATACACTTATTGAAAAAGTAGTTGTAGCTATTCTTGTGCTATTTTCTATATAATCTTCATTTCCATTAACAACTCTTGTAAGTACAAAATAGTCATCGTTTATCTTTTTTAAAGAAATTAAATATATAGAATTTTTTATTTTTTTAATGTCTTTTGATATCAATCCTCCTAATAAAAAACCTTCTTCTCCATTACTGGTTTTTATCTTATACCAAGGCCAATCAATTCCATTATATAATTTTATTTTATTAGTCTTTTCTATAACAAATACCTCTGTACTTATTTTTAATAATGAAATTACTTTAGAGCTAGTATTGGGTTCTTCACGTAACTTAACATCATTCCCAAATAAATATACTTTTTGATTGGCTTCAAACTCCTTAGTCGGTGTAATATATACCTCTTGAGCAACCATTTGAAAAACAACACTAAAAAAAAATAATAGTATTAAATTAAATAACTTCATGCATCGATTCTTTAGCTTTTTTTACTCTTAACGAAAATACAAAAAACCAGTAAATTCAACTATCTTTGCAGTCTTAAATTCATCAAATGAGATTACATAGAAACTTAGTGTACACGGTTATTGATAGCTTACGTGACATTTTTAATGAAGAGGTTTATGCCGATAAAGCTGTTGAAAAAGCTTTGAAAAGAGATAAGCGTTGGGGGGCTCGTGATAGAAAATTCGTTGCTGAAACCATTTATGAAATTGTACGATGGAAACGATTATATGCTGAAATTGCAAATGTTAAAACTCCTTTTTCACGACCTGAATTATGGAGAATTTTTGCAGTTTGGTGTGTATTAAAAGGAATTAAATTACCTGATTGGAATCAAATAGAACCTACACCAAATAGAAGAATTAAAGGTAAATTTGATGAGCTTTCAAAAATTAGAAAATTTAGAGAAGCTATTCCTGATTGGATTGATGAAGTTTGTGTACAAGAATTAGGTGAAGAACTTTGGACGAAAGAGATTGCTGCTTTAAATAAACAAGCCCAAGTTATTTTACGTACTAATACATTAAACATTTCTAAAGAAAAATTACAAAAAGAATTAGCTTCAGAAGATATTGACACTGAATTTATAAAAGGACATGATGATGCTTTAAAGTTAGTAGAACGTGCTAATGTTTTTAAAACTGAAGCTTTCAAAAAAGGTTATTTTGAAGTACAAGATGCTTCTTCACAACTTGTAGCTGCTTATTTAGATGTTAAGCCAGGTATGAAAGTAGTTGATACTTGTGCTGGTGCAGGTGGTAAAACACTTCATTTAGCTTCTTTAATGGAAAATAAAGGGCAAATTATAGCTATGGATATTTATGAGAGTAAACTAAAAAAATTAAAAGTTCGTTCTCGAAGAAATGGTGTTCATAATATTGATACTAAAGTTATTGATTCTACTAAGGTTATAAAAAAATTACACAATAAAGCAGATAGAGTATTAATTGATGCTCCATGCTCTGGACTTGGTGTGATAAGAAGAAACCCTGATAGTAAGTGGAAATTACAACCTGAGTTTTTAACTAAAATAAGAAAAACACAACAAGAAGTATTACAGCAATACTCTAAAATGGTAAAACCTGGAGGTAAACTTGTTTATGCAACATGTTCTATACTACCTTCTGAAAACCAAGAACAGGTTAACACTTTTTTAGCTTCTGAAGCAGGAGCAGAATTTTCTTTTGTTAAGGATAATAAAGTATTGGCTCATCTTTCTGGTTTTGATGGTTTCTATATGGCTTTACTAGAAAAGAAATAGTCTGTTTAAGTAAAAAAATAAATCTAATTAAAAACCCCTTTTGAAAAATCTCAAAAGGGGTTTTTAATTATGAATAAAATATAACTAGGTTATTATTTAATTATTATTTTCTTTACTAACCTTTCTTTATCAGATTCTATTAAAACTACATATATTCCAGTTACTAAAGTTAAATCATAATCAATTGTATATTCAGACTTACCATCAAGCTTTTTAGCACTGATTAGATTATTCTTATACATACCGAAAATCCTTACATTAACTTTATTTTCTTTTTTAAGTTTTACATCTAACTTAAACTTTCCATTTGATGGATTAGGATAAACTACAAAGTCTTTTATCATAGGTTGACTTCCTGTACTATCTTTTACATCTTTATCCGTATCGTTTTCTATAACATAAATAGTTTTTGTAATATATTCTTCACATTCTCCTATCCTTGTTACAAGTGTTATTTCGTACTCACCAACCTTATCAAAAAGAACTTCTACATAACTACCTGATTCGTCTATAATTTGTCCTTCATTAGGTACAATCCAAATAGACTCTTCAGGCTCAGGAGAGCTTACATTAACAGCAATAAAGCTTTCATTAACAAAAACTTGTGTAGAAACAATAAAGTTAGCTGAAATTTCTGTATTTGTAGTTTTTACAATTATTTCATCAGTTACTGAACAACCTTTCTTATCTGTTGAAATTACTTTATAGGTTCCCGATTCATTTACTTCAACCATTGAATCTGTACTTGTAAACCCATTACTTGAAGTCCATGAGTAATTTACACCATCTTTAATACTTCCGTCTAAAATAATTTTTTGTCCTTTACATAAAGTAACATCCTTTCCTAAATCTAATTTAATTTTCTCTGGACTTGTTATTTTAAAAGATTCAGTAATACTACATCCCTTATTATCGGTTATTATAACACTGTAGGTTCCTTCAATTAAGTTATTTAATGTATTAGAAACACTTCCATTACTCCATTTATAACTATAAGGCATAGCTCCTCCAGCTACTTCAAGTTTAATTTCCCCATCATTACCTTGATAACAAGTTGGGTTAATTAAACTGTAATCATCTAATTTTAAAGGTTCAGGTAAAACTATAGTTATATTATTTGAAACTTTACATCCATTAACATCAACTACTGTTAACTTATATGCCCCAGTTTTTATATCTTTTAAATTTGATGTATTATCACCAGTACTCCATAAATAAGTGTAGGGTGCGGTTCCTCCACTTATTGTACTTTTAACTTCCCAATCATTTCCTATTCCACAGTTTACATAATCAGAAGTTAATTTTAATTCAAGTATTGATGGTTCTTTTAATTCATACTTCGAACTAGTAACTATATTATTATTCGCATCTGTTATAATAACATAATAAGTACCTCCCGATAAATTACTTAAAGTAGAAGTTGTTCCTATTACAGTAGCATTTCCATCTTTATACCATTGATAAGTATAATTTTTGACTCCTCCATTTACTACTGCCTCTATTTCTCCATTTGAAGATCCATTACAGCTTATTATTGAATTACGTTTTATACTAACTTCTAGTTTTTCAGGCTCAGATAATTCAAAAGTCTTTTCTGTACTACATCCCTTTGAATCTTTAACCTTTAATTCATACGTACCTTTCTGTAAGTTTTCTAAATGTAAATTAGATGGTAAACTTATTCCATTACTAGCTACCCAAGTATACGTATAAGGCGCTGTTCCTCCTTTTATTGAAGTTTCAATATGACCATTTGATAATCCAAAACCTGTTGGATTTGCTAATGATAACTCAGTTATCTCTAAGTTCAATGGAGCTATTAACTTTACCTCTTTTGTAATTTTGCATCCATTTACATCTACTACTGTTAACGCATATGATCCTGCTTTAACATTCGTTAAATTTGATGAATTATCACCTGTATTCCACAAATAAGTATATGGTGCAGTTCCTCCCAATACTGTAGTTTTAATTTCCCAATCATTACCTGTTCCACAATTTACATAGTCAGCATTTAAGGCTAGTATTAAAATTGACGGTTCAATTAACTCGTATTTCGAACTTGTAACAGTATTGTTATTAGCGTCTGTTATAATAACATAATAAGTACCTCCTGATAAATTACTTAAAGTTGAAGTTGTTCCTTGTAATAAAGGAGTCACTTCTTTATACCATTCATAAGTATAACCTTGAACCCCTCCATTTACAATAGCCTGTAATTCTCCATTTGAAAAACCATTGCAACTTATAACTGAATTACGTTTTATACTAACTTCTAGTTTTTCTGGTTCTGTTAATTTAAAAGTCTTTTCTGTACTACACCCTTTTGAATCTTTAACCTTTAATGTATACCTACCTTTCTGTAAGTTTTCTATTCGTAAATTAGATGGTAAACTTACGCCTGAACTAGTTACCCACGAATACGTATATGGTGCGGTTCCTCCTTTTATTGAAGTTTCAATATGACCATTTGATAATCCAAAACCTGTTGGGTTTGCTAATGATAACTCGATTATCTCTAAGCTCAATGGAGCGACTAACTCTACCTCTTTTGTTATTTTACATCCATTTACATCTACTACTGTTAACGTATATGATCCTGCTTTAACGTTCGTTAAATTAGATGAATTATCACCTGTATTCCACAAATAAATATATGGTGCGGTTCCTCCTGTTACTGTACTTTTAACTTCCCAATCATTACCTGTTCCACAGCTAACATAACCTGAAGCTAACCCTAGAGTTAATATTGATGGTTCTGTTAATTCATACTTAGAACTAGTAACAGTATTGTTATTAGCATCAATTATAATAACATAATAAATACCTCCTGATAAATTACCTAAAACAGCTTTCGTTCCTACAACAGAAGGACTTCCTTCTTTATGCCATTTATAAGTATAACCTTTAACTCCTCCTTTTACTACTGCTTCGATTTCTCCATTTGAAGATCCATTACAGCTTATTATTGAGTTACGTTTTAAACTTACTTCTAGTTTTTCTGGCTCTATTAATTTAAAAGTCTTTTCTGTACTACATCTTTTTGAGTCTTTAACCTTTAATGTATACGTACCTTTCTTTAAGTTTTCTATACGTAAACTAGATGATAAGCTTACTCCATTACTAGCTTCCCAAGAATACGTATAAGGCGCTGTTCCTCCTTTTATTGAAGTTTCAATATGACCATTCGATAATCCAAAACCTGTTGGATTTGCTAATGATAATTCTGTTATCTCTAAATTCAATGGAGCTACTAACTCTACTTCTTTTGTTATTTTACATCCATTTACATCTACTACTGTTAACGTATATACTCCTGCTTTAAAATTCGTTAAATCTGATGTATTATCACCAGTATTCCACAAATAAGTATATGGTGCAGTTCCTCCTGTTACTGTACTTTTAATTTCCCAATCATTTCCTGTTCCACAACTAGTATAATCTGAAGTCAATTTTAGTACCAATACCAATGGTTCTGTTAATTCATACTTTGAACTTGTAACAGTATTATTATTAGCATCTGTTATAATAACATAATAAATACCTGCTGATAAATTACTTAAAACTGATTTAGTTCCTAGAACTGAAGTATTTCCTTCTTTATGCCATTTATAAGTATAATTTTTAACTCCTCCTTTTACTACTGCTTCGATTTCTCCATTTGAAGATCCATTACAGCTTATTATTGAATTACGGTTTATACTAACTTCTAGTTTTACCGGCTCTGTTAATTCAAAAGTCTTTTCTGTATTACATCCTTTTGAATCTTTAACCTTTAAGGTATATGTACCTTTTTGTAAGTTTTCTATACGTAAACTAGATGATAAACTTACTCCATTACTAGCTTCCCAAGAATACGTATAAGGCGCTGTTCCTCCTTTTATTGAAGTTTCAATATGACCATTCGATAATCCAAAACCTGTTGGATTTGCTAATGACAACTCAGTTATCTCTAATTGTAAAGGCTCAGTAATTTTAATAACAAATTCATCTTTTCCTTCAGAATTTAAAGCAAAACAATTATTACCATCCTTCAATTGGATTTTATGATTTCCTGGCTTTAAATTTTTAACTTCAGCAGTATTTGAATTTACTATTATCCAACTTGAATACCCTGTTCCTTCAAAAGCATATCTATATTTATATATATTATTACCTCCTTTAACATTAAATGTAAAACTTCCATTGTCAGCTTTATTACATGACACGTTTTCACTTAAAAAGTCTAACTCAATCTTTGTAGGCTCTTTAACTTCATAAAGAGGACTTTTTTCTTTAATTCCTGCTGCATTATCTACAATTACATAATAGGTACCAGCTACGATGTTTGTTAATTGTTTTTTATTGCCAACAATTGAATCATCTGATGCATTGTACCAAGTATATTTATTACCTCCAGCTCCTCCGATAGTTATAACATCTAAAATTGCACTTTTACCATTATAACAAGTTATCTCTTGCAACTGTTCAACAGATACTAATAATTCACCTGGATTAGCTAAATTATATGTTTCTTCAACAATACATCCTTTAGAGTCTGTAACTCGAATAGTATATGTACCTTCACCTAGTAAATTGATCTCATCGTCTTTTAAACTTGAATTAGCATCTTTTATAATATCACCTTTTTCATTTTTCCATAAATAATTATACGGGCTAACTCCACCAACTATTTTAATACTAATCCTTCCGTCATTAATTAAATCTGATGTTGGTCTAAATAAATTGGTTTCTGAAATTTCATACAATTCAGGTTCATTAACTTTTATTGAATCATTAGTTATAGAACAACCATTTTTATCAGTAATCGTAACTGAGTAAACACCTTGTTTTAATCCACTTATTAATTTATTAGTATCTGTTGAATGTTTCCAACTATATGTATAAGGTGCTGTTCCTCCTTTGGCTTCAACTAAAATACTTCCTGTAGAACCTCCGTAACAATTAATATCAACAACTTCTAATTTTGAAAATTCAAGCTTTAATGGTTCACTTAAATTAATAGAAGATACTTTGGATTTGTTATTATTCTTATCCGTAACTTCTAAATTATAAACTCCAGATACCTCTTCTATAAACGTTGAAGTTGAAATTACCTTTCCTGTTGAATCTGTCCATTTATAAGCATATGGTAAAACTCCTCCAGTTACTTTTGAGCGTAACTGGCCTGTTCCTCCATTACATAAAATAGATACTTCCTCTACTTTTGCTTCTAATAATAATGGCTCTTTGATTATATGAGTGCTAGTTGACGTACAATTTCCTTTATCTGATAAAAGCAACGTATACGTTCCACCACTTATATTTAATAACTCATTTGTAGTGCTTCCTAATACTTTTCCTGTTGAATCTTTCCATTGGTAACTATAACCTGGAGTTCCTCCATTCGCTGTTATTTTTATTGATCCATTTGATAATCCA